>CAXTQJ010000107.1:0-8298 GCA_964246245.1 uncultured Sphingomonadaceae bacterium
GCGGTGTTAGCCATCCCCTCGAGGTAGACCGGCGCGCCGATCGCCTCGGCCAGCGCGGCGAGCGCGGCGTGCGCCCCCGACCGCGGCACGGCGTCGCCGGCGAGGATCAGCGGCGCGGTCGCGGCGGCGATCAGGCCGGCGGCGGCGGCGATGCCCGCCGCATCGCCGCGCGTCCGCGTCGCGATCCGGGTCGGGGCGAGCGGATCGATGCCGATTGCGTCGGCGGTGAGGACGTCACCGGGGATCGACACGAACACCGGGCCGGTCGGCGGGGCCAGCGCGACCTTGGCGGCGCGGTGGAGGGTGCGCGGCAGGTCGGCGAGTCGCGTCACCTCGGTCGACCACTTGACCAGCGGCCGCGCCAGCGTCGCGAGGTCGCCCCACAGCAGCGGCTCGGTCAGCGCGATGTCGGTGTCCTGCTGGCCGGCGGTGACGAGGATCGGCGCGCCTGCCTTCGCGGCGTTGTAGAGCATCCCCATCGCGTTCCCGAGGCCCGGCGCGGCGTGGAGGTTGACCACCGCCAGCCGCCCCGTCGCCTGGGCATAGCCATCGGCCATGCCGAGGACGACGACCTCGTTCAGCCCGAGGACGTAGCGGATCCCGTCCTCGGCGGCGAAGGCGTCGACGAGCGGCAGCTCGGTCGTACCCGGATTGCCGAAGACGTGGATCACCCCGTTGGCGCGGAGCAGGTCGAGCATCAGGGCGGCACCGTTCATCGCCGCCGCTTAGCCGGGCGGGGCGGTCAGGTCGAGCAAAGGGGTTGAACCGATGCTGCAATGCACTAAGTTGAGTTTGCCGGCGGCGTTTCCCCCCTTACGCCGCCGCGCTCCCTGAACTCTGGCCACGCCTTCGGGCGTGGCCTTTTTTTATTCCGCCGCCAGGGCGAGCGGGCCGAGGTCGAGGCCGGCCGCGATCGCCGGCAGGGCCGCGACGAGGTCGATGAAGACGCTCGTGATGCGGTCGAAGCCGAGATGCCGGACGAGCCGCACCGGGTCCATGTAGAGCGCGCGGTCGATCTCGATCTGGATCGCATGGACGCCGCTCGCCGGTCGGCCGTGGTGTGTCGTGGTATAGCCGCCGGCATACGGTACGTTGCGTGCGACGCGCAGCCCCGAGGCGACGAAATGACGCTCGACCGCGGCGACCAGCGCCGATGCTGCCGACGCGCCGAAGCGGTCGCCGATCACCACCTGCGGCGGGCCGTGCGGCCCGGCCGGCGGCGACGGCATCGAGTGGCAGTCGAGCAGGACGGCGAAGCCCCGCGCCCGGCGCGCGGCATCGAGAAGGTCGGTCAGCGTCGCATGATACGGCGCATGGACCGCCACGAGCCGCGCGACGATGTCGGCGTGGCGCAGGCGACCCGGATAGATGTCGAGGCCGTGCGCGGCGACGCGCGGGATGACGCCGAGGCCGGCGACGACGCGGTCGCTCGCCTGCGCCGGATGGGCGGCGAGCGCGTCGACGACCATCGCCGGATCGATCTCGGCGGCATCGCGGTTGAGGTCGAGCCACGACCGGCCATAGCGCGCGGCGATCAGCGGCACACCGTGCGCCGTTGCCGCCGGCAAGACCAGATCGGCGACGAAGGCGTCCTCGGTACGCCGAAGCTGGGCCAGCGTCAGCCGCGTCGCCGCGAGGAACGCGGCCGGATAGTCGCGCCCCGAATGCGGCGAGGCGAGGACCAGCGATCCGGGCGGCGTTGCTCCGGCGCTGACGGTGAAGCCGGGAGCGAGGGTGCCGTCGGACATCGTCCCGTTCTATGGCGCGGTGCGCGATCGTACCAGCGCCAAAGCGCTTGCGCCGCCCGGCCCCCGCGGCTAGGTACCGCCGGCGTGGGCGCGTAGCTCAGTGGTAGAGCACTGTGTTGACATCGCAGGGGTCGCTGGTTCGATACCAGCCGTGCCCACCATTTTCCTGTCGTTCAGGTCGGGTGCGTTACCGGCGCGGTCCTGCTAGGGTCGAGGCCGGGAGACGCGAATGATCGATCTCGACCCCGCCGCGCCGCGTGCGCAGGTCATGCCGGCCGAGGTGCCGGGCCTCGGCGCGCTACTCGCGCTCGCGGTCGGCGTCGTCGCCGTCGCCGCGCTGTTCCTCGCCCGCGACGTCCTCGTTCCGATCATGCTCGCGGTGCTGTTGTCGTTCATCCTGTCGCCGGTGGTCGAGCTGCTTCAGCGGCTGCGCCTGCCGCGGGTGCCGGCGGTCGTCCTCGCCGTGGTCTTCGCGCTCGGTGTGTTCGCGACGCTGGCGACGGTAATCGGGACGCAGGTCGCGAGCCTCGCCACCGACGCACCGCGCTATGCGGTCACGATCGAGCACAAGGTGCGGCTGGTGCGCAATTCCACCGTTGGTCGTTTGCCGGCGATGCTCGGCAGCCTCGGCCGGCAGTTCGAGCGCGCCAGCGGCGGCCTCGCCTCGCCGGTCCGCATCGCCAACGGTCCGCGGGCGCAGCGCACCGCGCCGCCGCCGCTCCCGGTCGAGGTCCGCCCACCGCCGCTGTCGCCGATCGCGCTGATGCGCGAGGTGCTCAGCCCGGTCGTCGGCCCGCTCGAGACGACGGCGATCGTCGTCATCGTCGCGATCTTCATCCTCCTCCAGCGCGAGGACCTGCGCGACCGGCTGATCCGCATCTTCGGCGCGACCGATCTCCACCGGACGACGACGGCGATGGACGACGCCGCCGCGCGGCTCAGCCGCTACTTCCTGACCCAGGTCGCGATCAATGCGGTGTTCGGCGTGATCATCGGCGGCGGGCTCTACTTCGTCGGGGTGCCGTCGCCGGCGCTGTGGGGCGTGCTGGCCGGCCTGCTTCGCTTCCTGCCGTACGTCGGCGCGTTCCTCGCCGCGATCCCGCCGCTGATCCTCGCCGCCGCGGTCGGGCCCGACTGGACGATGTCGTTCTGGGTCGTCGGGCTGTTCATCGTCGTCGAGCCGATCATGGGCTACGTCGTCGAGCCGCTGGTCTACGGCCATTCGACCGGGCTGTCGCCGGTCGCGGTGATCGTCTCGGCGATCTTCTGGACGTGGCTGTGGGGGCCGATCGGGCTGATCCTGTCGACGCCCTTGACCCTCTGCCTCGTCGTCCTCGGCCGCCACGTCAAGCGGCTCGAGTTTCTCGACGTCATGCGCGGCGACCGGCCGGCGCTGACCCCGGTCGAGAGCTTCTACCAGCGGATGCTCGCCGGCGATCCCGACGAGGCGCTCGACCAGGCCGAGACCCTGCTCCGCGACCGCGCATTGTCGAGCTACTACGACGAGGTCGCGGTCAAGGGATTGAACCTCGCCGCCGCCGACTGCCTGCGCGGGGTCCTCGACGACGCCCGGCTCGACCGCGTCCGCCGCGCGAGCGCCGGCCTGATCGCCGACCTCGCCATCCACGACGACATCGATCCGCCGGCGGCGAAGGCGACGCCGACCAACGTCCGCAGCCTCGCCGAGCGGGCGCTGCCCGCCGACGCCGCGCCGGGCGAAGCGGCCCACCCGCCGTCGCCGGCGTGGCGCGCGCCCGGCGCGGTCCTGTGCGTCGCCGGCAAGGGGCCGCTCGACGACGTCGGCGCGGCGATCCTCGCCCAGCTGCTCGGCAAACACGACCTCGGCGCGCGCACCGCCGGCTTCGCCGAGGTCTCGCGCGAGCGGATCGCCCTGTTGAACGTGGCCGGGGTTCTCGCCGTTGCCGTCGTCTATCTCGGCGTCGAAGGCGTCCCGGCGCATCTGCGGACGCTGCTGCGGCGGCTGCACGAGCGGCTGCCGGGCGTTCCCATCGTCGTCGGCCTGTGGCAGCCCGGCGCGGAAGCCAAGGAGCGCCCCGACGCCGACTACATCGCCGCCTCGCTTCGCGAAACCGTCATCAACTGCCGCGACATCGCCGAATCGGCGGCCGCCGCCGACCGCGAATTGCTGGCGGCGTTTGGCTAGTGGCAGTACGGCAGTCTATATCAGGGTTGTCGTCCCGGCGCCGGCCGGAATCCATGAACGCCGACATTCGAGAGGATGGATTCCGGCCTGCGCCGGGATAACGATATGTTTCGAGCCGCCTCAATTCGGTCCGGCATCCTCCTGCGGCCGCGGGGCTCTCATCGCAAAGATCACCGAGAAGGACCACGTGACCCACGTCTTCCACCCGACCACCCTCCGCGAGTACGACATCCGCGGGATCGTCGGGACGACGCTCGGCGAAGCCGACGCCGTCGCCATCGGCCGCGGGTTCGCGACTCGCGTGCGTCAGGCCGGCGGCCGCACGGTCGCGGTCGGCTACGACGGCCGCCATTCGTCGCCGGCGCTGGCGGCGGCGGTCGTCGCCGGGCTTAACGCGAGCGGCGTCGACGCCGTCGAAATCGGCCTTGGCCCGACGCCGATGCTCTACTTCGCCGTTCACGACCTCGCCTGCGACGGCGGCATCATGATCACCGGCAGCCACAATCCGCCCGACTACAACGGCTTCAAGCTGATGCTCGGTCATGCGCCCTTTTTCGGGACCGACATCGCCGGGCTGGGCGCGATGGCGGCGGCGGACGACTGGGCCAAGGGCAGCGGTACCACGTCGACCGTCGACCTCGTCGACCGCTACGTCGACCGCCTGCTCAAGGACTTCGCGCCGCCGCCGCTGACGATCGTCTGGGATGCCGGCAACGGCGCCGCCGGCCCGGTCGTCGAACGGCTGACCGCGCGGCTGCCGGGCCGGCACGTCCGGCTGTTCACCGAGGTCGACGGCGACTTCCCCAACCACCATCCCGACCCGACCGAGGAGCACAACCTCGCCGACCTCAAGGCCGCGGTCGCCGCGCACGGGGCCGATATGGGCCTCGCGTTCGACGGCGCCGGCGACCGGCTCGGCGCGGTCGACGGCAAGGGCCGCGTCGTCTGGGGCGACCAGCTCCTCGGCCTGCTCGCCGAGCCGGTCCTGCGTCGCCATCCAGGCGCGACGATCATCGCCGACATCAAGTCGAGCCAGGCGTTGTTCGACCGGGTCGCCGACCTCGGCGGCCGACCATTGATGTGGAAGACCGGCCATTCGCTGATCAAGGCCAAGATGCGCGAGACCGGCGCGCCGCTCGCTGGCGAGATGAGCGGCCATCTGTTCATCGCCGACGACTATTACGGCTTCGACGACGGGCTCTACGCGGCCGTCCGACTGATCGGCGCCGTGGTCGCGTCGGGCCGATCGCTCACCGAGCTGAAGGACGCGATGCCGGCGCTGATCAACACGCCCGAGCTGCGCTTCCAGTGCGACGAGACGCGCAAGGTCGCCGTCGTCGCCGAGGTGCTCGACCGCCTCCGCTCTGCCGGCGCGACCCTCGACGAGACCGATGGCGCGCGGGTGACCACACCCGACGGTTGGTGGCTGCTGCGCGCGTCGAACACCCAGGATGTCCTCGTCGCGAGAATCGAGGCGAGCAGCGATTCCGGCATGATTCGGCTGCGATCGATGCTCCAGGAACAGCTTTCGGCGTCGGGGATCGCGATATTCGAATAAAGTTGAGCAAAATGTGCGAAAATCGCGCTTGTAATTGTCAAACCTCGGTCCTATTGTGCACTGCAACATAAAGGCAGGGGGCGTCGTATGGCCGAAGCCGGTCAACGGAAACCGCGGACGAAATCAGTGATCGAGATGCCGCCGGCCTCGCCCGTCGCGAGTTCCGCGTTTACCGCGGCGTTGCCGATCGTCGCGCCGATCGTCGATCCGGAACCCGCCCCGCTGGCCGAGCCGGCGGCTGCCCCGGCTTCGCACGCCGATCAGCCGGAGGTCGCTCCGGTACCGGTCGCCGCCGCGCTCGACGCGGCCCTACCGGCCGACGTGCCGCCCATTACCGCCGCCCCAATCGTTCCCGAAACCAGCCAGAAGGACAACCCGATGACCGAGACCTACACCACCGCCGCCGACGCGATGAAGAATGGCGCCGAGCAGATGAAGGCGACCATGGCCACCACCACCGAAAGCGCGATGGCGACCGGCAAGGCGACTTTCGAGCAGGCTGCGACCAAGTCGCGCGAAGCGATCGAGACCGGCATGAAGAACGTCGACGAGTTCGCCGGCCTCGCCCGTGGCAACGTCGAGGCGATGCTCGCGTCGTCGCGCGCCGCCGCGCAGGGCATCGAGGCGATCGCTCGCGAGGTCGCCGACTTCAGCCGCAAGACGTTCGAGGAAACGACCGCCGCCGCCCGCGCGATGACGACCGTCAAGACGCCGAACGAGCTGATGCAGCTGCAGAACGACTTCGCCAAGACTCAGTTCGACGCCGCCGTCGCCGAGATGTCGAAGCTGTCGGAAACGATGGTCAAGCTGATGGGCGAGGTGTTCGAGCCGATGCAGGCGCGCGCCACCGTCGCGACCGACAAGCTCAAGTCGATGGCCGGCACCGTCGGCCAGTAAGTCGGCCGAATTTTTGGCGACCGACCGGCGGGAGGGCGACCTCCCGCCGGTTTTCGTCGTCGCGCGGACATCGCGGCCGCAGCGGTGCGCGATGCATCGCGATGGCCCGCCTCGGGAACAATGCGCTCCGATCGGCGCGGCGCCTCGCGCCCTTGAACGCGACCCCCGCGCGCCCGTATATTGCGGTATGATCAACGCCCCCCACGCCGGCCCGGTCGGCGACGACGACGATGACCGCGAGCGCCGCGGCGGCGTCGGTGTCGCGACCAAGACCAAGCCCCAGACGCAGAAGCCGGCGCTCTACAAGGTGCTGCTGCTCAACGACGACTATACCCCGATGGAGTTCGTCGTCCTCACCCTCCAGCGCTTTTTCCGCATGACGATCGAAGACGCGACGCGGGTCATGCTCCACGTCCATCAGCGCGGCGTCGGCATCTGCGGCATCTTCACCTACGAGGTCGCCGAAACCAAGGTCACCCAGGTGATGGACTTCGCCAGGCAGCACCAGCATCCGCTCCAGTGCACGATGGAAAAAGACTGAGCGACCGCCCTACCCTCTTCCGGAAGGGGGTGGGGGTGCGGGTGGCAGACATCCGTCGCAGGTTCCCCCGGCCCCGCGACGACCGCCGCCGTCGCCGATCATCGACGCGCGACCGGGGCCGCTTCCCTTGGCCGTCGGCCTCGCCTACATCCCGCGCGCATGACCATCCCCGCCACCGGCCGGTTCGACGGCGGCAGCCACGTCTTCCCGGTGCGCGTCTATTTCGAGGATACCGACCTGACCGGCATCGTCTACCATGCCAACTACCTGCGCTTCATGGAGCGCGCGCGGAGCGAGATGCTGCGCGGCATCGGTATCGAGGGGCAGGCGCTGATGGCGGCCGGTGACGGCTACTGGTCGGTCTACGACCTGCAGGTGACCTATCTCGCGCCGGCGCGGCTCGATGACGTCCTGACCGTGCGCACGACGATCGAGCGCGTCCGCGCCGCCGCGACGGTGATCGCGCAGGACATCTGGCGCGGGTCGCAGCAGGTGACCCGCGGCCGCGTCACCGCCGCGTGGCTCGGCATGGACGGCCGGCCGCGGCGGCAGCCGCGCGCATGGGCGGCGCGCTTCGCCGGGCTGATGGCCGAGGCCACGGCTTGATGCCCGCCGTCGTCGCCACGACCGCGGTCGACATGTCGCCGCTGGCGCTGTTCTGGCAGGCCGACATCGTCGTCAAGCTGGTCATGCTCGGGCTGATCGCGGCGTCGATCGCGTCGTGGGCGATCATCCTCGAACGCGGCCGGCGGCTGTCGGCGATCAACGCGCAGGCGAAGGCGTTCGAGACGTGGTTCTGGAAGGCCGACAGTCTCGACGCGATGTACGACCCCGCCGCCAAGGCGAGCCACCCGTCGGCGCGCCTGTTCGTCGCCGGCATGAACGAGTGGCGGCGGAGCATCCAGGGTCGCCGCGCCGGAAGCGGCATCGACCGCGAGGGCGTACGCGCGCGGCTGACCTCGCTGATGGGAGTCGCGACCGCGCGCGAGATCGACGCGCTCGGCGACCGCCTCAATTTGCTTGCGACGATCGGCTCGGTCGCGCCGTTCGTCGGGCTGTTCGGCACGGTGTGGGGGATCATGCGCGCGTTCGGCAGCATCGCGGCGAACAGCCCGAGCGCGGTCGCGAACAGCGCCTCGGCCGGGCATCGCCGAGGCGCTGTTCGCGACCGCGCTCGGGCTGTTCGCCGCGATCCCGGCGGTGATCGGCTACAACCGCCTGCTCCACGGACTAGGCCGTCTCGAGGCGCGGCTGAACGCGTTCGCCGAGGAGTTCCACGGGCTCCTGTCGCGCCAGCTCGACGGGATCGAGGGGTGAGGGTGACGCGGTCGATCCCCCCCCCCCGGGGGGGGGGGGGGGGGGGCGCCCCCCCGGCGCGGGGGGGGGCCCC
>CAXTQJ010000108.1:0-5622 GCA_964246245.1 uncultured Sphingomonadaceae bacterium
GGTTGGTGGTACGGCAACTTCCACCAGATCGTGCTGCAGATCTACGGCGCCGCCTTCATCATCGTCTGGAACGTCATTGCGACGTACATTCTGATCAAGCTGATCAGCTTTGTCGTACCGCTGCGGCTCGACGACGAGGCGCTGCTGATCGGCGATGACGCGGTGCACGGCGAGGAAGCCTATGCGATCTATGCGGACGGTCAGCGCGTGCCGGTGATGGGCGACTAAACCGCCGCCCGCGTTGCGCAGGAAAGGACGCCGGTCCAGCAATGGGCCGGCGCCTTTTTTATGCCGTTATTGTTTGAGAATCAAACGATAAGCGTCTAAGGCTCTTGAATATGGCGGTTTCATTCCAGTCCTCCCGGTTCATCTCGCCGACGCTCCGGGGGCAGCTCAGCCGCCGGCTTGCCGAACTGGCAGCCGTGCTGGTGGCTTTGGCGGGGCTGGGATTGGGATTGGCGGTGGTGTCGTACCACGCCCAGGACCCGTCCTTCGATACCGTCAGCAACGCGCCGACGCTCAATCTGGCCGGTCCGGTCGGGGCGGGGCTCGCGCTCAGCCCGATCTTCGTCTGGCTGTGGCTCGGGCCGCTGCTGCCCACGTTCGGCGACACTCGCGACCTCTATACGCGCGCGGTCATCAGCGCGGTCGTCATGGTCGTCGTCGCAGCGCTAATGGCGTCGAGCCTGCCGACTTTCGCGTGGGGCGCGGTTCGCCTCCGCGCCGAATGGCGGCTGGTCGCGCTGCTCGGGGTCGGGTTGTTCGCCGGCGCGCTGTTCACCGTGCCGTGGATGACCCTGTCGCTGCTCAGCCTCGGCTACGCCGTTTCGGTCCCCTTTGGCATCCGCGCGGCAGCGCGCCTCACGCGGGGGTCGCCCGGCTTGCCACCCGGTCCGCCGGCCACCGTGGTATGACGTCGACCGGAGGGTCGTATGCGAGGGCATCGACGATCTTCACGCGCGCGCTGGCGACCCCGGCGACGATGCCACCGACCAGTCCGGCGAGCAGAGCGATCGTACACAGATTGCAGATGAAAACGGCAAGCATCGGCTGATCTCCCAGTTGAGCAGTATCGTTCCCGATCTGTTCCCCCATGTCAAGCGGTTTGTCGAAAGCCCGACGCGGCTGATAGAACGCCTGAAAGGGGAGGGCGCGATGCCTGGTGGAATGCAGGACTGGCCGCTGACGACACCGCGGTTGCTCGATCACGCCGCGCGCAACCACTCCAACCGCGCGATCGTCAGCCTCGCGGTCGAGGGTGGGACGCACCGGACGACCTGGGGCGCGGTCGCCGACCGATCGCGGCGGCTGGCGGCGGCGCTCACCGGGCTCGGTGTCGGTCGCGGCGACCGGGTGGCGACGCTGGCGTGGAATACGTGGCGGCACGTCGAGTGCCTCTACGCCATCGGCGGCGTCGGGGCGGTCGCGCACACCGTCAATCCGCGGCTGTTCGACGATCAGCTCGCTTATATCATCGCCCACGCCGCCGACGGCGTGCTCCTGTTCGACCTGAGCTTTGTTCCCCTCGTCGAACGCCTTGCCCTGCGGCTGCCGGCGGTCAGGCATTTCGTCGTCCTGACTGACCGCGCTCACCTGCCAGCGTCGTCGCTCGACCTGATCTGCTACGAGGATCTCGTCGCCACCGGCGACCCGGATTTCGCATGGGCCGACTTAGCCGAGCACGAACCGGCGGGGCTGTGCTACACGAGTGGGACGACGGGGAACCCGAAGGGCGTCATCTACAGCCACCGCTCGACCGTCCTCCACGCGCTCGCGGCGACCGGCGTCGACGTGCTGGCGCTCGGCGCGCGGACGCGGGTCCTGCCGATCGCGCCGATGTTCCACGTCAACGCGTGGAGCGTGCCTTATGCCGCCGCCGCCGCCGGCTCGGCGCTCATCCTCAACGGGCCGCACTTCGATGCCGCGGCGCTAACCCGGCTGATCGTCGACGAGGATGTCGACTTCGCGATGGCCGTGCCGACGGTGTGGCTCGGCGTCCTCCAGCACCTCGCTGCGGCCGGCGGCGATCTCGGGCGGCTCGACCGCGTCTTCATTGGCGGGTCGGCGGTGCCGGCGTCGATGATCGAGGCGTTCGCCGCGCGGGAGATCGCCGTCAGCCAGCTGTGGGGGATGACGGAAATGAGCCCGATCGG
This sequence comes from uncultured Sphingomonadaceae bacterium, assembly GCA_964246245.1. GTDB lineage: Bacteria > Pseudomonadota > Alphaproteobacteria > Sphingomonadales > Sphingomonadaceae > Polymorphobacter_B. The sequence goes on from CAXTQJ010000108.1 coordinate 2,154, forward strand.
GACCATCGGCGCGCCGACGCCCGATGTCGTGGCGCTCCCGCCGCCGGCGCGGCTCGCCATGGCGACGAAGCAGGGACGCGCCGTCTTCGGCGTCGAGATGACGATCGTCGGCGACGACGGCGCGGAACTGCCGCGCGACGGCGTCGCGTTCGGCCGACTGCTGGTACGCGGGCCGTGGATCGTCGACACCTATTTCGGGGCCGAGGCACGGGCGACCGACGGCGACGGCTGGTTCGACACCGGCGACGTCGCGACGATCGACCCGCTCGGCTACATGGGCATCGTCGACCGCGCCAAGGACGTTATCAAGTCGGGCGGGGAATGGATCAGCTCGATCGACCTCGAGAACACCGCCGTCGGCTGTCCCGGCGTGCGCGAGGCGGCGGTGATCGGCGTGCCGCACCCGAAGTGGGACGAGCGGCCGCTCCTGATCGTCGTCGCCGAACCGCACGTTACCCGCGACGACGTCGTCGCCCACCTGACGCCGCGCATCGCCAAGTGGTGGCTGCCCGACGACGTCGTCTTCGTCGCCGACTTGCCGCACACCGCGACGGGCAAGTTGCTCAAAACAGAGCTCCGCGCGCGGTACCGCGATCATTTTGCCGTGGTCTGATACCGGACTTTCCGTCGTCGCCGCGGAACGGTAGCACGACATGGGGCAAGGGGCCCGGGCGATGCGGGGATATTCGCAGTGCTGCTGGCCGGCGCGACGCCAGTGGCAGCGGGCGCGGTGCATTACACGATCACCGATCTCGGCTCGCCGGGAACATCGTCGAGCTTCGGCCGGGCAATCAACATCGCCGGCATCGTCGCCGGCGGTTTCGCGACCGACTCGGGAACGACGCCTTTCTACGCCGCGCCCGGGCAGGCACCCGTCGCTTTCGCCGCCGCGACGACCGCCCACGACTTTAGCGAGGCGACCGGGATCAACGCTGCCGGTCAGATCAGCGGGACGCTGGCCACCGCCACCGGCCGCAACGCATTCCGCTACGCGATCGCGACCGGGCAGCTTGAGACCCTGGCACCGGTCGCGGGCGATGACAGCTCGCAGGGCATGGCGATCAACGCCGCCGGCGTCATTACCGGGACGAGCATCCAGGCTCGCGGTCCGCGCGGCAACCTGTCGGCCAATCACGCCTATGTCGATCCGCCGGGTGGGGTCGAGACCGACATCGGCTCGATCGACGGGGTTTCACCGAGGGGCACGCGATCAACGATCTCGGTCAAGTCGTCGGACAGAGCGTGATCCAGAACGGCAGCGAGCATGGTGCCGACCACGCCTTCGTCTACACGCCGGGGGTCGGCACCGTTGACATCGACCCGTTCGGCTCGACCAGCCACGCGTGGGCGATCAACGATGCGGGCCAGGTCGCCGGCTATGCCTTCACCCCCGACCGCGACTACCGCCGCGCCTTTCTCTGCACGCCGGGGCAGGGGTCGATCGCGCTCAACCGCGCCGGTGACACCTCGGACTATTCGGCATGGGGGATCAACGACGCCGGGGTCGTAGTCGGCGGGATCGAGGGGGACGGCTACGACGGCTTCGTCTACGACGGCCGCAATACGCTGATCCTCGATCGGCTCGTCGACAATTTAGCGGCCGGCGATCACATCTTCGCCGCTTATGCGATCAACGACGCCGGCCAGATCACCGGTGACGCCCTGCTCGACGGCGAGCTCCACGCCTTCCGCCTCGACCCCGACGGCGTCATCCCCGAGCCGGCGACATGGGCGCTAATGGTCGCCGGCTCCGGCGCGGTCGGCGGGGCAACGCGACAGACGCGGCGCCGGCGCGCCTGAGACCGTCAGAACAACGCGAGCTGCGTCGCCCCCGGCACCTTGAACAGGTCGGTGCGCAGCGCCATCCGCGGCCGATCGAGCCCGAGCCGCGCCTTTGCCACGGCGACCCGGCGGTGGAGGAGGTCGGCGTAGGGGCCCTTGCCCCGCATCCGGGTGCCGAAGTCGGGGTCGTTGTCGCGGCCGTCGCGCATCGAGCGGATCAGGGTCATGACGTGCACGGCGCGGTCGGGGTAATGCGCGTCGAGCCAACCACGGAACAGCGGCGCGACCTCGTGCGGCAGGCGGACCGGCATCGCGAAGGCCCCGACCGCGCCGGCGGCGGCGGCTGCCTCTAGGATCGCCTCGATCTCGTGGTCGGTGATCGCCGGGACGACCGGTGCGACCGATGCCCACACCGGCACGCCGGCGTCCGTCAATGTGCGGATCGCAGCAAGGCGCTTGGCTGGCGCGGCGGCGCGCGGTTCGAGGGTCCGCGCGACCGCAGGCACGAGGCTCGTCACCGACATGATCACCGCGACCAGACCGTCGGCGGCAAGGTCGGCGAGGAGGTTGAGGTCGGCGATGACGCGGTTCGACTTGGTCGTGATCGACACCGGATGGCGGAAGTCGCGGAGCACCTCGAGACAGCCGCGGGTGATCCGCCAGTCAGCCTCGATGGGCTGATAGGGATCGGTGTTGGTTCCCATTGCGAGAACCGACGGGACGTAGCCACGCTTGCTCAATTCGGTGCGGAGCAGCCTGGGCGCGTCGGGCTTGGCGGTCAGCCGGCTTTCGAAATCGAGGCCCGGCGACAGACCGAGATAGGCGTGCGTCGGTCGGGCGAAGCAATAGACGCAGCCGTGTTCGCAGCCGCGATAGGCGTTGACCGACCGGTCGAACGGCACGTCGGGTGACGTGTTGCGGCTGATGATCGTCCGTGGCTGCTCGCGGGTGACGGTCGTTCGCAGCGGCGGAGCACCGCCGTCGACGGTACCGCGCGCATCGACCCAGTCGCGATCGACCTCGATCCCCGGCGCATCGAACCGCGTCGACGGCGTATTCGCCGGCGCGCCGCGGCCGCGGACAGGGGGCAGGGAGGCCATGGCCCAATCTGCCGTTTCGCGCGGAACATTACAAGAACAATCTAGGCGAACACCCCGTAGCGGACGTCGACGATCCGCCGCGTGCCGTTGCGGACGAGGAGCAGATCGGGGCCGTAGCGGACCCAGTGATAGCCGTACGGCGGGCGATAGAGGCCTAGCGACGCGTAGTCGTCGTAGAAATAGGCCGACGAGAAGAACAGCGCCGGCAGGAGCAGGCCGGGAGACCAGCGGCGATAATAATAGCCGCGCGGCTGACGATAACTGCCCCAGTAGACACGCGACCGCGCCCAGTCGTTGCCGCGCCAGTAGCCGGCCGGGGCGCGGTAGCCGTCGGGCCGACGAAAGCCGCCGCCGCGATCGCCGCCACTGCGGAACCCTTCGCTGCGATGGGCGTCGCCGCGGTGAAAATCGCCTATCGGCTCGCCGCGCTGGAAACGCCCCGGACCGCGATCGCCGCCGCGGTTGTCGCCGTAGCCATAAGCGTGATCCCCGCCGTAATCGTGATGAAAATCGCCGCCGCGATCAGGGCCGCGGCCGTCGCGGCCGGGACGTCCATGGAATTCGCCCGCCGGCGCACCGCTCTGGCC
>CAXTQJ010000108.1:5632-7635 GCA_964246245.1 uncultured Sphingomonadaceae bacterium
GTTAATTGGGCCGTGGTTGTCGCCGCGGCGGTGGACGCCGCCGCGGGGGGCACCGCCGCGACCGCCACCGCCCGCCGGGGGGCCACCGGGATGGCCACCGCCACCGCCGCCCGGACCGCCGGGATGTCCGCCGCCGCCGCCGTGGTGATCCTGCGCCATCGCAGGGGCGGTCACGAGCGTGGCAACGGCGAGCAGGCGGACGAGCTTCATGGCATGCTCCACGGCGGATAACGCAACGCCGCTGTAACGACCGAGGTGGGGGATGGCTTCCCATGGCCGACGGCTGCCGGCCCTCGCCAGTCGTCGCGGCTGCGTCGATCCGCCGTCAGCCCAGCCGTCCGGCGTCGCGGTCAGCGCTCGGTCAGGCGCGGCATCAGCTCGACGAAGTTGCATGGGCGGTGGCGGCTGTCGAGCTGGTCGCGGAGGATGCCGTCCCACCCGTCCTTCACCGCGCCGGTCGAGCCGGGGAGGGCGAACAGATAGGGTCCCCGCGCGACGCCGGCGGTCGCGCGCGACTGGATCGTCGAGGTGCCGATCGTCTGGAAGCTGAGCCAGCGGAACAGCTCGCCGAAGCCGGGGATCTCCTTGTCCCATACCTCGGCAAAGGCCTCGGGGGTGACGTCGCGGCCGGTGACGCCGGTGCCGCCGGTGGCGATGACGCAGTCGATGTCGGGGTTGTCGACCCAGCGGGTGAGCTGCGCGGCGATCCGGCCGACGTCGTCGCGGACGATGGTGCGGTCGGCGAGAACGTGGCCGGCGGCGGTCAGCCGCTCGACGAGGGTGTTGCCGGAGCGGTCGTCGGCGGCCGAGCGCGTGTCGGACACGGTGAGGACGGCGATGCGGACGGGGCGGAAGGGGAGGGTGTCGTCGATCGGCATCGACCCTCTATAGTCCTGCCGCGAAGATGAACAACGCCACGAAGGTCACACCCGCGACGTCCGATATCCGCCCGGTGGCGGCCGACGAGCACCCCGGCGGGGCGCGGCCAAGGCGCGGTGCCCGCGCGGCGGCAGCGCGGTTGGGCGCGACCGGGGGCGCGGTGGGCCGCGACCGCGGCGCGGCAAAATGCGAACGATTCGCGTTGCACGCGGTCGCAGCGCGGCGGCTACAGCGTCGCGACCACCGTCGTGTCCTCGGGCAGCGCGGCCGGCCCGACGACCGGGAGCAGCGGCGCGGTCACCGCCGGGGTCACCGTCACCGCCGCCGGGCCCGCCATGCCGGGAAACTTCGGCCACAGCCCGGCGGCAAGCGCATCGATCGACGGCGGCGCATGGCCTTCGCGCAGCTGGTACATCCAGTAGTTCCTGAGGACGACCTCGACGTAGTGGCGCGTCTCGCGGAACGGGATCGACTCGATGAACAGCAGCGGGTCGCCGTTGTCGCGGACAGTCGCGTTCCACTTCTGCACCGATCCCGGCCCGGCGTTGTACGCCGCGATGACCTTGGGCAGGAGCCCGGCGGTGTAGCTCATGTCGCGCAGCTCTTCGAGATAGCTCTGGCCGCAGTCGATGTTGAACTCGGGGTCGCCGAGGTCGCGGACGGCGACGTCGACGACGGTGCCATCGGCCATCCGCGCCTGCGCCCGCTTCGCGGCGGCGGGCATCAGCTGCATGATGCCCTTCGCCCCGGTCCGGCTCGTCGCCGAGGTGACGAAGGCCGACTCCTGGAGGGCGTGGGCGAAGACGAGGCCGCGGTCGACCCGCCAGCCGTGCGCCGGGTTCCACTCGGGGGCGGGATAGCGCGCCGACAGCGGCGGGTCGATGCCCTCGGGCGGATGATGCGCGAGCCAGAACTGCGTCGCCGGCAGGTTGAGCCGCGCCGCCAGCCGCAGCACGGCCGGCCAGTTGCCGGTGTCGGTCGTCGCGGCGAGATAACGGAGCTCACGGTCGGCGAGGCCGATCTCGCCGATCTCGACCAGCGCCGCGGCCCGCCGCGCGCCGGGGATCGCCGACAGGTGGTTCCAGTCGGCGGTGATGAAATCGGGCTCGGCCCAGTCGAGCGGC
>CAXTQJ010000108.1:7645-8232 GCA_964246245.1 uncultured Sphingomonadaceae bacterium
CCCGTAGAAGGTGTCGGCGCGCGCCGCCGCGGTCTGCAGCCGCGCGGCGACCTTGGTCGGCTGGCCGCAGGCGAGATACGACCGCGCCGCCCAGAAATTCGCCGCCGGGGCGATGTCCTCCCCGCCGAAGCGCGCCGCGACGCCGTCGAAGCGCGCCGCCGCTGCCGTGCAGTCGCCGCGGCGGAAGGCGGCGAGGCCGGCGACCCAGCCGCCAAGCCCCGACCATGTACTGCTGCCCGCCGCCGCCGCGTTGCCCAGCCGTTCGGCAGCGAAGTCGTCGCCCGCGCCGTACGCGCTCCACGCGACGCGCTCGGTCCATTCGGCGGCGACGTCGGGCGACACCGTCGGCGCGGCGGCGGCGACGACCGCCTCGGCCTCGGCGTTGCGCTCGGCGGCGAGGAGCGGCTTCAGCCGAGCGACCACCTCGGCGTCGTGCGCGCCCGCGGTCAGCGCCGACTTCGGCCCCATCGCCGGCGTGAAGCTGCCCGTGCGCAGCGTCTTCTGCACCGGCAGCGCGGTCCCGAGATCGCGCGCGGCGAGCGCGACGAGGCGCGGGGCCTGCGGCAGGTCGGTGTTCGCCGCGAGCC
>CAXTQJ010000109.1:0-2400 GCA_964246245.1 uncultured Sphingomonadaceae bacterium
TGCCGCGACGGGGGGGGCGCTCAGGGCTTCTGCGGGGCGGTGGGGGAGGGGGCGCCAGTCGATCGGGGCGAGTCCGGACAGCCGCTCCTCGGCGGTCAGCGACGGGAAGGGGACGTACATCATGACCACGCCCGAGGCGAACCACATGGCGAACAGCAGGCAGGTGGCGACGCCGACCCAGCGGTGGGTCAGGTAGAGCCAGCGCCGGCTCCGCCGAGCTAGGCTAGAAGTGGGCACGAAGCGACACGTCGACCGAGCGCGGCCGTCCGAGAATATACTGCTCGTCGTTGTAGGTCGTCGTCGCGTACGTCTTGTCGGTCAGGTTCTCGACTTGGACGTTGGCCGCGAGGTTCCGGGTGATGGCGTAGGTCAGGCCGAGATCGAAGACGGCATAGCCGGGGACGCGGAAGGTGTTGGCGTCGTCGCTGTAGGTCTTGCCGACGAAACGCACGCCGCCGCGCGCCTGCAGCCGCTTGGTGACGTCGTAGCGCAGGCGGGCGTTGGCGCTGACGTCGGGGATGTTGGCCGGCGTCTTGCCCGTGAACGACACACCGCCGCTGGTGAAGTCGTCGTATCGCGCCTCGAGGATGGTGCCGTTGGCGTCGACGCCGAAGCGGCGGGCGAGATCGAGCGAAAACGATGCCTCGATGCCCTTGGCCGACCGCTGGCCGATCTGCTCGACCGGGCTTAGCGGTGTCCGCTGGGCGACGAGGTCGTGTTTGACGATTCGGTAAGCCGCGACCGTCGCACTGCCGTGGCCGCCCAGGAAGCTCGCCTTGGCCCCGACTTCGACCTCGTCGCCGGTGGCGTTGGTGAAGAAGAACTGGCTCGCATTGGTCGTGAAGGTGGTCAGCGTCCCCAAGGGATCGACCCCTGTCGCATATTGCGCGTAGAGCGACACCGTCGGCATCGGCTGGTAGACCGCGCCGACCTTGTAGGTCGTGTTCTGCAGTACCTTGTCCTGGCCGCCCGGGTAGGCCGAGACCTCGGTCGTGCCGTCGCCCGGCACGGCGACGATGTTCCACCGCCCGACCTCGTCGTGCTCGTAGCGGACACCGGCGATGACCGAGACCTGATCGGTCAGCTTGAGCCGGTCCTCGGCGAAGACGGCGTATTCGGTCGTCTGCGTGCGGAAGCGCGGCGCGATGCCCTGCGTATCGAAGAACAGGCCGGGGTTGAAATTGAACGGGTTGACCGAGTCGTTCTGCGGATCAGACCCGAAGTCGTTCGAATAGACCAGCTTGATCGAGTTGACGTCGAAGCCGCCGACGACGTCGTTGTGCAGCCGCCCCACGGCCGTCGACCACTTGACCGTGCCCTGGTCGCCGTACTGCGTCTGGTCGTGGACAATGCCGAGGTTGTCCTGCCGGTCGATCAGGCCCGTTGCGTCATCGTAGAAGTAGCTCTCGAGGTCCTTGAACAACCGCTTGCTGGTCAGGCGGTAGGCGGCGTTGCTGACCGTCACCCCCGGCACCGGCGTCCAGTCAAAGGTCAGCGTCGTCCGGTTGTCCTGATAGTGAAGCTGAGCGTCGGCGACGTTGTAATTCTCGCCGCGGTTGGCGTCGGTCAGGCGGTGGTCGATCAGCGGCGTGCCGAAATAGCGGATCGGCCGCTGGTCGCCATAGTCGTCGCGCAGCGCTAGCGACAGCGTGTCGGTCGCCTGGAAGCGCAGCGCCGTCGACACGGCGTAGCTGTTCGCCCGGCCGCGATCGACATAGCCGTCCGACCGGCGGTAGCTGGCGTCGACGCGGAAGGTCAGCCGGTCGGCGAGCGGCCCGCCGACCCCAGCCCCGACATGGAACGTGTTCTGCGAGCCGAACTGGACCTCGCCGTCGGCGGCGAGGTGCTCGGTCGGCGCGCGCGACAGGAAGTTCACCGCGCCGCCGAGCGACCCTTGGCCGTAGAGTACCGAGGCGGGACCATTGAGCACCTCGATCCGGTCGATCGTCCAGGGGTCGGTCGGGAAGGTGATCGTACCGGCGACCGGAAACAGGCGAACACCGTCGTACAGCTGAAGGATCGACCCTTGGCCGCTGAAGCCGCGAACGACGAGTGCGGTGCCGCCGTTGCCAGGGTTGGCCGCGGTCGTCACCCCGGGCAGACGGGTGACCGCATCGACCAGCGTCAGGTCGCCGCGGAGGCGGATGGCGTCGCCGTCGGCGATGGCGATCGACGCCGGCGTCTCAAGCGGAGTCAGCCCAAGCCGGCTGCCGGTTGTGGTCGGCGTAGTCAGCAAATCGAGCCCGTGCCCGGTGACGTCGCCGATCGTCACGGCGGCACCTCGTGGCGCCCCCTGGCGGGCGAGTTCCTTCTCGACGCCGAGGCGGGCGAGCCGGTCGGCGAGATAACCGACGGCCTCGTCGTTGTCGAACGCGGTCTGACGCACCCAGCGCTCGGGCT
>CAXTQJ010000109.1:2410-8147 GCA_964246245.1 uncultured Sphingomonadaceae bacterium
AAGCCGGCTGCCGGTTGTGGTCGGCGTAGTCATAAAATCGAGCCCGTGCCCGGTGACGATGATCAATTCCTCGTCGGCAGCGGCAGCGCCATCGACTGCGCGCGTCGGCGCCGTGCCGGCGAGCAGCCCGGTGGCTATGGCAAACCTCAGCAGCTGGCGCACTCGATTCTCCCCATATTCGCTGGCCTAGCGAGGTGGGGCGTCGCCGACGCCTGTCGCTCGGTCATGTTTTTTACGGTTTTGGCCCGGTTACACCGCGTTACAAGCAGCATTTCCATCGTGCAGCGGGCTCATTAGGATGGTGGCGTGACCGACGCCGACAACCTCGCAGCCGAAGCCGCGCGCGTTCGCGCTAGTGGCGTCCTCGGCGGCAGCGGCAGCCTCGTCCAGCTTTTCGACTTCCTCGTCACGGCCTCGCCGACGATGAACCCCAAGGAGATCGACATCGCGACGACCGTGTTCGGCAAGCCCGACACCATCGACTTCGCCCAGGACGCGACCGTTCGCGTCTACATCCACCGCCTGCGCCGCAAACTCGGCGAATTCTACCAGCGCGACGGTGCGGCGGTCCGGCTCGACATCCCCCGCGGCAGCTACCGGCTGGTCATCGCTCCGCAAATCGCCGCGGCCGCGACGCCGCCCGTCGATCGCTCGACCGCGCCGGACACGCCCGGAACGCGGGAGCGGCGGCGCCGGCGGTCGCGCTGGCCCGTCGTCGCCGCCGCCGTCGCCGTCGCCTTGGTCAACCTCGTCGTCTGGCTGATCGTCTGGCCGCGGTCCTCGGCACCGGCGATCGATGCCGTCCGCGCCTCGCCGCCATGGGCCGCACTCCTTGCCAACGGCAAGCCGACGGCGATCGTCGTCGGCGACTATTATATCTTCGGTGAAGTCGACCGCCCACGCGGCGTCGACCGCATGGTCCGCGACTACGGTGTCAATTCGCGCGGCGACCTCGACCAGCTGCTGATGGAGCACCCTTCGCTCCGCCCGTCGTACGTCGATCTCGACTTGACCTACCTGCCGGCGGCGACGGCGCAGGCGCTGCGTGACCTGATGCCGGTGATCGCCCGGACGGATGCCGAGCGCTCGCGCACCCGTGTCGTCCTTGCCTCGAACCTCAGCCCGGCGACGCTAAAGATCGCCAACATCGTCTACGTCGGCTATTTCAGCGGCCTAGGCCCGCTCCTTCGCAACCCCGTCTTCGCCGGGTCGCGGTTCGCCGTGGGCGCGACGTGGGACGACCTGATCGATGCCCGGACTGGCCGGCAGTACCACAGCGACCAGGGCGGTCCCGACGAGCCGGGGGCCGGCAGCCGCGATTTCGGCTATTTCGCGACATTCCCGGGCAGCGAGGGCAATCGCTACGTCATCATCGCCGGCACGCGCGACGCCGCGGTGATGCAGACGGCGGCGGCCGCGTCGACGGCACCTGCCCTCGCCGAACAGCGCGGCCGGGCCGCCGGGGCCGACGCCTACGAGGCGCTGTACGAGGTCGAAGGCATCGACCACGTCAATATGGGCGACAAGCTGATCGTCGCCGCGCCGCTAGCCGCCGACCGTATCTGGCGGGCCAGCGGAAAGGCCTTTCCCGGCCGCTGACTCAGGGGGCGGCGCGGAAGCGGGCGTACTCGCCGCGCAGGTAATCCTCGACCGTCGTCGGCAGCCGTCCGAGCAGCCACGAGAGGACATTGGGGTTGCCGACGAAGTCGTGCCGGGAATAGCACGCGCCGATAGCGCGGAAGACGGCGAACTCGTCGGGGAAGTCGGCGGCAGTGACGGCGTGCCCAGCCGCCAGTCGCGCGTCGATGGCCGGGTGGCGGCGGTACCTGACGAGGAAGTCGTCGGCCTCGACTTCCTCGGCGCGGACGGTCACGCCCATCACTCGGCTGAAGCGGTCGGCAATTTCGTGGGCGGTCAGGCAGTCGCCCGAGCTCAGCTCGTAGGTCGCGCCGTGGTGCGCCGCGCCCTCGACGATTACCTTGGCGGCTACCTCCGCGAAATCGTCGAGGACGATCAGCGACTGCCGGCGGTCGAGCGACCACCACAGGCGGAAGACCTCGGTCTTGAATACCGGCAGCGACCAGCCGGGAAGCATGTAATTGGTCGGCTGAAGGATGGTCCACCTCGACGTCGAGCGGATCAATCGCCGCTCGATGGCGAGCTTGGCGCGGTGCTGGATGAGGTCGTCCTCGATCGCGTGGAGGACCGAGCTGAAGACGATGTGGCCGACGCCGGCGGCTTCAGCCGCCTCGATCACGGCAAAGCCCATCTCGCGCTCGCGCGGGTGGAGCGATGGGCCGACGTGATAGACGGTGTCGACGCCATCCATGGCGCGCGCCAGCGTCACCGGATCGCTCGCGTCGCCGTGAACGGCCTCGGTCGCACCAAGCGCCAGTAGGACGTCAAGGTCGCCCGACGCGCGCATGGCCCGAACCTTGCACCCGGCGCGGGCGAGGAGCGGAATCAATCGCTGACCCTGGTTGCCGTAGGCGGCGGTGACGAGGATCATGATGGCTCCGGTTCGACGCGAAAAACAAAGCGGGACGGCTTGGCATAATCATATATGATGTGGCTGGCCATATAGGCAGTTGCCGAGAATGAGATCGATCCGGTTCGCATCGACGCCGATGCCAATCGGCCATCGCCGATTAAAATCTCTTATCTTGCGGATCACTGCCGATCGCTGGAGATGCGCCACGGTGAGCGGCACTGAAAGCTGATTCTGGAATGGCGTCCCCATCGATCCGTAGCGCGATCCCCTTGCTGCTGCCGCTGGTCGCCGCTTCGTCCGCGGCGGCCGCCGAGCCGTCGCTGCGGTTTCAAGTCCCCGTCACCGTCTCGCCGGAGGCGTCCCGGGCTCTTACGGCGATCTATGCCGTCTCGTCCCGGCAACCGGCACCCTCGCGACCGGCATCGCTCGAAGCGTGGGACCGCCAACGGCTCGCGCTCGATGAGCGGATGACCCCTGCTTCGGACGCCCTTGCCGCCAAATTGGGTGTCACCGTCCACGACGATCGGCTCGGCGGCGTCGCGGTCATCCGGATCACGCCAGCAGGGTACCGGCCGCAGGGACGCTTGCTGATCTATCTTCATGGCGGCGGCTTCACCAGATTCTCGGCACGTTCGCGGCTGGGGCCGCCAGCGCTGGTAGCGGCGGCGACGGGCATCGAGGTGATCTCGATCGACTACACCGACGCGCCGCGGGGGGACTGGCACACCGCGACCGATCAAGTGCTCGCGGTGTGGAAGAGCGTCGTCACCGGCGGAACTGCGGCTGCGGCCATCGGCATATTCGGCGATTCGGCCGGCGGCGGCCTGGCGGCAGGGTCTGTGTTCAAGATGCGCGACCAAGGCCTTCCGCTTCCCGGTGCCCTGTACCTCATGTCGCCATGGACGGACGTCACGGATCAGGGCGACAGCTATCAGACCTTGGCAAGTGTTGACCCCGTTCTCGATCTCGACAGCTCGAGCTGGAATGCCGCGGCCTACGCCGATCCCCAAGACCAGAGGAATCCGTATGTCTCACCCGTCTACGGCGACTATGCCAAGGCTTTTCCGCCCACGCTTATCCAAGGGGGTACGCGCGAGATGTTCCTGAGTAACTGCGTGCGCGAATATCAGGCGATCCGCGCCGGCGGCCACGAGGCGGTGCTCGATCTTTACGAAGGCATGCCGCACGTGTTTCAAGCTTCGCTTCCTGACACGCCGGAAGCGCGCACGGCGATCATCAGGGCGGCCGCGTTCCTCAAGGAGCATCTGAAGTAGCGTCATGTTTGCCGCGGTCGAGCGCACCTCCAAGCTGATCAAGATGCCGGCAAGGAATTGTGCGCGATCGCCGCGTCGAGGATGGCTGTGATCCCATCGATGTCCTCGCTGTCGCGTGGAGCATAGATCAGAGTGTAGGTTGCCGGCAGGCCGAGCGCGATACCGGCAAGGCCATGACGCTCCCCCCAGCCGCGCTCGACGACCGTCCTCGTATCGTTGGGACCGAGAATCATACGCATCGAGCCATCGGACGGATGGATATGCGCAATCTCACCGTGTGCCAGAATCGCGTCGGCGCAATGACGGTGCTGCGGACGAAGCGTTATTGCTGCATTATGCTTCTCGAAGTAGCTTTGCGAGTAGTGCAACCGCACTCGTTCCTCATTCACCCGTAGGTCAAACTCCATTCTAAGCTGCCTGAGAGCCGGTTCGGGTGCATGCCGGTCTAGTTGACGATGCGGTATCGGATGCGGTCCTACACGAGGCCGTTTGCCTCGTCGCTGGGGCAGATCGTCGAGCTAGCGATGTCGTCTGGGCCACCGATCCGGAATAACAGAGCTTCGGTTGCGAATGGGCTGGCGGCCCGCGTCCGCCACCACGTGGTCCGCATCCAGCCGAGCCCCGTAGACGGCAGGCCGCCAGTGCCGAGGCGACGCCAAGGGCGATAGTCACAGACCGCCCAGGCAAAGCTCCAGCGACCGCCGCTGCAGCCTCCGACCAATGGTCTGCGATGGACGTACTGTGCGCATCGGGCCTCGGTGTCCGCGCGTGTCTGACAGGTTTCGCCTAGCCTCGGCGGGGATGACAAGATCGGTGTCGTCCCCCACAGTGCCGGGCATGACCCCCGCCGTCCGCGCCACCGTCCTCGCCTGCCTCTACTTCGCCGGGTTCGGCTGCCTGATCCCGTTCCTGCCGCTGTGGCTGGAGAAGGTCCACGGCTTTACCGGGGCCGAGATCGGCGTCGTGCTGGCGATCGCCGGGTTCAGCCGCGCCGTCGCCGGGCCGCTGACCGCCGCGTGGGCCGACGGGCGCAGCGACCGCCGCGCGCCGCTGTTCATGTTCACCATCCTGCTGACCGCGGGGTTCGCCCTCCTCAAGCTGCTCCATGGCTTCGTCGCGGTGTTCGCGCTGATCCTGATCCTCGACATCGCCTTCTGGGGGCTGCTGCCGGTGGTCGAGACGACGCTGCTGCGGCTGACCCGGACCGGGCGGCCGCCGTACGGCGTCGCGCGCGGCCTCGCCAGCGCCGCCTTCGTCGCCGGAACGACGACGGTCGGCTTCCTCGACGACGCGACCCGCAGTTTCTGGCCGATCTGGGGCTTTCTCCTCGCGATCTCCGTCGTCATGATCGCCGCGTCGGCGTGGATGCCACCCGAGCCGAACACCGCCCGCGCCGAGGTCCGCGAGCCGTTCGGCGAGCGCCTCGCCCACGGCCTCGGCATGTTGCGGAACCCCGCCTTCACGCTGTTCATCTTCGCCGCCGGGCTGATCCAGGCGTCGGCCGCGTTCCTCTACACCGCCGGCTCGCTCGTCTGGACCAACGTCCAGCATTTCTCGGGCAACACGATCGCGCTTCTATGGAACGTCGGCACGACCGCCGAGGTCGCCTTCCTCATCCTGCTCGGCGGCTGGTCGAGCCGCTTCCGCCCCGAGACGCTGATCGTCGCCGGCGGGGTCGGCGCGGTCGTCCGCTGGACCGGGCTCGCGATGCTGCCGCCGCTGTGGCTGCTGATCCCGCTCCAGCTGCTCCACGCGCTCAGCTTCGCCGCGACCTTCCTCGGCGGGATGCGCTTCATTCAGGCGATGTACGGCGACGAGCGGACGCCGACGGCGCAGATGATCTACATGGGGCTGGCCAACGCGCCGACCTACGCCGCCGCGGTGCTGGTATCGGGGCCGCTCTACGACCGGGTCGGCGCGCCGGGGTATCTCGCGATGACCGGCGTCGCCGGGGCGGGGCTGGTGCTTGCGG
>CAXTQJ010000110.1:0-1921 GCA_964246245.1 uncultured Sphingomonadaceae bacterium
CCACGCCGCCGCGCCGCGCTGTTCGCGCGCCTGGGAAATCGCGGACAGGTCTGGCTGACCGGAACCGAGGCGGGGCTGTTTGCCGGTCTTGAGGCGCAGCACCTCGTCGTCGCCGACGGACAAGTCGCATAGTCCTCGCGTACGCGCGCGCGAGTCCCTATATAGATGTGACAGTTTCGCGCAGGAACAGCCCGCGCGCAGGGGATCCGCCTTGTCCGACGAGACCAACCAGCCCGCGGCCGACTACGGCGCGGATTCGATCCAAGTGTTGCGCGGCCTCGACGCCGTGCGCAAGCGGCCGGGGATGTACATCGGCGACACCGACGACGGCTCGGGCCTCCACCACATGGTGTTCGAGGTCAGCGACAACGCGATCGACGAGGCGCTTGCCGGCTATTGCGACCGTATCGACATCCGGTTGAACGCCGACGGCAGCGTCACCGTCGCCGACAACGGCCGCGGCATTCCGACCGGCATCCATTCGGAGGAGGGGGTCAGTGCCGCCGAGCTGGTGATGACCCAGCTCCACGCTGGCGGCAAGTTCAACAATTCGGACGAGAACGCGTACAAGGTCTCGGGCGGGCTCCACGGCGTCGGCGTCAGCGTCGTCAACGCACTGTCCGAATGGCTCCGCCTGCGTATCTGGCGCGAGGGCCACGAGCACGCGATGGAATTCCGCCACGGCGACCGCGTCGAACCGCTGGCGGTCGTCGGGCCGCAGGGCGACCGGCGCGGGACCGAGGTCACCTTCCTGCCGTCGCCGGCGACGTTCAAGACGGTCGAGTTCGACTTCGCCAAGCTCGAGCACCGCTTTCGCGAGCTGGCGTTCCTCAACTCGGGCGTCCGCCTGATCCTGACCGACTCCCGTCATGTCGAGCCGGTGACGGTCGAGCTGTTCTACGAAGGGGGCATCGCCGCGTTCGTCGCCTATCTCGACAAGTCGAAGTCGGCGCTGATCCCGGCTCCCGTCGCGATCCACGGCGAACGCGACGACATCGGCATCGACGTCGCGCTCGAATGGAACGACAGCTACTACGAGCAGGTCCTCGCCTTCACCAACAACATCCCCCAGCGCGACGGCGGAACCCACCTCGCGGCATTCCGCGCCGCGTTGACCCGTACCCTCAACAGCTATGCCGAGAAGTCGGGCGTGCTGAAGAAGGAGAAGGTGGCGCTGACCGGCGACGACATGCGCGAGGGGCTGACCGCGATCATCTCGGTCAAGCTGCCCGACCCCAAGTTCTCCAGCCAGACCAAGGACAAGCTGGTGTCGAGCGAAGTCCGCCAGCCGCTCGAGGCGCTGATCGCCGACAAGCTCGCCGAATGGCTCGAGGAAAATCCGGGCCACGCGAAGACGATCATGGCCAAGATCATCGACGCCGCCGCGGCGCGCGAAGCGGCGAAGAAAGCGCGCGACCTGACCCGGCGCAAGGGCGCGCTCGATATTGCGTCGTTACCCGGCAAGCTCGCCGACTGCCAGGAGCGCGATCCGGCCAAGTCGGAACTGTTCCTCGTCGAGGGCGACAGCGCCGGCGGATCGGCCAAGCAGGGCCGCAACCGCGCCTTCCAAGCGATCCTCCCGCTCCGTGGCAAGATCCTCAACGTCGAGCGCGCGCGCTTCGACCGGATGCTGTCGTCGAAGGAGATCGGGACGATGATCCAGGCGCTCGGCTGCGGCATCGGCCGCGACGAGTTCAAGATCGAGAAGCTGCGCTACCACAAGGTCGTGATCATGACCGACGCCGACGTCGACGGCGCGCACATCCGTACCCTGCTGCTGACTTTCTTCTACCGCCAGATGCCCGAACTGATTAAAGGCGGCTTCCTCTACATCGCCCAGCCGCCGCTCTACAAAGTCGCGCGCGGCCGGTCGGAGGTTTATCTCAAGGACAATGCCGCGCTCGACGATTACCTCGTCGAC
>CAXTQJ010000110.1:1931-6458 GCA_964246245.1 uncultured Sphingomonadaceae bacterium
GGCCCCCCCGCCGGCGCGGGGGGGGCGCTTGTTTTGGGCGGGGGGGCGCGGCGGACGGGCGACGACCTGCGCGCGCTGGTCGACCATGCCCGGCGGCTGCGGACGCTGATGAGCTACGTCCCGCAGCGCTACGACGGCCGCATCGTCGAGGCGCTCGCGCTGACCGGCGGGCTCGCGCCCGACCTCGGCGGGGATGTGCTTGCGGCGGCGGCGCGGACGACCGCGGCGTGGCTCGACGCGACCGACGACGGCGCGGCCGGCAGCGGCGGCTGGGTCGCCGCACCGGCGGCCGAGGGCGGTTATCACCTGTCGCGCGCACTCCGCGGCGTGACCGACCACTACATCGTCGATGCCGCGCTTCTCGCCTCGGCCGAGGCGCGCAAGCTCCATGCACTCGGGGCCGAGGAGGCGACGACCTACGCCGCGCCGGCGCGCCTTGGGGACCGCGTCGTGCGGCGCCCGTCCGAACTGCTCGACGCTGTCTTCGATGCGGGACGCAAGGGTCTCGGCGTCCAGCGCTACAAGGGGCTCGGCGAGATGAATGCCGAGCAGCTGTGGGAGACGACGCTCGATCCGCAGGTGCGCGCGCTGCTTCGCGTCACCGCCGACGAGGCCGACCTTGCCGACGAGATTTTCACCCGCCTGATGGGCGACGTCGTCGAACCGCGCCGAACCTTTATTCAAGATAACGCTCTGTCGGTCGCCAATCTCGACGTCTGAAACGTGTTAGACTTCTGTTTACTATACCGTCGGACCAGAGTGTCGGAAAATCTTACAGTCGTGTGCGGGCGTCTTTTTGCAGATGCGAAGATTCAAGTGCTTAGACGATCATGCGGTTTGGCACGGTAGTTGCTTCACTTCCTTCGTAACGAATTACCTCGAAGGAGCCTACCCCGATGACCGCCATCAAGCTCGCGCTTGCCATCGGTACCGCCGGCGCGGCGATTGTCGCCCAGCCCGCCGGTGCCGTAATCACGACGTTCGCGACGTTCAGCTCGCCGACATCGACCGACAACGTCCGCTTCGTCAATACCGGTACCGGCCGCACGCCGGCGCTCGAAGCGGCGCGGACGACCGACGCCACGTTCTACACCACGTCGACCGCGAAGGCGACGGTGCCGGGTACGGTCAACGTCCGCTTCAGCTTCCTCGAGCCGCAGTTCGCGGCGTATGTCACCGACGCCGTCGCCGCGTTCACCCTGAACGGCTCGGTCGCCAAGGGCTCGACGGTGACGAACACAGCGGGCTTCCTGCTCCAGCAGGGCGTGTCGGGTAGCTTCTCGTTCCTGACGACGAAGGCGATCACTGTCGGCGGTCCGTTCTTCATTCCACACACCTACGCGATCGGGTCGAACCTGCTATCGGGTACCTTCGGCAAGGGCGTTCTTGGCGGTTCTGGATCGAGCGGCAGCGTCACCGATTCGAATATTTCGCTCGGATCGACGGTGACCTTCACGTCGGATTTCTTGGACTTCACGCCAACGATCGAGCGCGATTTTTCGGTCGCGCTGAGCGCGATCCTCCCCAGCCTGTCGCAGCACACCGGGGTCAACAAGGCGTTGAACAGCTTCCGCGCGGTCGCCGGCGGCCAGTTCTCGTCGGACCCCGCGCCGCTGATCAATGGCCTCGTCGTCGTGCCCGAGCCCGGCGTCTGGATGCTGATGGTCGCCGGCTTCGGCCTCGTCGGCGTTGCGTCGCGCCGCCGCGGACGCGCCGTCGCCGCCTAACGCAGCTTCGATCGTCATGTCATAAGGGGCGCGTCGCGAGGCGCGCCCCTTCTCTTTGGGCAGCTTACTTGCTTTAAGCCGCGCCGTTGTCATCACGGGCGGTGCGCGGATCGACGGTGGCGGTAGGAAGGATCGATGTTCCGGCCCATTGCCGACCGTACGCTACCACCGCGGTGGCGAGTGATCGCCGGCTTCATCGTCGCTCCGGCAGCCGTCGCCATCGTGCTGGCGGCGGTGGCACCGCTGTACGCCGGGCTAGATTCCTACGGCGAACGGGTATGGCGTACTGCACCGGCCTATGGCTTGTTCGGTGGCTACACGCCGGCACTCGTCTTTGGTGTGCCGGCTTATATGCTGCTCGCTCAGCGCGTTACGCCGACGCCGCTCCGCTGTGCGCTGGTCGGCGCGGTCGTCGCGGCGCTGCCATGGTCGTTCCTTTCCATCGGTTCTATGCCTGACCAAGCGAGCATCGACGATCGCGCGACGGTCGTCGACGGTGTGCAGACCATCTACGGCTGGCTCGAAGCCGGCAAGTTCGTCGGCGGCATCGCGCTCGTTGGCGCGCTCACCGGCCTGCTCTTCTGGCTGATCGCCGCGGCCGGCACCGGAGTGACCAT
This sequence comes from uncultured Sphingomonadaceae bacterium, assembly GCA_964246245.1. GTDB lineage: Bacteria > Pseudomonadota > Alphaproteobacteria > Sphingomonadales > Sphingomonadaceae > Polymorphobacter_B. The sequence goes on from CAXTQJ010000110.1 coordinate 4,276, forward strand.
CGTCGACGCGGACGACGGCTGAGCGACGCGGCACCCCCGGTCCCGCGCCGGCGTCAGCCCTGTGGAACCGGGGTCGGCTCGCCGAGGCCGCCGCGGCGGCCGCTCTTGGGGATCGCCGACAGTCCCGGGGCGACCGGCGCGGTCGTCGTCGTCCGCAGGTCGTTGCGGTCGACGCGCTCGCCAGCCAACACGCGCTTGATCTCGTCGCCCGACAGCGTCTCAAGCTCGATCAGCGCTCCCGCCAGCGCGTGGAGCTGGTCGATGTTATCCGATAGGACCTGCTTGGCCCGGTCGTAGCCGTGGGTGACGATCGACTTGACCTCGGAGTCGATCAGCCGCGCCGTCTCTTCGCTCACGTTCTGCGTCCGCGTCACCGAATGGCCGAGGAACACCTCTTCCTGGTTCTCGCCGTACTTGAGCGGCCCGAGCTTGTCGGACATGCCCCACTGGGTGACCATGTTCTTGGCGAGGTCGGTCGCGTAGCTGATGTCGCTCGACGCGCCGCTCGACACCTTGTCGTGGCCGAAAATCAGCTCCTCGGCGACACGGCCGCCCATCGACACCGACAGGTTGGCGAACATCTTGTCGCGGTGATAGCTGTAGCTGTCACGCTCGGGCAGTCGCATGACCATCCCGAGCGCGCGGCCCCGCGGGATGATCGTCGCCTTGTGGATCGGGTCCGACGCCGCTTCGTGGCAGCTGACGACCGCGTGGCCGGCCTCGTGGTACGCGGTCATCTTCTTCTCGTCGTCGGTCATGACCATGGAGCGGCGTTCGGCCCCCATCATCACCTTGTCCTTGGCGTCCTCGAACTCCTTCATCGACACCAGCCGCTTGCCGCGCCGCGCGGCGAGCAACGCCGCCTCGTTGACGAGGTTGGCGAGATCGGCCCCGGAGAAACCCGGCGTGCCACGGGCGATCGTCCGGCCGTTGACGTCGGGGGCGAGCGGCACCTTCTTCATATGGACCGCGAGGATCTTCTCGCGCCCCTCGATGTCGGGGCGGCCGACGATCACCTGGCGGTCGAAGCGGCCCGGCCGGAGCAGCGCCGGATCGAGGACATCGGGCCGGTTGGTCGCGGCGACGATGATGATCCCCTCGTTGCCGTCGAAGCCGTCCATCTCGACGAGGAGCTGATTCAAGGTCTGCTCGCGCTCGTCGTTGCCGCCGCCGAGGCCGGCGCCGCGGCTACGGCCGACGGCGTCGATCTCGTCGATGAAGATGATGCACGGCGCGCTCTTCTTACCCTGCTCGAACATGTCGCGGACGCGGCTGGCGCCGACGCCGACGAACATCTCGACGAAGTCCGAGCCGCTGATGTTGAAGAACGGCACGTTGGCCTCGCCGGCGATGGCGCGGGCGAGCAGCGTCTTGCCGGTGCCCGGCGGGCCAACGAGCAGCGCCCCCTTGGGGATCTTGCCGCCGAGCCGGTTGAACTTCGACGGGTCCTTGAGGAACTCGACGATCTCCTGCAGTTCCTCGCGCGCCTCGTCGATGCCGGCGACGTCGTCGAAGGTGACCCGGCCCTCCTTCTGCTGGAGCAGCTTGGCGCGCGACTTGCCGAAGCCCATCGCGCCCTTGCCGGCGCCGTTCTGCATCTGGCGCATGACGAGCATCCAGATGCCGATCATGATGACGAACGGCAGCATGGTGACGATCAGCTGGCCGAGCAGCGACCGGCCCTCTTCGGGCTTGGCGTCGAAACGCACGTTCTTCTCGCGCAGGTGCTGGACGAGCTGGGCGTCGCCGGGGTTGTAGGTGCGAAATTCCTCGTCGCTGGTCAGCTTGCCGATCAGCTCCGACCCGCGAATATCGACCGACTTGACCGCGCCCTCGTCGACCTTGGTCAGGAAGTCGGAGTAGCCGAGCGCATTCGCCGCGGTCGACGTCGACGGACCCTGGACGAGGGTGACGACGACGGCGAGGACGAGCAGGACGACGACCCACAGGCCGAGGCTCTTGATCCACGGGTTCGGCGGGCGCTTGTCGGCCATCGGGCGGCACTTTCGGTCGGACGGGAAGCTGCAAGATAGGCGTGTCGCGCACGTAAGCAATCGCCGTGCGCGAGGTTAAGCGCGATTCCGGACGCAACGGCCCCGCTACCGCGCCGTCCGGCGGGCAGGCGCGGGTGCAAAGTGCCACGATGTCGCGCCGTGCCGCTCGGCCGCTCGCACCGCGACGCC
>CAXTQJ010000110.1:6468-8141 GCA_964246245.1 uncultured Sphingomonadaceae bacterium
ATGCGCCCCGGTGCGCGCCCCCATCGGCATGTTCTCGACCGCCTCGCCGCGCGGGGGCGCCGCGGGAACGAGCGTGACGACAGCGCGGACGACGAGGCGGTGGACGATCGCGTGCGGCAGGCCGGCGGCATCGACGTCGATCGCCGCCGCGTCGACCACGACCCGGCTCGCCCACGCGAGGTCGGCCGCCCACGCCAGTGCCGCCTCGGCATCGACGAGGTGCGCCGCGCCGGCCGCCAGCCGCGCGGGGTCGAGCCACGGTGTCGCCGCGAGCAGCGCGCGCGCGCGGGTCCGGTCGAAGCGCGGATCGCGGTTCGACGGGTCGTCGGCCGCGGCCCAGCCGGCCGCAGCGACGATCTCCGCCAGTTCCGCCTTGCGCACGCCGAGAAGCGGGCGGATCAGGGTGACGCCGCGGCCGAGGTCGCGGCGCGGCCGGATGCCGGCAAGGCCGGCAGGTCCCGCCCCGCGGGCGAGGCGAAGCAGAAGGGTCTCGGCCGCGTCGTCGGCGTGATGCGCCGTCGCGAGCCTCGCGATACCGTGGTCGGCGCACCAGTCGGTCATCAGGGCATAGCGCGCCGCCCGCGCCGCCGCCTGGAGATTGGACGCGGGGTGCGGACCGGCCCAGACCAGCGTCGCGTGCGGGACGCCGAGCGATGCGGCATACCCGGCGACCGCCGCTGCTTCGGCCGCTCCCTCGGCCCGCAGGCCATGGTCGACGGTCAGTGCGCGGACGCGGTCGCCGAACGCGGCGTGGGCAAGGATGAGGAGGGCGAGGCTGTCGGGCCCCCCCGACACCGCGACGGCCAGAGGTTCGCCGCCGCCGAGTGGCCGGCCGACGAGTGCGGCGAAGGCCTCGACCAGCGGTCCGCCAGCGGGCGACCACGCGATCACTGCGAGCGTACACCCGTCGCCGTCGGGATCGAGCCTGCGCGTCCCGCCGACATGGTCCGGTGCACCTTGCAACCGCCGCGACATCGGACGACCGGCCGTTTAGCCGGCGGCACGGCCCGCCGCCCCGGTCACCCGCCGCACTTCGCCTCGTCGCGCGCCTTCCCCGCCTGCGTTCTGATCGCCGGGGTCAGCTTCGCCCCGTAGACCGATTGCAGTTCGTCGAGGGCGCTGCACGCCTGCTTCGGTTTCTTGAGCGCGGTCAGCGCCTTGCCGAGCCACAACAGGCTGTCGGGGGCACGGTCGCCGTCGGCGTAGTTCTTGTAGCCGTCGAGGAACGCCTTGGCCGCCTCGGCGTGGCGGTCCTGCGCCTCGTAGCTGCGGCCCAGCCAATATTGCGCGTTCGATGCTCGCGCCGCCTTCGGGTTGGCCGCAAGGAAGTCGGTCATCGCGCTCTCGGCCTGATCGTACTGCTTGGCGGTGTAGAGCGCATAGGCGGCGCGCCACTGGGCTTCGACCGGCAGCGCCGGTTTCGCCTTCTCGGGCGACTTGGGCGCGGCCGCGGGCCGGGCCGACGCGCCCTTGGCGACCCTGCCGGGCGGTGCCGCGGCGGGGGCGGTCGGCACGGCGTCGGCCGGCGGGGGTGCCTCGGCCGGTGGCGTAGCAGCCGCCGGATGCTCGATCGCGTTTAAGCGGAAATCGGTGTCGCCGCGATACTTGGCGAACGCCTCGTCGAGGAGGCGGAGGCGGTTGAAGAAGCCGAGGAGGATGTCGAGGCGGAAGCG
>CAXTQJ010000111.1:0-8068 GCA_964246245.1 uncultured Sphingomonadaceae bacterium
AGCCGCCGCCGGCTGGGCGACGCTTGCACTCGTCGGCGCCGCATACAAAGCCGTGCGCGGCCGGATCGGCCTCGGCGGCGGCGACGCGAAGCTATTCGCGGCGAGCGGCGCGTGGCTCGGCTGGGCGGCATTGCCGCTCGTGCTCGGCAGCGCGGCGGTCGCGGGGCTGGTGGTCGCGCTGTTGCTGTGGGGGCGTGGTGTCACGGCAGCCACGCGGCTGCCGTTCGGCGTATTTCTAGCGGCCGCGACGTGGGCGACCGCCCTGAAGGCGTTCAGCTAGGCCCCGGCCCCAGCCAGCGGCCGATGGCGACGACACCTGGGGGCACGCCGCGTCGGCGCTCGAGCAGGCTGGTCAATGTGACCGTCGTTGCCCCTTGCGCGACCGTCGTCGCCACAACGAAATGTTCGGAGGTGAACCCCGCCCCGGCCGGCAGTTGCAGCCCGGCCTCGGCGAAGTCGTCTGCGGTCAGCTTGCCGGTGTGCTCGCGCTGCTCGCCGAGCCGCCGTCCGCCGCCCGCATCGCCGACGAGGATGCCGAGCAGCGCCGCTGGTGCAGCGTTGACGTTGATCGGTGCGACGCCGGGGAGCGCGGTAACGAGCGGTCGCAGGCGGGCCAACGTCGCGTCGTCGATTCCCGCGCGCGTCAGGTCGTCGAGGTCGCGAACGCGGCCGTGCTCGGCGAGCGACGCGCTGATCCGGCTGGCAACATCGGCGTCGAGCCCGAGCGGGGCGACAATCGCCGCCAGCCGCGGCTCGCCGGCTCCTACCGCGGCGTTGACGTTGAAGCGGCCCTGCGCGTCGGCGATCGCCAGAGCGAAGGTTCCGCCCGCGATGGGGGTCTTCGTCTGCGCCACCTTCGCCCACGCTTCGGTCGCGTCATCGCTTACAGGTTGCGCATCGCGGCGGAGCGCCGCGATCGCCGTCAGTTCGCCGCCGCGCGCGATGGCGAACGCTTGCGTGGCGTCGCGAAACGTCGTTGCCCGGTCGAGCGCGGGCGTCTCCGCACCGAGCATCGCGACGACGACGGCGGCGACGACGGCGATCATCGCGAGGACGTTGACCAGGATCATCCGGCCGCCCCCTGCGGCAGCGGCCGGGCGGGCAGGTCGACGACGCGGCGCAGCCGGCCGGCGGGGGCTTCGCCGGTGTTGTCGAACTCGATCGCGACCGCCGTCGGCCACGTCAGCGCCTGCCCCGTCCCGGCGGGCCAGCGGTCCTGCCAGCCCGCCGGTACCGCCAGATACGACCAGCGGACGCCGGTAATGTGGTCGAGCAGCACCGCCGGCCGACCGGCGGCGACGCGTTCGAGGCGGTCGCCGGCGATACGATAGACGACCCCCGCCGCGCCGCCGGCGCGGTGACGGTCGAAGGCGATCCCTGCCGCGGTTCCGATCAGGGGCCCGTCGGCGATCTCGGTCAGGTCGCGGCCGACGAGCGCCAGCGTGCGGTCGCGGTCGGCGAGCCGGTCGAGTCGGCCGGCGGTGTGCCGGTCGGCGGCGAGGACGGTCGACACCAGCGCCGCGCCGGCGGCGGCGATCAGGGCGAAAAGGGCTAGCGCGACGACGACCTCGACGAGCGTGAAGCCGGCATCGGCTCCGCTTGCCAGCGCTATCGAGGCCGACGGAAGGCCGGATCGGCGCGCGGTCGGCGGGAATGAAGGACGCGATGCCGCGAGCCTGGCGGCTGATCGCGTAGGCGTTCGCCGCCGACGGACATGGTCGCGACACGTCGAGGCGGTCCGGCATCTCATCGGACGCCCGTTACGCCGCCTGACTGTGCGCGACCGTGCGGAAAGCACCGCCGGTGGCAACAAGGATTGCCAGTTCGCGCGTCGCAGTGCCATCGGCGCGGAAACGGACCGCCCCGGTCACGCCGGGGAAGCCGGCCGAGCCGGTCAGCCCGGCGCGATCGAGATGGCCCTGGGCGCGGAGCGTCGCCGCGATGCGCATCGCGTCGTAGGCGAGCCCGGCAATCTGCCCCGGCGGATTGCCGAACGCCGTCTCGAAGCGCCGCGCGAAGTCGCCGAAGCCGTCGGGGTCGGGGGCGGCAAGCCACGCGCCGTCGATCGCGGCGAGGCCTCCGCCCGACAGCGCCATGCCCTGATAGGTGCCGAGCAGCTGTATTCCGCTGCCGTCGAGGCGTCGCGCCGCCGCGGTCAGCGCATCGGCGTCGCCGGGAACGAGGATGGCGTCGGGCGTGGCGTCGAGGCTGACGAGGGTCAGGCCGAGGTCGCGCGCCGCCGTCGTGGCGGCAAGGCTAGCGGCGACGTTCCACCGGCTGCTGCCGGCGTCGATCGCGACCCGCCGCACCCCACGCGACCGGGCATAGCCAAGGATCGCGCCGACCGCCTGGCGCGGCGTGATCCCGAGGACGAACGCTCCGGCGGCCGCCTGCGTGTCGTTCGCCATCGCCAGCACGGGCACTCCGCCCGCTGCCGCGACTGTCGCCGCGATTTGGGGACCGTGGATAGGCCCGATCAACAGCGGCGCGCCGCGTCTTATCGCGAGGGCAGCCGCCGCGTGTGCCATGTCGGGGGTGTTGCCGCTGTCGAACACGAGAAAAGGGGCGGCGGTCGCCTTCGTTGACGGCAACGCGAGGCCGGCGGCGTGGTGCGTGCTGCGCGCGAGGTCGGCCGCGGGGCCGGTCAGCGGGACCAGCAGGGCCGCCAGCGGCCGGTCGTCGCCCTTCGCCGCCCGCGCTGCTGCCGTCTTCGGCAGCCCCGCCGCTGCCGCCAGCGCCGCCGCACCCAGCAGAATGTCCCGTCGACCGATCATCTCACGCTCCCTCCTCTGCCGCCCACCGGCCGTTTCCCGTCGCTCGCGCGCGCAGCCGGGTGTTGGCTGCGCAATGCGGTCGCCGTCGGCGGCGATGCGCAGCCGCTGCAAGCGCGGCGGATGGTGTCGACGGCGATGAGCGGTCCGATACCCATCACATTCCCGCCAAGTTGTTGAGATCGATGATCGGCAGCAGGATCGACAGGACCATCAGCAGGACGATCCCGCCCATCGCCAGCAGGACCGCCGGTTCGATCAGTGCCATCAGCGTCGCGATCAGCGCGTCGAGGTCGCGCTCGAGATCGGCCGCGGCGCGCGTGAGGACCGGGCCAAGCCGGCCGCTCGCTTCGCCGCTGGCAACGATCGCGACAAGCATCGGTGGAAAGACCCGCGGCTCGTCCATCGCGCGTTTGAGCGCCGTCCCCTCGCGCACTCGCGCGGCGACGGCGAGTGCCTGGGCACGGACGAAGCGGTTCGGCATGACCGCGGCCGCGGTCGGGATCGCTTCGACCAGCGGCACGTCGCTCGTCACCAGCGTCGCGAGGCTGCCGGCGAAGCGCGCGGCGTTGACCTGCCGGCTGAACGCGGCGAACGGACGGGTGGTCGCGGCGAGGCGGTCGACGCGGAGATGGTTGGCCGGCACCGCGAGCCAGCGCCGCGCGACAATGCCCGCGATCAAGATCGCGACGACGACCGCCATGCCCCAGTGGACGACGAAGCCGCTCAGCCCGATCAGCAGGCGGGTGAGCAGCGGCAGCGCCGCGCCGCGCGAGACGAAGACGCGGACGATGTCGGGGACGACGTAGATCAAGAGGAGGGTCATCATCGTCAGCGACACGCCGCCGAGGAGCGCGGGGTAGAGCAGCGCGAGCTGGAGCTTGCTCGCGGCGCGAGCGCGGTGCTCGACGAAATCGGCGAGATGGGCGAGGACTTGCGGCAGCTTGCCCGCCGTCTCGCCGGCGGCGACCGAGGCGCGGAAGAAGTCGGGGAAGGCGACCGGGTGATCGCCGATGGCGGCGGCAAACCCGCGTCCGTCGAGAATCGCACCTCGGACGTTGAGCAGCAGTTCGGCGACTGCCGGTGTTGCGTGGCCCGCGACGAGGCGCAGCGCCTCCTCGACGCGGATGTCGGTCCCGACCAACGTCGCCAGCTGGCGGGTCAGCGCGGCGAGTGCCTTGGGCTTCAACCCGGTGCGGCGGCCACCACCCGCAGGGCTGGCGGCCGCCCAGCCGCCGGTCGCCGCGACGGCGACGGGAACGAGGCTTCGCTCGCGCAGCAGCCGTCGTGCGGCGACGACGCTCGATGCTTCGACCACCCCGCGCTGCGGCTGGCCGAGGCCGTCGACGGCGCGGAAGGTGAACGCGGCCATCAGCGGGCGCGGCGCGGCGCATGGCCCGGGCTCGCGCAGTGGTCATCGGCACCTCGCGAGCTTGGCCCAGCTTCGCTCATGTCGAGCTTGTTGAAGCACGCACTTGGCTTGGAGGGTGCGTCGACAAGCTCGGCATGGGCGGGTTTCATCGGACCCGCGTCGGTAGGCACGGCACGGGCTGAACCACCAGGAGACTTATGTTTGGCCCGTCGCGGCACAAGTTTGGCGTTGCCCAGCAAAGGCACGTTGACCTCAGCCATCGTCGCGGACCACGCGGGCGAGTTCGGCGATGCTCGTCACGCCGGCGGCGACCTTGGCCGCGCCGTCGGCGGCGAGGCTTGGACCGGCCCGACGAGCAGCGGCGACGAGGTCGGCCTCGCTCGCGCCGTCGTGGATCAGCGCACGTAGCGCGGCATCGACCGCGATGACCTCGTAAATCGCATGGCGGCCGCGATAGCCCTCACCGCTGCATTCGCCGCAGCCGACCGGCGCGAACGTCCGCGCCCCGGCCGCGACCGCGCCTCCGGTCAGGTCGTGGTCGATCGCGGTCGCGATGCCCTCTGTCCGGCACACCGGGCACAACGCGCGGACGAGACGTTGCGCGACCAGCCCAACGAGCATCGGGGCGAGGAGGAAGCGCTCGACGCCCATGTCGACCAGTCGCGTGACGCTGCCCGCCGCGCTGTTGGTATGGAGCGTCGACAGGACGAAGTGTCCGGTCATCGCCGATCGCACCGCCATCTCGGCGGTCTCGTGGTCGCGGATCTCGCCGACCATGATCACGTCGGGGTCTTGGCGCAGGATGGCGCGCAGACCGCGGGCGAAGGTCAGATCTATCCGTGGGTTGACCTGCATCTGGCCGACGCCATCGAGTTCGTATTCGATCGGATCCTCGACCGTCATGATGTTACGCGCGCGGTCGTCGAGGGCGTTTAGCGCTGCATAGAGCGTCGTCGTCTTGCCGCTGCCGGTTGGGCCGGTGACAAGGATCATGCCGTGCGGCCGCGTGAGCAGGTCCGCGAACACACCGTGGTCGCGGGGCGTCATACCAAGCCGCGCGAGATCGAGATCGACCGTATCGCGGTCGAGCAGGCGGAGGACAACGCGTTCGCCGTGCTGCGCCGGCAACGTCGAGACGCGGACGTCGATCTCGTGACCGCCGATCCGTAGCGACACGCGGCCGTCCTGGGGGATGCGCTTCTCGGCGATGTCGAGGCGCGCCATGACCTTGATCCGGCTGGTCAGCAACGGCGCCAGCGCCCGCGCCGGCGCGACCACGTCCCGGAGGACGCCGTCGATCCGGAACCGGACGACGCAGCGCCTGTCCTCGGTTTCGAAGTGGATGTCCGACGCACGGCGGCGAACGGCTTCAAGAAGCAGGGCGTTGATCAGCCGGATAACCGGCGAATCGTCGCGGCTGTCGAGCAGGTCGTCGATCGCCGCCGCGCGGTCGGCGAGTGCGGCGAGGTCGGTGCCGCTCGCCGCGCCCGCAGCGGCGAAATCGGAGTCCGCTGTGCTGCCGTGGTACATGCCGCGCAGCCGCGCCTCGAAGGTCGCCTCGTCGACGCCGGCGAACACGATGCTGGCACCGCAGCAGCGCTGGACCTCGATCAGCGCGTCGAGCGGCGCCTCCGATCGATGCCACGCGCACGCTTGCCCGCCGCGGGCAGCCCTGTCGACCACGACGCCGTGGCGACGGGCGAACGCGTAGGGCAGTGGGCCCGCGGTCGTCGGCGGGATGTCGAGGCCGTCGTCGATCATCGCCGGCTCACCGCTCGGTCAGCGTGACTTGGGCGGTAACTACGCCGGGATCGGGGCGGCGGTCGGCCTTGAGTTCGATGACCGTCACGCCGGCGTCGTGGTCGAGCGCGGCCAACCAGTCGATCAGCGCGTCGAAGCCGACCCCCTCGAGGCTGACCGCGACGTTCGCCCCCTGCGGTTCGATCCGCGCAATGGTCAGACCGGCGCGTGCGGCGCGCTCGGTGACGACGGTCGACAGCGTCCCGGTCCGCGCCGCCGCGATCCGCGCGACGTCGGGGCCGGCGACGCGGAGCTGCGCCGCAATGCGGTCGTCACGCACGATCTCTGCCACCGCGGCATCCCGCACGGCGACCAGCGGAGCCCGGACGAGGCGATCGGCGGCAACGACGGCGAGGATGAATACCAGGCCGGCAAGCAATAGGCGCTCGCGCGCCGACCGGTCGCTCCACCACGTCGTCGCGGCCGCCGCCGCCGCGGCCCGTCGGTCCGGCCATGTGCCGATCGGCAAGACGGCGCCGGGTCGCCGGGCGCGGAGCCACGCCGCCGGACTGCCAGGGGGAAAGCCCAGCCTCATGTGCGAGTGCTGCGAAGAGTGAGGTCGCCGTCGGCGCGGCTTTGGCCCGCGGTGACCGCGCCGGCGACGGGAGCGAGCCCGGCCGCACCTAGCGCCGCCTGCGCCCGCTGAAGACCGCCGATGTCGCCCGCTTCGACCCCGAGCGACAAGGTGCCGTCGGCCGCTGACCATGCCAGCTTGGTCCACGTGAGGCCGCCGACCGGGCTCATCGCCGCGGCAGCGCGGGCCAGCAGCGGCAGCATCCGGCCGCGTACCGCTCCGCCGGGTAGCAGCCGGTCGAGATCGGCCGACAGCGGCGTTCCCGGCAGCGCCGCGCGGACGAGCGCCTCTGTCGCCGCCCGACGCGCCGCGGCCTGCCGGCCGATGATCTGCGTGTCGGCCACGAGGACGGCGGTATGGGCGACGAGGCCGAGCCCGATCACCGCCGCCGCCCGGCGCAGCGCACGCGGCATCGCGCGCGCCGGCGCGGCGTATGGCCCGGTGCGGAGGTCGAGCGGCGGCGATCCGAGCCGGGCGAGATCGGGCATGGCATCGGCCGGTGTCGCCAGCGGCAGTTCGACGTCGAGCGGGGCGCCGAAAACGACGCACGGCGGCGATCCGCCGGCGGTCCAGAGCGCTGCAAATCGCGCCGCCGCAACGGCGAAGCCGGTTCCGGTATCGGTCCGCACCACGACCCGTGCATCCACACCACTCCCGTCGCGGGTCACATTCCAGCTTCCCGCCGGTGGCATCGGCAGGACGAGCGCGTCGGGGACGAGCCGGGCATGGCCGAGGCCGGCGGCGGCCAGGGCGTCGACCCAGCCAGCGACGATCTCGTGGCGGACGACGGCGGCGAGGTAGGTGTTCGGCGCGAGCGCTGCGCCAGGGGCGACATGGACCGCATCGAGCGGCTCGGCGACGCGGTCCTCGATCGCGAACGGCAGTGCGGCGCGGCGGGCGCTCGCGCTCGCCAGCGGCAGTGCGACCGCAAGCAGGAGCACATCCTCGGTCGGGACGAGGGCGACCGCCGGGCCGACGTCCCACCGCGCGACCGGCGTCAATGCGCCGCCAACGAGGGTCCATACGCCTTTCGCCGGGGTCGTTTCGCTGGCCACTCCGGGCTCCATCTGACCTTGCTTTGTTCGTTTTGGACGTATCGGCGCGATCGCCCCGTCCAGAGCCGATCTATAAGACGGCATGGTTACTTCGACACCGGCGATACGCCCGAAACGGTTGTTAAAGGCCGATCCGCCCGAGGCGGCGGTCGCCGCGGACGCCGGCTTGACCCTCATCGAGATGATCATCGTGCTGGCGATCATCGCCCTCGTCGCGGCGCTGATCGTCCCGAGCGTGATCGGCCGCCCGGACCAAGCGCGCGTCACCGTCGCCCGTGCCGACATGCAGTCGATCGGTGCGGCGCTGAAGCTCTACCGCCTCGACAACGGCGACTATCCGACGACCGAGCAGGGCCTTGCCGCGCTCGCGGCGAAGCCGACCACCGCGCCGGTGCCGGCGAACTATCCCGCCGAGCCGTACCTGGCGCAGGAGCCGACCGATCCGTGGGGCCACGCCTATGTCTACCGCCGGCCGGGGGCGGGCGGTAGACATAGG
>CAXTQJ010000112.1:0-8046 GCA_964246245.1 uncultured Sphingomonadaceae bacterium
GTCGGGGCGGCGCCGCCGGCGCCGGCCGCTGCCGTGCCACCGGCGCACGGGCGCATCCCGCCGCTCCCGCCTCCGCGGGTCCGCCGCGCCGCGCCCTGTGCGAACGGCGGGACGTGTAGGACAATGTTCCACGTGGAACATTGTCCTACACGCCGGGGTCGGCGTCGTCACACCGGGGAAGACGGCGGCACGCGGCTCGGGTAGAAGAAGACCGATGCCGCTCCGCGACCTTCGCGCCCAAGGGTTCTTCGCCGACAAGAACCGCGCCTTCTGGCTGCTTCAGGGCGGCGGCTGGGGGGCGTATCTGCTCCTGCGGACGCTCGGCGGCCTCGCGAACCGGATGGGGCTGACCTTCATCCTGCCGACGATCATCGTCACCGCGACCGGCTTCTCGCTGACCCTGCTGATGGCCGCGGCCTACCGCCGCGTCATCCGGATGAACGCGATGCTGGTGTGGATCCTGACGCTCGCCATCGTCGCCGCCGCCTCCGCGCTGTTCTCGCTGTTCGAGGTCTGGGCCCACGCGACCTTCTACGAGCCCGGCTGGCGTCCGGTCGGGATCGAGTTCCTCGGCGCGATCCTGCTCGACGCCGCCGTCCTCGGCGCGTGGACCGCGCTCTATTTCGGGATCAACTACTTCCTCCTCCTGTCCGACCAGACGCGGCGGCTGGAAGGGATGGCGGCGCAGGCGAGTTCGGCGCAGCTCGAAATGCTGCGTTACCAGCTCAACCCGCATTTCCTGTTCAACACGCTGAACTCGATCTCGACGCTCGTCCTCCTCAAGCAGACTGAGCGCGCCAACGCGATGCTGTCGCGGCTGTCGTCGTTCCTCCGCTACAGCCTCGTCGGCGAACGCGAAGGACTGGCGACGGTGGCGCAGGAGACCGAAGCGCTCAAGCTCTACCTCGACATCGAGCGGACCCGTTTCGAGGAGCGGCTGCGGACGACCTTCGAGGTCGAACCCCGCGCGCTGGAGGCTCGCCTCCCGTCGCTGATCCTCCAGCCGATCATCGAGAACGCGGTCAAATACGCCGTCACCCCGACCGAGGACGGAGCCGACATCGCCGTCGACATTCGGCTGCTGGACCGCGGCGAGGGACTGCGGCTGATCATCACCGTCGCCGATACCGGACCGGGGATCGACTTCGCGGCGTTGCGCGGCGAAGCCCCGGCGACTACATCGGGCACCGGCGTCGGGCTGCCGAACATCCGTGACCGGCTGGCCCAGGCGTATGGCGACGACCATCGCTTCGAGCTCGAACCCAACGAGCCGCGCGGGGTCGTCGTCCTGATCGACATTCCGTTCCAGACGTCCGAGGGCAAAGCGGACGACGATGCGGCGGCGCTGCCGTCCGACCGCATCGACCTCAAGCAGGGGGCACTGATTCCGGTTAGGGAAAGTGTCGCATGATCCGCACCATCCTCGTCGACGACGAGCGCCTCGCCATCCAGGGCCTCGAGTTACGCCTGCAGGCGTTCGACGACATCGAGATCGTCGACCGCTGCGCCAACGGCCGTGAGGCGATCCGCGCGATCAAGACGCTGAAGCCCGATCTCGTCTTCCTCGACATCCAGATGCCGGGGTTCGACGGCTTCTCGGTCGTCGCGGGACTCGCCGAGGTCGAGCCGCCGCTCGTCGTCTTCGTCACCGCGTACATGGAGCACGCGCTGAAAGCGTTCGAGGCGCACGCGGTCGACTACCTGATGAAGCCGGTCGACGAGGACCGGCTGGCGGCGACGATCGACCGGGTGCGGACACGCCTCGACGAAAAGCGCAGCTGCGAGGAACGTGGCCGACTGAAGGACATCCTCGCCGACGTCGCGCCGGAATCGCTGCCGCACGATATCGCCGCCGGTGCCGGCGCGGGCGCGGACCCCGCCGCCAGCCGGTTCGAGCGGATCATCAACATCAAGGACCGCGGCCAGATCTTCCGCGTCGAGGTCGACGAGATCGAGCGGATCGACGCCGCCGGCGACTATATGTGCATCTACACCCCGGCGCAGACGCTCATCCTGCGCGAGACGATGAAGGACCTCGAGAAGCGCCTCGACCCGCGCCGTTTCCAGCGCGTTCACCGCTCGACGATCGTCAACCTCGACAACGTCAAGTCGGTCAAGCCGCACACCAACGGCGAATGTTTCCTCGTCCTCGGCAGCGGCACGCAGATCAAGGTCAGCCGCAGCTACCGCGATGTGGTGGCGCGCTTCCTGTAGCAGGCCGGCCCGGCGACGATCTCAGGCAAACGAAAGGCCGGCGGAGACCCCCGCCGGCCTTCGTCGTGTTCGTGAGGATCAGGCCGCGACGCGCGCTGAACGGCGGCGGGCGGCGACGCCGATGAGGCCGAAGCCGGCCACGAGGAGCACCCAGCTGGTCGGCTCGGGCACCGAGCCGGTGAAGTCGATGTTCGACAGGCCGGGATTGGCCCCGTTGCTCGCGAGCACGTCATACTCGACATACTGCGCGCGAACGTCGCCGAGCGACGGCGTCGTCGTGAAGTTGGGATAGGTGTTGGCGACGACGACCGGCGCGCCGATCGCGGTCGTATAGGTCGCATCGGTGTACGCGGTCAGCGAATAGCTGGTCGTGAAGTCGAAGCCGCCGCCGACGAAGCCACCGTTGCCGCCACCCGAAGTGACGCGGTCGGTGACCGTCGCACTCGCCAGCTTGAAAACGGCGCCGAGATCGAGGCGGAGCGTCGAGCCCGCTCCCTGGCCGTGTGATGCCCAATCGGTGACCGCCGCATTCGGTCCCTGATCGATCGCGTCGCTATCAGGATAACCGGGAAAGCTCGACGAGCCCGTCGCGCTCACCGGAATGATGGTCAGCGCGGATGCCCCGGTCGCCACGAACGCCGCAGCGGCGAACAGCGCGGGCGAAATCAGCTTGGTCATCGTTGCAGCCTTCAAAACTAACGTTCGCGATCGGCGTTGCAACATCCACGCCACCTGATCGACACGAACGATTAGAACGACTTGGCCGAAAGCCGAACTTGCGAGTGTAAGTTTTTCCGACAGTACGTCGCTGTCAGGCCGCGATCGTCAGGCCGGGGCCAGCCGTCGCGCCCGTCGCCACAGCGCGACGCGTAGCGCGACGACCATCGCCAGCGCGAACAGCATCGATGCGTCGCCGACCACCGCCGCGCTGCCGCCGAGCGCCGCGCGTGCGCCGACGCGGAGGAGGACGACGCCGGCGAGCACGGCGACGGCGAGGTTCGACTGGCTCGCCATGATCCGGCCGGTATCGGCGTTGTGGCGCAGCACCGTCGCGTGCGCGCGCCACCAGCCGAAGGCGAAG
This sequence comes from uncultured Sphingomonadaceae bacterium, assembly GCA_964246245.1. Classification (GTDB taxonomy): domain Bacteria; phylum Pseudomonadota; class Alphaproteobacteria; order Sphingomonadales; family Sphingomonadaceae; genus Polymorphobacter_B. The sequence goes on from CAXTQJ010000112.1 coordinate 3,296, forward strand.
CCGGCAGCGGCCGTCGCGGCAAAGGCCAGCCAGTCGTCGACGCCGAAGATCGGATGCGGCGTGAAATAAAGGCCCGCGCCGATCAGCGCGCCGACGACCAGCGGCGCGATCCACAGCCGGTCGGGCTGGAGCGGCCGCTCACGCCGCGCGCGCCGCGCGATCCCGGCGACGACAACCAGCGGGATGGCGAGCGGTATGATCCGGGCGGGGTCCATGCGCCCACGCGTACGACCGGTACAACACAGTCGACAAGACCCGCCACACAGCCGCCGTGCGGTCGACGATCGTCAGGCGAGCTGGCCCATCAGGTGTTCGGCCGACGACACGCTGAACGCACCGGGATCTTCAACGTTCAGCTGCTCGACGATGCCGTCCCGGACCAGCATCGAGAAGCGCTGGCCACGCGTCCCCATGCCGAACTTCGACCCGTCCATCGACAGGCCGAGCGCGGTGACGAAGTCGGCGTTGCCGTCCGCGAGCATCGTCACCTTGCCGGCGGCACCGCTCTTCTCGCCCCATGCACCCATGACGAAGGCGTCGTTGACTGAGATGCAGACGATTTCGTCGACGCCCGCCGCCTTCATCGCGTCGGCGTTCGAGATATAGCCGGGCAAGTGCTTGGCCGAGCAGGTCGGGGTGAAGGCGCCGGGCACCGAGAACAGCGCGACGGTCCGCCCGGCGAACAGCGCCTCGGTCGATAACGGCTGCGGTCCGGCGTCGGTCGCCTTGATCAGCGTCGCCGACGGAATCGCGTCGCCCACCTTGATCGTCATTGCTCGTCTCCCACTCGGATGCGTGCCCCGCGATAGCGAGGCGCATTGCCCCCGTCCAGCGGCGCAGTCTATGGACGGACACGTGACCGATCCGCGTTTCCTCGTTGGCCAATTCCTGTTGTCGATGCCCGGCATCGGCGACGACCGCTTCGACCGCGCGGTCATCGCGATGTGCGTCCACGACGGCGACGGCGCGCTCGGGGTGATGATCAACCGTCCGCACGAGGCGATGACGGTGCGCGAGTTGATGCAGCAGCTCGACGTGCCGGCGGGGATGACGCCGCCGACCGCGCGGGTGATGTCGGGCGGCCCGGTCGAACCCAGCCGCGGCTTCGTCCTCCACACGCCGGACTATGCCGGCCAGGGGACGATCACCGTCGGCAGCCTCGGCGGCCCGCGCTGGGGCCTGACCTCGACGGTCGACGTCCTCCGGGCGATCGGCGAGGGCAAGGGGCCGCGGCGTTGGCTGGTGACGCTCGGCTACACCGGCTGGGGCGCAGGGCAGCTCGACGCCGAACTCCTCCGCCACGGCTGGCACAGCCTCGACGGGAGCGACGACCTGATCTTCGCGACGCCGCCCGACGCCCGCTGGCCGCGCGCTTTCGCTCAACTCGGCATCGATGTCGGACATCTGTCGGCGACGGCGGGGCGGGCGTAAGCCGTCCTGCCCGCAAGCCGAGAAGATCCGGTCAGAAGATCCCCAATACCTTCTTCTTCTGTCCCTTCGTCTTCGGATCGTGCGGGGCCGCGTCGACTTGGGCTCCGGTCTCGGCCTTCTCGACCGCCGAGCAGTTGGAATTCTTCGCAGTGCCGAGGTCGACGAAGGGAATGATCGCCGCGATCGGGGTCGCGACGATGCCGAGGGCGACGGCGGTGCCGGCCCGCGCGACGAGTTCCTTCGAAATTGGATTGACCTTCGGCGCGGCGAAATAACCGCCGATGCCGATCGGCGACTGGCCGGAGAAGAAGCTGACCTCCTTCGATCGCCCACGCAGCGAGAGGCCGAGCGATTCGTCGGGGAAGGCGAACTGGCCCTTCATCGTGTAGATGGCGCGACCGGTGTCGAACACGACGGGGTCGGTGTGCGCGACGCCGTGGTCGACGGTGAAGGCAGCGACGCCGCAGCGGATGTCGCGCGACTTCTTGAGGTCCTTGCCGAGCAGCGCGACGACGAAGTTCTGCAGATCGAGCTTGGCCAGTTCGATATTGCGGATCCACAACGTCCCCTGGCTGACGACGATGGCGATGCGCCCGTTCGACGACGCCAGCGACGAATGGATCGAATCGCCTTCGCCCTTAAGCGCGATATGCCCGGCGATGTTGGCGGTCGTGCCGTTGTCCTCGACCTTGAACGAGGTCAGCAGCTTGCCGATCGGGATCGCCGTGGTGCGCACGTCGTAGGCGACGGCGATCGGCTCCTGCTGGGCGTCGAGGTCGAGGTCGGCGGTGACGCGGCCGCCGATCACGTCGAACGCCACCGGTTTGAGGACGAGGTGGCGGTCGTACAGGGTCAGGTCGATGCCGAGGTTGCTGATCGGCACGGTACCGGTATCGATCCGGCCGGCCCGGTACTTGACCGAGGCGTCGAACGCCTTGAGCGAGGCGATATCGATCGGCTGGTCGGGAATGATCCGCGGATGGCCGTCGACGGTGGTGACCGCCCCCTTGCCGCCTTCCTTGTCGAGGCGGTCGGGCGAATAGCCGAGCCACGGGCCGATATCGAGGACGTCGAGGACCTTCGTCCGGAGGTCGGCGACGAGCTTGGCCCGCGGTCCGCCAGTACCGATAGTCAGCGATCCGGCGAGGTCCGAATCGCCGAAGCGGCCGGCAATGCGGGTGAACTTGTAGTCGGGGCCGTCCTTGGTGAAGTTTGACGACAGCTTGTACGGCCGCGTGGCCGGCGCGTTGGCCCCGACGAGCTTGAACAGGGTCGACACATTCCGCCCGGCGATCGTCACCCGCAGGTCCGCCCCGTCGATCCGCGTCGTGTTCGGCACCGTGCCCGCGCCATCGATCGTCGTCTCGGCGACGCCGGCGTGGAGCTCGAGCCCGGTCGACCCGCCGGCGATCGTCGAGTTCGGCGTGGTGAACGCGCCCCGCAACGTGAACGGCGCCCCGAGCGCGGTGCCACCGCCCTTGAAGGTCAGCGGCCCCGCCACCTCTTCCTGTGCGCGCCCGTTGACCGACCCGGCGAGGTCGCCGAACGCTAGCCGCACATCGGCCTTGTGCTTGGCGTCGATATAATGGGCGACGCTGCCGGTAATGTTGGCGCGGTCGATCGGCGGCACCTTGAACGGCGTATCACCGGCGAAGGTCCACGTGTTGCGCCCCGCCTGATCGATCTCGAGCCCGGCGTTGGCCCCGTCGAGCGTCAGGAACAGGACGTGCTGTCGACCGAAGATCAAATCCCACGTGCTGATCTCGGTGTCGATCAGTCGCGCGGTGAACAGGTTCTTGTCGTGAGCCCACGCCGGATTGGCCAGCGTCAACCCCTGGGCGAGAAACTCCAGGTGGAACGGGTTGAAGTAAAGCTGGAAATCGCCGTCGACGGCGACGGCGCGGTCGGCGGCTTTGCTCGCGTATTTGACGAAGGTCGGTTTGAGAAAGCGACCCTTGGTTACGAACAGGATCGCCCAAGCGAGCACGATCAAGCCGATGACAGTGGCGAGAAAACCCGCGACCGCGCCGATTGCGGCGTCGAGCGGCGTCCGGCGTCGAGCGGCGTTCGGGCGGGTCAGGTTATCCATCATGGATCAACCCGCCAGTCGCAACAGTCGTTCCGGCCATGTCGCGCAGCGTGCCGGGTGCGGCGCCGGTTGCGCGATCACCCGCGTCCTGCTATCGGCCCGCCTCCACGTTTGGATCGCCCGGCTGAATGGGCTGCCGAGGCGGTTCTTCGCGTGTCTCAAGGAGTCGAAATGCCCAAGCTCAAGACAAAGAGCGGCGTCAAGAAACGCTTCAAGATCACCGCGTCGGGGAAAGTCACCCACGGCGCGGTCGGCAAGCGTCACCGCCTGACCCACCACAACGCCAAATACATCCGCCAGAACCGCGGAGCCACCGAGATTTCCGAGCCCGACGCCCGGACGATCAAGCTGTGGGCTCCTTACGGCCTGAAGCGCTAGGAGGTCCGCGATGGCACGTGTCAAACGCGGGGTAACCTCGCACGCCCGCCACAAGCGGGTTCTCGAAGCCGCCAAGGGCTATTACGGCCGGCGCAAGAACACCATCCGCGTCGCGCGGCAGGCGGTCGAGAAGGCGGGGCAGTACGCCTACCGCGACCGCAAGGTGAAGAAGCGCAACTTCCGCGCGCTGTGGATCCAGCGGATCAACGCCGCCGTGCGCGAGGAGGGGCTGACCTACGGCGTCTTCATGCACGGACTGAAGCTCGCCGGCGTCGAACTCGACCGGAAGATGCTCGCCGACCTCGCGATGCACGAGCCCGACGCCTTCCGCACGATCGCGCGCCAGGCGCAGGCGGCGATCGACAGCAAGCCGGCGCTCGCCGCCTGATCCCGGCGGACGGTTCGCGGCTCTTCCGCCGCGCGGGCCGCCGCGCTAGGCAGCGGCGATGACCGACCACGCCGACTTGCTCGCGACGATCGCCGCCGCGCCTGACCTTGCCACGCTCGACGCGGTGCGTGTCGCGGCGCTGGGCAAGGCGGGATCGGTGACGGCGCTGATGAAGACCTTGGGTTCGATGGCCCCCGACGCCCGACTGGTCGAGGGGCCGCGGCTCAACGCGCTGCGCGACGGCGTCGCCGCGGCGATCGCCGAACGCAAGTCCGCGCTTGACGCCGCCGCGCTCGACGCACGCCTTGCCGCCGAGCGCCTCGACCTGACGCTGCCGGTGTCGCCGGAACCGGCGGGCACGATCCACCCCGTCAGCCAGGTCATGGACGAGCTTGCCGAAATCTTCGCCGACCTGGGTTTTGCCGTCGCCGACGGTCCCGAGATCGAGGACGACTGGCACAATTT
>CAXTQJ010000113.1:0-8000 GCA_964246245.1 uncultured Sphingomonadaceae bacterium
GGCGCGGCCGGGGGGGGCCGGCGGCGCGCGGGGGGGGCGACGCCGCCGCGCTCGTCCGCGACCTCGCCGACGATCTCGCCGCGTTCGATCACGGCCTCGCGCTCAAGGAACGCCTCGACGCCGTCGCCGCGACGATGGCGTGCCACGGCAGCGTCCGCGCCGGCCGTGCCCTGTCGGTCGCCGAGATGAACGCCCTCCTCCGCGAGATGGAGGTGACGCCGCACTCGGGCCAGTGCAACCACGGCCGCCCGACGTGGGTCAAGCTGGCGACGGCCGACCTCGAGAAGCTGTTCGGGCGGCGATGAGCGCCCGGCCGACGACGCTCCCCGCCTCCCTTCGCCTGTTGATCGTCCACAAGGTCGTCAGCCCGGCGACCTATCCGTGCAGTCTGTGCGCCACGACCTATGGTGCGGTCGCGATGAAGCCGGCATGGCGCGCCTACCTCCGCCGCCTGTCGCTTGGCGTCGCCTTCTTCCACCGTCCCGATTTCCGCGCGCCTACCCCGATCTCGCCACCGCGCCGCTGCCGCTGATCGCATGCGACGACCACGGCACGGTCACCATCCTGCTCGATGCCGCCGCGCTCGCGCGCCTGGCGACGATCGATGCCCTGATCGCGGCGCTCGACGCGCGGCTGCCGCGCCAGGGGCTGCGGCGCGGACCGCGGCAACGGAAGTTGACCTTTCCTACACGGGGCGAAACGGAAGTTGAGCTGTCCTACACACCCCAAAAGCGATAGCGTGGAACCATGATCATCGCCCCGCGCCCTCGCCGATGCCTTGCTAACCGAAATGGTTGCCACCCATCGCTCGGCTCCAGGGGCGTCGCCCCGCCCGTGGCGTCGCCTTCATCAACTTCCAAACCTGTTTTTGCCGCTCCGGTTCGCCGCATCGCCCGCTGGGGCGCGACGGCAGCGATCGGCGCGGCGCTCGCCACGCCCGCCGTCGCCGCCGATTCGCTGCTCGCGGCGGCCAAGGCGGCCGCGGCCGGCCAGCTCGCGTTGCTGCAGCAGGTCGTCGACATCGATTCCGGCACCGGCGACGCCGATGGCGGCCGCAAGGTCATGGCGGTGCTTGGCCCGCGGTTGAAGGCGCTCGGCATGGCGGTCGAGACCGTTGCCGCCGAGGCTCCCGGTCTCGCCGACAACACCGTCGCGACATTGAAGGGAACGGGCCGGGGGCGCATCCTGCTGATCGGCCACATCGACACCGTCTTCGGCCCCGGCACCGTCGCCAAATGGCATTTCTCGAACGACGGGACGCGCCTCCACGGCCCCGGCGTCGGCGACGAGAAGGGCGGGGTGGTCGAGGCGATCACCGCGCTCGAATTGTTGCAGGCAAGCGGCTTCACCGACTTCGGCACGATCACGCTGCTCATCGAGACGAGCGAGGAACGCGGGTCGCCGGGGACGCGCGCGCTGATCGACCGGCTGCTCGGCACCGCCGACGTCGAGCTGAACCTCGAACCCGGCGATGCGCCCGACAAGCTGACCGTGTGGCGCAAGGGCTCGACGGTGTTCACCATCGACGTCACCGGCAAGGCGGCGCACGCCGGGGTCGCGCCGCAGGACGGGCGCAACGCCGCGGTCGAGCTGCTCCACCAGCTCCAGGGCTACGACGCTTTCCCGCACGCCGGCGAGGGGCTGACGGTCAACCTGACCTTGCTGTCGGCGGGCACGCGCAACAACATCATCCCCGACCACGCGACCGCGACGTTCAGCGTCCGGCCGCGTGCGGCGGGCCAGGCCGACGACGTCCAGCGGCAGCTCGAAGCGGCGGCGGCCAAGGTCGCGGTGCCGGGAACGACGGTCAGGATCGTCCGCGAGGCGGCGTTTCCGCCGCTGCCGAACAACCCCGCGACCGACGCGCTCGCGGCGCGCGCGATCGGGCTCTACGCCGCGACCGGGCGGACGCTCGCCACCGGCGGCAACGGCGGCGCATCGGAGAGCGCGCTGGCGGCGGCCAAGGGAGTGCCGGCACTCGACGGCCTCGGCCCGGTCGGCGGCGGCTTCCACAGCGACGGCGAGTTCGTCGACGCGGCGAGCATCGTGCCACGGACGTACCTGCTGGCGGCGCTGATCCGCGACCTGGGGATCAATGGCGTCAAGTGAGGCATTGATTTACGCATCATATGATGTCATTACCCGTGCCCAGGAGGCGCTAGTGCGCACAACAGTGACCTTGGATGACGAGTTGATCGCCGCAGCAATCGAGTATGCCGGGGTGAAAGAAAAGTCGGCAGTCATCGAGATTGCGTTGAAGGCATATCTGGCGCGCGAAGCCGCGCGGCGCTTGGCGAGGTTGGGCGGCAGTGATCCGACGGCGTGGGCGGCACCGCGACGTCGCCCGCCCGATTACCTCAACCCCGACCCGTCGGTCGGCGAGCCTCATGAGGTGGCCGACCCGGCATGATTCTCGCCGACGCGTCGGTTTGGATCGATCATCTGCATCGTTCGATCCCACAGATGGTCGCCTTGCTTCACGAAGAGGCGCTTTTGATGCATGATTACATCTTGGCGGAAATCGCTCTCGGTAGTCTGCACGACCGTCGCAAGACCATTGCCGAATTCCGAAGACTTGAACGCGCGGTCATTGCCGGTCACGAAGAAGTCACAGGTATGATCGAAAGTGCAAAGCTCCATTCATCTGGTCTTGGTTATGTCGACGTTCATCTGCTGGCGTCGACAATGCTGACCGATGAAGCCCAGTTGTGGACCCGTGATCGACGATTGAAGGCGACCGCCGGACGTATCGGCGTCGCGGTATATGCCCCCACTTAGCCCGCCATCGCCCCCAGCGCGCTCCGTCCGCGCTTGACCATGAGCTTGTTGAGGGCGTTGACGTAGGCCCGGGCGCTGGCGACGAGCGTGTCGACGTCGGCCCCGGTCCCGCGGACGGTCCGGCCGTCCTCGGCGAGGACGACGCTGACCTCGGCTTGGGCGTCGGTCCCTTCGGTCACCGCGTGGACCTGGTAGAGCTGGAGGGTCGCGCCGTCGTGGGGCACGATCTTGCGGACGGCGGCGAACAGGGCGTCGACCGGGCCATTGCCCCGGACCGCCGCAGTCGTCTCGACGCCGTCGATCGACAGGGTCAGGACGGCGCGCTGCGGACCGGTCGAGCCGCAATAAACCTCGACCTCGATCAGCCGGATCGCGTCATGGCCGCGGAGCACCTCGTCGTCGACCAGCGCGACGATGTCCTCGTCCCACACCTGCTTCTTGGCGTCGGCAAGGTCCTTGAACCGCCGGAAGGCGTCGCCGAACTCGTTGTCCGACAGGCTATAACCGAGCGCGTCGAGCTTCTGGCGGAAGGCGGCACGGCCCGAGTGCTTGCCGAGGACGAGGTTGGTCGCGCCCTGGCCGACGCTGTCGGGGGTCATGATCTCGTAGGTCGACGCGTCCTTGATCATCCCGTCCTGGTGGATGCCGCTCTCGTGGGCGAAGGCATTGGCTCCGACGATCGCCTTGTTCGCCTGGACCGCCATGCCGGTGATGCCGCTGACCAGCCGGCTGGCGCGGGTAATCTCGGTCGCGACGACGCCGGTCGCAAACGGCATGACGTCGCGGCGGACGTGGAGCGCCATCGCGATCTCCTCGACCGCGGCATTTCCGGCCCGCTCGCCGATGCCGTTGACCGTCGCCTCGACCTGGCGCGCCCCGGCCATGATCGCCGCGAGCGTGTTGGCGACGGCAAGACCGAGATCATTGTGGCAATGCGTCGAGAACAGCGCCTCATCGGCGTTCGGCACCCGGTCGATCACGTCGCGGAACATCGCGCCGTAGGTCTCGGGCGTGGCGTAGCCAACGGTGTCGGGCAGGTTGATCGTGCTCGCCCCGGCGCGGATCGCGGTCTCGACGGCACGCGCGAGGAAATCGGGGTCCGACCGCGTCGCGTCCTCGGCCGACCACTCGACGTCGGGACACAGGTTGCGCGCGTGGCCGACCGACCGCTGGATCGCGTGGAGCACCGCCTCGGGCGCAAGGCCGAGCTTGACCCGCATATGGAGCGGCGAGGTGGCGATGAAGGTGTGGATGCGTGGCCGGCGGGCCCCCTTGACCGCCGCCCACGCGCGGTCGATGTCGCCCGCCGCGGCGCGGGCGAGGCTGGCGACGATCGCGCGCTCGCACTGTCGCGCGACCTCGCGGATCGCGGCGAAGTCGCCTTCGCTGGCGATGGCGAAACCGGCCTCGATGATGTCGACGCCGAGCGCCTCGAGCTGCGCCGCGACGCGCAGTTTCTCCTCGAGGTTCATCGAACAGCCGGGCGACTGCTCGCCATCGCGCAGGGTCGTGTCGAAGATGCGGATCTGGTCGGTCATCGCCGAGCCCCTTCGTCCTGGATTGCCGTGTCTGTCGCCGGACGATGCCCCACGGTTGCGGCGCTTCCAGCGGAGCGCGCGCCTAGGGGCGGGTAAGTCGGAAGACCGGCATGTCTTCTGCTAACAGCGACCCCTGGTCGTGTCGAGCCGCAGACGAGCGATTCCGCGCGCTCATGCCGCTCACCATCGGACTTCGAATTATTTCGATATTAATGTCTCGCCGATAACCATGATTGCACTTCGCGGTGGGAGCGAAGTTTTCGCTGTCGTAACGGCGTTTCTTGCCAAGATGCGTCGCAGTATGGTTGTTTGCTAAGGGTGGGAAATCATGGTAAATAGTTTGTTTATCGGCACCGTTGGTGCCGCGTTAGTGTCATGTGCGGTCGCTCGTCCCGTTGCAGCCGCGACGGTCATTGTCACACCGGGTAACTTCAACGCCGCGTTCAAGGCGGCGAAGAGTGGGGACACGTTGCGCTTAATCGGCACCTTCGGCGCGACCCGGCTGTCCAATGCAAACTTTTCGAAAGTCGTCACGATTAACGCCGCGCAGGCGGTGTTCACGAACACGCTGCAGTTCAACAACGTCAGCAACGTCAAGGTCAGCGGTGGCGTATTCAATCTTGCTGGCGACGTGGGCTATACTAAGGCCGCTCTTGTCTACGGCGGCAGCAATATCTGGTTTGATAAGCAGACCGTCACCGGAGAAGCCGATGACTATGGCGTAGTGTTCGACGGCACGACCAACGCGGAGGTATCGTCCGGCAAATTCAGTGGCTTGCGTGCCGGCGTCGTATTCGGCTCAGTCACGACCGGCCTCGCGACGCGCAACAAGGTCACTGACTCAAGTTCAGATGGTATCGATATCTCCGACAGCCATTTTGTCACGGCAAGCTACAACAACTGTTCCGCGGGCGATCCGGGGCCGACAGCGCACGCCGACTGCATCCAGTTGTGGAGCGTCACCGGCAATCCAATCCAGTCCGACATCGTTGTCACCCACAATGCCGCGTCCGGCCATACCCAGGGCTTCACATCGTTCCAGAGCGGCGGCGGCGGACTGCGCATCCAGATCACCGATAACGTGGTCTATACCTCTGCCACCCAGGGGATCGCGTGCCTCGATTGCGTCGACAGCATCATCACCGGTAACGTCGTGTCGACGATGCCGGGGTCGGCCCACAGTACCAACCTGAACGTCAGCGGCACGAACAACATCGTTAGCGCCAACAGCGTCAAACCGTATCGGCCAGCGGCCACGGCGGCCTTCGCCAGCCTGTCGTCCCGTACCTTCGTCCAGCCTGGCGACGGCGTGCCGGACCTGCGCTTCGCCTTCGCGGCCACCGTTCCCGAAGCGTCGACGTGGGCGATGCTGATGATCGGGTTCGCCGCAGTCGGCACCGCCGTCCGGCGGCGCGCGGCCGTGCGCGCCTGACTGGTCGCGGCGCAGGCCGCATGGCATGACCCTTCCGCGGACGGGCCGTGGAGGGGCTGCCATGACCGGCAATGTCGATACGATCGCGCATAACATCCAGCTGGCGCTTGGCCCGGTGTTCCTGCTGACCGGCATCGCATCGATCCTTAACGTCCTGACCAATCGCCTCGGCCGCGTGATCGACCGCGCCCGCCGGCTTGAGGGCGAGATCGCCGGTTACGAGCCGGCGGCGCGGCGGCGGGCGGCGGTCGAGCTCGGGATGCTCGGCCGGCGAACGACGGCGGCGCACTGGGCGATCGGGCTGTGCACCTGCTCGGCGCTGTTCGTCTGCGTCGTCGTCGCCATCCTGTTCGTCGACAACTTCACGCCGTTCAGCGCGGCGACGACGGTCGCGACGCTGTTCGTCGTCGCGATGGCGCTGCTCATCGCCGGGCTGATCCTGTTCCTGATCGAGGTGCAGGTGGCGATGAAGAGCGTCCGCATCCGAACCGGGATGCTCGACGTGTAGGCGCCTCAGTTCTTCGCCTTGTCGACCAGGGCGTTCTTGGTGATCCACGGCATCATCGCGCGCAGGCGGCCGCCGACCGCCTCGATCTCGTGGCGCGCCTGGAGCGAGCGCTCGGCCTTGAGCACGGGGTTGCCGGCGCGGTTGTCGAGGATGAAGTCGCGGACGAAGCGCCCGCCCTGGATGTCGGCCAGCACCCGCTTCATCTCGGCCTTGGTCGCGTCGGTGATGATCCGCGGGCCGGTGACGTAGTCGCCGAACTCGGCGGTGTTCGAGATCGAGTAGCGCATGTTGGCGATGCCGCCCTCGTACATCAGGTCGACGATCAGCTTCACCTCGTGGAGGCACTCGAAGTACGCCATCTCGGGCGCATAGCCGGCCTCGACCAGTGTCTCGAACCCGGCCATGACCAAGCTGGTCAGCCCGCCGCACAGCACGACCTGCTCGCCGAACAGGTCGGTCTCGCACTCCTCGCGGAAGGTCGTCTCGATGATCCCCGACCGGCCGCCGCCGACCGCGCTGGCATAGGCCAGGCCGACGTCGTGGGCGTTGCCGCTGGCGTCCTGGTGGACGGCGATCAGGCACGGGACGCCGCCGCCCTTGACGTACTCGCTGCGGACGGTGTGGCCGGGGCCCTTCGGCGCGACCATGAAGACGTCGAGGTCGGGGCGCGGCTCGATCAGCTGGAAGTGGATGTTGAGGCCGTGAGCGAAGGCGAGGGCGCTGCCCGGCTTCATGTTGGCGGCAAGGTCGCCGGCATAGATTGCCGCCTGGTGCTCGTCGGGGGCGAGGACCATGACGATGTCGGGGTGGGCGGCGGCGTCGGCGTTGGTCATCACGGTGAAGCCCGCGCCCTCCGCCTTGGCCGCGCTCGCCGAGCCGGGGCGCAGCGCGACGATGACCTCGGCGACGCCGCTGTCGCGGAGGTTCTGGGCGTGGGCGTGGCCCTGGCTGCCGTAGCCGACGATGGCGACCTTCTTGCCGCGGATCAGGCCGAGGTCGGCATCGGAGTCGTAGTAGACGCGCATGGTCATCCCTGTTCGAAGTGTTGCCGGACGTTAACAAATAAGCGAAGTAAGCGCCGCAAGAGCCTCAGTCCTTAACAAATCGTAAATACCCCGACCGGCGTCGGCGCGGTTCGACACGGCGGATGGCGCGACGCCCGCACGACAGCGGCGGAGGCCGATGCGACCGCTGCCGCGGCGGGACGCGACCGGAGACGCGGCGGCGTGCGACGGCACGGGCGTCCGTCATGCCGCCTCCGGTCCCCGCGCGATCGCCACCACCCCCGTCCGCGCCACCTCGACCAGCCCGACCTCGCGCATCAGCGCGACGAAGCTGTCGACCTTTTCGGTCGACCCCGACACCTCGAAGACGAAGCTGCCGGTCGTCGTGTCGACGGGGCGCGCGCGGAAGATGTCGGCGAGGCGCAGCGCCTCGACGCGCTTGTCGCCGGTGCCGGCGACCTTGACCAGCGCCATCTCGCGCTCGACGTGGGGGCCGAGCGCGGTCAGGTCGAGGACGCGGTGGACGGGGACGAGGCGGTCGAGCTGCGCCATGATCTGCTCGATCACTGCCGGCGGCCCGCTGGTGACGACGGTGATGCGACTGACCGCGTGGTCGGCGGAGACGTCGGCGACGGTCAGGCTCTCGATGTTGTACCCGCGCGCCGAGAACAGCCCGACGATCCGCGCGAGGCCGCCGGCCTCGTTGTCGACGAGGATCGAGAGGGTGTGGGGGGAGGGGT
>CAXTQJ010000114.1:0-6729 GCA_964246245.1 uncultured Sphingomonadaceae bacterium
CATGAGCATCCGCTCCTGGCTCTCGCTCAGCATCATCTCGTACGGCGTCATGCCCGGCTCGCGGCACGGCACCGCCCCCATGTCGAGCTCGATCCCGACCCCGCCCTTCGACGCCATCTCGACGCTCGACGACGTCAGGCCCGCCGCGCCCATGTCCTGGATCGCGACGATGGCGTCCGACGCCATCAGTTCGAGGCACGCCTCGATCAGCAGCTTCTCGGTGAACGGATCGCCGACCTGGACTGTCGGCCGCTTGTCCTCGTCGCCCTCGGTGAACTGGGCGCTCGCCATGGTCGCGCCGTGGATGCCGTCGCGTCCGGTCTTCGACCCGACGTAGACGACCGGGTTCCCGGCCCCGGCGGCGGCGCTGTAGAAAATCTTGTCCTGCCGCGCGACGCCGACGGTCATCGCGTTGACGAGGATATTGCCGTTGTACGCGGGGTGTATGTTGACCTCGCCGCCGACGGTGGGCACGCCGACGCAGTTGCCGTAGCCGCCGATGCCGGCGACGACGCCCTTGATCAGGTGCTTCATCCGCGGCGCGTCGGGCGAGCCGAAGCGCAGCGCGTTGAGGTTGGCGACCGGCCGTGCCCCCATGGTGAACACGTCGCGGAGGATGCCGCCGACGCCGGTCGCCGCACCCTGGTACGGCTCGATGAAGCTCGGGTGGTTGTGGCTCTCCATCTTGAAGATGGCCGCGTCGCCGTCACCGATATCGATCACCCCGGCGTTCTCGCCGGGGCCGCAGATGACCCACGGGGCCTCGGTCGGCAGCTTCTTGAGGTGGCGGCGGCTCGACTTGTAGCTGCAGTGTTCGGACCACATCACCGAGAAGATGCCGAGCTCGAGCCGGTTGGGCGTCCGCCCGAGCGCGCCGACCACGGCGTCGTATTCGGCCGGGCTGAGGCCATGGTCGGCGACGATCTGCGGGGTGATCTCGATCATGCCCCGGGCATAGCCGCGCTGTCGCCGACTGTCATTCCCCCGTCACGTCGTACATGCTATGTTCTCGTTCGACTCGGGACAAGGGAGCGGTCACATGGACATTCGCGAAATCGCCGCCGACATGGTCGCCATGACCCGCGCGGGTGACTTCCATATCGGCGAGAAATACTGGGCCGACGACGTCGTCTCGGTCGAGGCGATGGACGGCCCGATGGCGCGCCTCGAGGGCAGGCAAGCGGTCATGGGCAAGAGCGCGTGGTGGTACGCCAACCACGAGGTCCACGGCACGACGACCGACGGCCCCTACGTCAACGGCGACCAGATCGCCATCCGCTGGACGATGGACATCACCAACAAGGAATCGGGCGACCGCCAGCAGATGGACGAGGTCGCGCTGTACACGATCCGGGACGGCCGGATCGTCGAGGAACGCTTCTTCTACTGACATAGGCATGAACCAGACCGGGGGCATGGAAGCGCGCTCTCTAGCCGTGTATCGTCGATGCGCAGGAGACGAACGCATGGCGACTCAGGCCGAAGCACCGCCCCCGAAGCTGACGATCGAGCAGTTCCTCGCCAGCCACGCCACACGCGACGGCAAGTACGAGCTGGTCGACGGCGAGGTCCGCATGATGGCGCGGGCCAACCGCCGGCACGTCCAAATCATGGGCAACCTGCTGTGGCGGCTGAAGGAACGCCTGCAGGGCGGTCCGTGCGACGCTTTCGCCGCCGACATGGGGCTGGCCGTCACCGAGTTCACCTACCGCCTGCCCGACGTGGCGATCTACTGCGATCCACGCGATCTCGGGCCGAGCGAAGTCGAGGCAATGGTGCTGCGCTATCCCAAAGTCCTCATCGAGATCCTATCGCCCTCGACCGAGCAGACCGATTACGGGGCCAAGCTCGACGAGTATCAGCGCCTGCCCAGCGTCGACACGATCGTCTTCATCCATCCCGCGCGCATGGCGTTCACTACCTTTGAGCGCACCGGCGAAAACGAATGGCGCTCTGTCGTCCACCTCCCCGGCCAGCCGCTGATTCTACGCGATCCGGCGGTGACGATAACGGCGGAGGAGATTTTCGCCGGCGTGGGATAGAGGCGGTTTGCGCCCAGGGCGCGGACGTTCGCGGCCTGCTGCTGCGCCCTTTAGGCGGACACCGGGAGCTACCCTCTCGACCAGCGCCTTCGCGGTTCTTGCCGAGCGAGGGCTATGCTGTTTGCGTCGCGCTCACCGACATCGATGACGTGCTTCGCCGAAAATGGAAGCTCGGTGCCGACCCACAAACCGTCGTTTTCGGCGACAGACGTCGGTTCGTTATCGAGCACACCGAGATAGCCGCCAGGGATCAGCTCCCGGACCAGTACCCACATCCGCTCTACAGCAATACGCTCGTCCCCACTGTAAACGTCAATCCGGAAGATGAGCTTGGCGAGGTCACCAGGCTGCAGGCTTTCCCGCCAGTGTCGCTCAGATAGCCCGAATGTTTCGGGCCATGCCGCGTGGTAAGCCTCCCCATCGTCAAGGGACCATCCGTCGATCTCAAAGTCTGGTTCACGCACGGTGTGAGCTCAGCGCAGCGACGGGTGTCGGCAACGTGCTGCGGTCCGCCCTTCACCGGCCCGGCTGCTTTCCGCCCATCGCAGCGCTACGCCACCACCTCGATGAAGCTGTCCAACACACGCTTCGCCCCCGCCTGCTCGAAATCGATCTCGAGCTTGTTGCCGTCGAGCGCCGTCACCGCGCCGTAGCCGAACTTGGAGTGAAACACGCGCGCGCCGACCTGGACGTCCTTGCGGCCCGGCACGCCGATGCTGACCGCGCTCGCCTTGGCTTCGATCTGGAGGCCGCCGCGGCCGGGGACGCTCGCGCCGCCGCGCTCGGTTGCGCGGGCCCAGCCGGGGCCGCGGCCGGTGCCGCGGGTCACGTCGGCGAAGGGGTCGGCTCCGGCGAGCGCGGCGCGCCACAGGCTCGGGCCGCCGCTCAGCGTGCTTGACACCTCGATATGGTCGTCGGGCAGGTCGCTGACGAAGCGCGACGGGATCGACGAGGTCCACTGGCCGTAGATGCGGCGGTTGGCGGCGTGGCTGATCGTGGCGGCGCGCTTCGCCCGGGTGATCCCGACATACGCCAGCCGCCGTTCCTCTTCCAACGATGCGTTGCCGCCCTCGTCCAATGCGCGCTGCGACGGGAAGACGCCCTCCTCCCAGCCGACGAGGAAGACGTGGTCGAACTCGAGCCCCTTCGCCGCGTGAAGGGTCATGATCGTGACGCGCTCCTCGTGGGTCGCCTGGTCGTTTTCCATGACCAGGCTGACGTGGTCGAGGAAGCTGGTCAGCGACTCGAACTCCTCCATCGCGCGGGTCAGCTCGATCAGGTTGTCGAGGCGGCCGTCGGCCTCGGTCGACTTTTGCGCCTGGTACATCGCGACCATGCCCGATTCTTCGAGGATGATCCGCGCCAGCTCGGCATGGGGCAGCGCGTCGACCTGCCCGCGCCAGCGCGCGAGATCGGCGAGGAAGGTGCGCAGCGACCGCCGCGCGGCGGGCGTCAACTCGTCGGTCTCGACCAGCGCGCTCGCCGCCGCCGACAGCGGCCGGCCCGACGTCCGCGAATAGGCGTGAAGCGCCTGCAGCGCCTTGTCGCCGAGCCCGCGCTTGGGGACGTTGACGATGCGCTCGAAGGCCAGCCCATCGCTCGGCTGGACGACGACGCGCAGGTAGGCGATCGCGTCGCGGACCTCGGCGCGCTCGTAGAAGCGGAAGCCGCCGACGATCTTGTACGGGGTGCCGGTGGTGATGAAGCGGTCCTCGAACTCGCGCGTCTGGAACTGGGCGCGGACGAGGATCGCCATGTCGTTGAGGCTCGCGCCCTCGCGGCTCAGCCGGTCGATCGCGTCGCCGGTCAGCCGCGCCTCCTCGGGTCCGTCCCACACGCCGACGACCCTGACACGATCCCCGTGGTTGCGCTCGGTCCACAGCGTCTTGCCGAGCCGGCCGCTGTTCTTCGCGATCAGCCCGCCGGCCGCGCCGAGGATATGCGGTGTCGAGCGGTAGTTCTGTTCGAGGCGGATGACCGTCGCGCCAGGAAAGTCCTTGTCGAAGCGGAGAATGTTCGCCACCTCGGCCCCGCGCCACGAATAGATCGACTGGTCGTCGTCGCCGACGCAGCAGATGTTGCGCCGCTCCTGTGCGAGCAGGCGCAGCCACAGGTACTGGCTGACGTTAGTGTCCTGATACTCGTCGACGAGGACGTACTTGAACCGCCGCTGGTACTCGGCGAGCACATCGGGGTGCGCCGTGAAGATCGTCAGCATGTGGAGCAGCAGGTCGCCGAAATCGGCGGCGTTGAGACCGATCAACCGCTCCTGATAGCGCGCGTAGAGGGGAATCGACTTGTTGTCGTAGCCGCCTTCCTCGCTCGCCGGCACCGCGCCCGGCACCCAGCCGCGGTTCTTCCACCGGTCGATCAGCCCGGCGAGGCCCTTCGCCGGCCACCGCTTCTCGTCGACGTTCGCCTCGGCCAGGACCTGCTTGAGCAGCCGCAACTGATCGTCGGTGTCGAGGATCGAGAAATTGCTCTCGAGCCCCACCAGCCCGGCATTCCGCCGCAGCATCCGCGCCGCCACCGCGTGGAAGGTGCCGAGGAACGGCATTCCTTCCGCCATGCCGCCGAGAAGCCCGGCCATCCGGTGCTGCATCTCGCGCGCCGCCTTGTTGGTGAAGGTGACCGCGAGGATCTCCGACGGCCACGCACGCCGGGTGTAGATGATGTGCGCAAGGCGCGACGTCAGCGCGCGCGTCTTGCCGGTGCCCGCGCCGGCGAGGAGCAGAACCGGCCCTTCGGTCGTGAGGACGGCCTCCCGCTGCGGCGCGTTGAGGCCGTCCATGTACGGCGGCTCGCCAGGAACACTCGGCGCGGGAACGGGAACGGAGGCCATCGCCCCGAACACTTAGGGAACGAAGGCGCTGCTGTCACCCCGCCCGGTCGCCGTCACGTGCGACGATCGCTGCCGTTACCGGTCCATCAGCTTCTTCTGCAGATAGGTCATCGTCAGCGCGGTGGTGTGCGCCGTCTGGCGGAGGTCGGCACCGCTGCCGTGCCCGCCCTCGGTATTCTCGTAGTAGTAGAAATGATAGCCCATCGCCTCGAGCCGCGCGGCGAACTTGCGCGCGTGCTGGGGCCCGACACGATCGTCCTTGGTCGTCGTGAAGATGAACGGCTCGGGATAGGCGACGCCGGGGCGGAGGTTGTCGTACGGTGAGGTCCTGCGCCAGAACGCCATTACCGCCGGGTCGGCGTCGACATCGCCGTATTCGCCCTGCCACGACGCGCCGGCGGCGATCTTGCCGATGCGGATCATGTCGAGCAGCGGCACCTGGATGACGACCGCGCCCCACAACTCGGGGTGCTGGGTGAATTCGACCCCCATCAGCAGCCCGCCGTTCGACCCGCCTTGGATGCCGAGGCGGCGCGGCGAAGTGATCTTGCGCGCGATCAGGTCGCGGGCAACGGCGGCGAAGTCGTCGTAGATGATCTGGCGCTTTACGCCGAGCCCGGCCTCGTGCCACGCCGGACCGAACTCGCCGCCGCCGCGGATATTGGCAAGCACCAAGGCGCCGCCCTTCTCGAGCCACAGCTTGCCGGTCGCCGCCGAATAGTCGGGGGTGCGGCTGACCTGGAAGCCGCCGTATGCGGTCAGCAGCGTCGGCGTCGTCCCGTCGTAGACGATGTCGCGGCGGTGGACGACGAAGTAGGGGATCTTGATCCCGTCGCTCGACGCGGCTTCGCGTTGCTCGACGACGTCGCGGCTCGCGTCAAACTTGGCCGACAATGTCTTGATCGTCGTCAGGGTGCCGGCGCCGGCGTCGACCAGCGCGAGCGCCGGGGGATCGAGGAAGCCGCTCGTCGTCAGGAAGGCGCGGTCCGACCGCGTGTCGCCGTCGCCGAGACGGACCGCGAGGTTGTCGGGCAGGTCGATCCGCGTCTTCGTCCAGCCGGCCGACGTCGGCGCGAAGCTCCACGCGCGCCCGCGGACGTTGTCGAGCGTCGCGACGAGCAGGTGGTCCTTCGTCGTCACCGCGTCTTCGAGCGCGTCGCGCGGTCCGGGTGCCCAGATCAGCGCCGGGTGCAACGTGGCCGGGTCGCGCAGTGCGGCGGGGAGGTCGAGCGCGGCGAGCGATCCCGCCGGCAGGGTCGCGCCGCCGGCCGCCCATGCCTCGTCGAGGCGGACGACGATACGGCCCGCGACGAGGCCGACGACGTCCGCCTTGGCCGGGACGGCGAGCCGTTCGACCCCGCGCGGCGTAACGACGTGGATTTCGCTGCGAAAGGTGTCGAGCGGGCGGATGATGATCGCGAGGCGGTGTCCGGCCCCGTCGTGGTACGTCCTCGGCTCGACGCCGTAGCCGCCGTCCGCCGTGGTGCCGCGGAAGACCTCCGTCGCCGCCGCCAGCGGTGCGCCGCGCGCCAGGCGCTTGACGATGAACGGATAGCCCGACGACGTCAGGTCGCCCGCCGCCCATTCGCGGGCGAGAAGCAAATGGTCGTCATCCTCCCACGCCGCCGACTGCTTGCCGTGGGGCAGCGTGAAGCCGCCGGTGACGAACGTGCCGGCGACAGGGTCGAACTCGCGCAGCGTCGTCGCGTCCTCGCCCCCGTCCGACAGCGCGATCAGGCAGCGGCGCTCGTCGGGCTGACGGCAGTTCGCACCCTTCCACACCCAGCTCTTGCCCTCGGCCTGGCCGAGGGCATCAACGTCGAGGATCGTCCGCCAGGCCGGGAC
>CAXTQJ010000114.1:6739-7966 GCA_964246245.1 uncultured Sphingomonadaceae bacterium
GTAGTCGCCAAGGCTCGTCGTCCGCCAGATGCCGCGCAGGTGGTCGGCATCCTGCCAGAAGTTGTAGATCTGCCCGGCGATGAACTCGGGCGTCGGGATGCGGTCCTTCGCTCCGCCGATCGCCAGCGCGTCGGCGTAGTTCGCGGCGTAGTTCGGGTCGGCTTCGAGGACGCCGGTCGAATAGGCGTTGCGCGCCGCGACCCACGCCATCGCGCGCGGCGAGTCGACGCTTTCGAGCCAGAGATAGGGGTCGGCCGCCTGCGCGGTGGCGGCGGCTCCGGCGGCAGCGCAGGCCATGGCGACGATTGTCCTCAGCATAAGCCCCCCTTGTCGGTGCGCGCCGTGGTTAGGCGAGGGGTGGCGTCACCGCAACCGGTCGCCGCGCGGCGACCGCGGCGGCGAATGCGGCGTCGAACATCGCCGGGGTCAGGCGACCGGTGTTCGTGTTGTAGCGCGAGCAGTGGTAGCTATCGACCAGCGTCACCCCGGTGTGGAGGCGGTGGAGCGCGCCGTGGGCGAACGGCGTCTTGGGCAGCTTGCCGCCGAGCGCCTTGACCGCCGACTGATGCGCGATCGCGCCGAGAGCGAGGACGACCTCGAGCTGCGGCAGCGCCGCCAGCTGCGCGATGAGGAACCGCCGGCAGGTGTGGATTTCGGCCGGCACCGGCTTGTTTTCCGGCGGCACGCAGCGGACGGCATTGGTGATGAATGCGCCGGTCAGCACCAGCCCGTCGTCGGGCCGCGCGGCGAAAGCACCGCGCGACAGGCCGAACCGCGCCAGCGTGTCGTAGAGGATGATCCCCGCGTGGTCGCCGGTGAACGGCCGCCCGGTGCGGTTCGCCCCGGTCACGCCCGGCGCGAGGCCGACGATCGCCAGCCACGCGTCGGGATCGCCCCAGCCGGGGACGGGGGCGTTCCACCAGTCGGGATGCACGACGCGGTTGGCTTCGCGATAGGCGACGAGACGCGGGCAGAGCGGGCAGTCGTGCGGCGGTTCGGGGGGATCCATGCTCGGCGTGTAGCCGGAGGGCGGCGGCGGCGGCAAATGCACGGCGGGGGAGGACGCGGCTTCGAGCTTTTCGAGTGCGCCGCGTCGCCGTTGCTCCTAGTCCGGCCAGGTGCCCGACCTCGGCCACATCGCGATCGGCGGCAATCGGCGCCACGGGCGGCACGGCGCGCCGGCGCGGGTCGTCGCGGCGGCAGTCGCCGCCCTCGTCGCCGCGGGGT
>CAXTQJ010000115.1:0-915 GCA_964246245.1 uncultured Sphingomonadaceae bacterium
GGCCTGCTCGGTGCCGATGGGTCAGGATGCGGACGGGGATGCGGCGCATCAGCGGTTCGAGGCGTCCCTTGGCGACGAAGCCGGCAGCGAAGGCCGACCGCGGCAGATGCGCGGCGAGGCGCAGCCCGAGCCCGCCGGCGACGACGACGCCGCCGAACCCGCCGTGGGTCAAAGCGATGTCGCCCGCAGCCGCGCCGAGGATGCGGCACCAGCGATCGAGCGCAGCGCCGGCACGGGCCTCGTTGCCGGCGAGCGCGGCCGTCCACAGCGCCACGTCGTCGAACGCCGCAACGGTGACCCCGTCGAGCGCGGCCAGGGTGCGGTAGATTTCCCCGAGCCCCGACCCGGCGACGACGCGCTCGATCGAGACGCGGCCGAAGCGCGGCCGCAGCCGGGCGAGGACGGCATCGTCGACCGCGTCGGCGGGTGCGAAGTCGCTGTGCCCGCCCTCGGTCGCGACGACGCGGAGGCCGACGAGCGCGGCGACACCGAGGCCGGTCCCGGGGCCGACGAGGCTGACGACCTTGTCCGGGTCGACCGGTTGGTCGGGACCGCAGAGGTGGACCAGCACCGCCGGCTCGACGGCGGTGACGGCGTGGGCGACCGCGGCGAAATCATTGACCAAAGTCACGTGATCGATACCGAGGTCGGTGGCGAGCGTCGCTGGATGAACGGTCCACGCGTTGTTGGTCAGCTTGAGCGCGTCGCCCCCGATGGGACCGGCGACGGCGATCGCCGCCGCGCGCGGCAGCGGGCGGCCGTTGGCGGCGGCAAACGCCGTCCACGCCGCAGCGAGGTCGGTGTGATCGGCCGTCCGCAGCACCATCGCCGGCCCCAGCGCCGCGACGCCCCCGCCGGCGACCGTCGCCAAAGCGAAGCGCGCGTGCGTGCCGCCGACATCGGCGGCGACGATCT
>CAXTQJ010000115.1:925-4225 GCA_964246245.1 uncultured Sphingomonadaceae bacterium
GCTTGAGCGCGTCGCCGGTCCCATTGGGGGCGACGATCTCGGTCACGTCGGGCGAGCCGCCGATCAGTAGCGCCAGCTGGTCAGGTCGGCCCCCGGCGGCGCGGTCGCCGCGATCCGCGCCATGATCTGCGGCAGGTACATCGTCATGTAGTGGAGCCGCGAATAGGCATTGGGCAGGCCGTGGTCGCCGTTCCAGCAATGCTCGGCGCGATCGCCGTAATCGGCCGTACCGCCCCACGCCGGGTCGCGCAGCTTCTCGAGCGTGTCCTGCGCGAAGTAGACCGCATCGGTCAGGAAGTAGGTGTCGGCCGAGCCGACGTAGAGGTGGAGCTTCCCGGCGAGCTTCGGCCCGAGCGTCGCCCAGTCGCGTTCGACGATATGGGTCAGGTCGTAATGGTCGCGCCAGTAGGCGACGACGGCGGGGTCGATGTCGCCGCTGCGCTTGTCGAACACCGGGACGGGATAGCCGTCGGCCCCGCGCGGCCCGAACACCGCGTTCCAGATGTCGTACTGCTGCCCCGACCGGCCGCGGTCGCCGAGAACCGCCTCGAGGTGGCTCTCGTCGCGCTGGGTGGCGAGCGTCCGGCCGAGGTAGTCGCGCATCGCCGGCTGCTCGGTGTCCTTCGCGACGCCGGGCAGGACGAAGGCGTTCCGGTCGGCGTAGAGGTTGATCGTCGTGTAGCCGTGGAAGTCGATCGGATCGGGGCAGGCGACGAACGCGCCGTTGAACATCTCGGGGTAGAACACCTGCGTCGCCATCGCCTCCCAGCCGCCGGTCGAACCGCCGTAGGTGAAGCGCGCCCAGCCCTGCCCGATCCCGCGGAACGTCGCTTCGATGTACGGGATCAGTTCGTGGTTGATCGCGTCGCCGTACGGCCCGAGGTTGGCCGAATTGACCGCGTAGCTGTCGTCGTAGAACGGGTTGGCGTGCTCGATCTCGACGACGAGGAAGCGCGGAAAATCCTTCGCCGTCCATTTGAGATAATTGGCGTACGCCTCCTGCTGCTGGATGCGATTGTAGCCGGCGAGGTGGAAGCGCTCGGAATAGTCGGGCTTGAGGTCGGGGTCGGGCGGCGTCTCGCGCCATGCGGCGATGCCGCCCCCGGGGAAATGGCCGTGGTCGACCATAAGCGGAAAGCGCGCGTGCGGGTGGGCGTCGAACCCGGCTGGCAGGAGGACGTACGCGCCGAGATACATCGGCCGCCCCCACCAGCGCGACAGCAGCTCGCTCTTGATCCGAACGTGCTTGACGAATGGCGTATCGGCGATCGGCGCGATGGGCGCGACGACGTGGTCGAGCGCGAGCGTCACCGCCGGGGCACCCGGGCCGAGACGGATGCGGCGCGGCGTCGAATAGAGGTTGCCGGGCTTCGCGGCCCATTGCTGGCCTTCGCCCCTGTCGGGCGGGAGCTTGACCGCCGGTCCCTCGGCGCGGCGGAAGGTGTCGTAGCGGTTGAGGACCGCCTGCACGGTGTATTCGCCCGGCGGAACCTGCGACAGGCGCGCGACCGGCCAGCCGTCGCCGTCGTCGCCCATCGTGACCGCGGCTCCGGGCGCGACGCCGTCGACTGTCCGACCGAAGACGAAAGGCGTTGCCGGTACCGCTTCGAGCTGGACCTGAAAGCGCGGCTCGGGGTCGGCGCGCGGCGAGACGATCAGCATCATCCGGCCATCGAAAGCCGCGGTCGCCGTCGCCGGCACCTGTGCGGTGATCGTTTGTGCCGCCGCCGCCGAAGCGAGACCGGCAGCGAGCAGCGTCAATCCCAAGAACCGCATCAATGCCCCCACGATCAGCATCTAGCGGAACGGCGTTCGCCGTGTCCGCGGCAGGCATCATCGCGCAGCGAACGATAGTCGGCAAGCATCGCCGGGTGGTTATGCCTTGGGCAGGACCCGATTGCGCGCCGCGACGGGAATGCCGTCGAACACGGTCGGCGGGGTCAACCGCAGCCGCGCGCGCACCTCGGCGAGGGGCGCGGCGAGAAGCGCTTCCCAGTCTTCGCCGGGAAGCCATGCCGCAGCCTTGCCGCGGCGGTAGCCCTCGTGGATCGCACGGGCATATGGTTGACCCGATTGCACCGCGCCGCGCAGCGCCGCACTGACCGCGATCAGTGCCCAGCCGAGCGCACGCGTCTGCGCGTATGAAAAAGCGACGAGCGCCGCCTCGCCGAGTGCGGTCAGGTCATACCCGGTGACGACGTGCCACAGATCATGGGTGTCGCGGATCCGCCGACCGAACCAGACGACCGGATGCGCCATGTCGATTACGGTGTTGGCCGCCTGCCGGCTGACGTCGGCGAGGCCGTCGGGCGTAATCTCGCCGCGCGCGGTGAAGGTCAGATACGCAGCGGCAAGGCTGTCACCGGGCATCGCGGCGAGACGGGCACGATCGTTGAGCACCTCCGCCAACTCGCGCCGCTGGTAGGCGATCCGGCCACCTTGCGCCGTGCGGAGCAGGCGAAGATAGCCGTCGCGCGTCGCCGTTCCGTTGAGCGCCCGCATGATCTCGAACACCTGGACGGTGTCGTCCTTGTCGGCGAGCAAGAGGCGCATCGACCGCAGGGCGCGCGGCCAATCGCGCCGCGGTTTCGGCAGGACGAAATCGGTAGCGGGCACCGGCGCGTTCATGCGGAGTTTCTATACGTAAAATCACGCCGGTGCAACAACCGATTTCCGGATCAGCAGCCGTTGCGACGATTCTCCGCTGCGTCGTGTCGCTGATCGAGGTGGCGGCCGAGCAACGCGCCGCCGCCGGCACCGGCAAGCGTGCCGATTGTCCCGCCACCGACCGCATTGCCGATCAGCCCGCCGCCGACCGCGCCGGCGATGGTCCCGGTCGTGCCGTTGCTACGGCGGCAGTCCTGCCGCCGGTCGCGATAATAATGCCGGTTTCGGTCGTAGCCCTGCCGATTGTAGCCATCGTGATTGTAGCCATCGTGATTGTAGCCGTCGTGATTATACCCGTCGCGGTTGTAGCCGTTGCGGTCGTAACCGTTGCGGTCGTACTGGGCCGCCGCCGGCACCGCCGCGACCGCCGTCGCGATGGCCATGGCGGCGAGCATGGGTCTGATCTTCATCGAGCGTCTCCTACGTTCGGGACACACAACGACGCAGCCGCGATTCCGTTTCAGATGCCGCCGTCCGCCAAGCTGAGGAGGCTGGCGTTGCCCCCTGCGCTGGTCGTGTCGGTCGAGACGACGCGCTCGACGGCGAAGCGCGGCAGATAGTGCGGTCCGCCCGCCTTGGGGCCCGTCCCCGACAGGCCCTCGCCGCCGAACGGCTGGCTGCCGACCACCGCGC
>CAXTQJ010000115.1:4235-7905 GCA_964246245.1 uncultured Sphingomonadaceae bacterium
CGGTTGACGTAGAGGTTGCCGACCCGCGCCGCCCCGGCGACGGTCGCCGCCGCCGTCGCGATCCGGCTGTGGAGTCCCATCGTCAGGCCGTAGCCGCTCGCGTTGACCGCCGCGACGGTCGCCGCGAGATCGCCTGCGCGCCACGTCGCGACGTGGAGGATCGGGCCGAACCATTCGGCGGTCAGGTCGGCAACGCGGTCGAGCCGAATGACCGTCGGTGCGACGAAGTCGCCGATTATCGGGGCGGCGACGGTATGGATCCACCGCTCGCGCCTCGACTGGCGATACGTTTCGAGCCGATCGAACGCACCCGCGTCGATCACCGGACCGACGTCGGTGCGCGGATCGGCCGAATCGCCGACGACGAGCGTATCCATCGCGCCGGCCAGCATCGCCAGCGTCCGCTCGGCAATGTCCTCCTGGAGGAGGAGGAGACGGAGCGCCGAGCACCGCTGCCCGGCCGAGCGGAACGCGCTGGTGACGACGTCGACGACAACCTGTTCGGGTAACGCGGTCGAATCGACGATCATCGCATTGAGCCCGCCGGTCTCGGCGATCAGCGGGACGAGCGGCCGCGTGTCGTCGTCGAGCAGGGTCCGCGCGATCCGGCGCGCCGTCGCGGTCGATCCGGTGAAGGCCACGCCCATGACCCGACGGTCGGCGACCAGCGCCGCGCCGACCTCGCCGCCCCCGATCACCAGCCGCAGCGCGTCGACAGGCACCCCGGCTTCGTGCGCGAGCGCGACCGCCGCCGCGGCGATCCGCGGCGTCTGCGGCGCGGGCTTGGCGACGACCGCATTGCCCGCGGCGAGCGCGGCGGCGACCTGGCCGAGGAAGATCGCCAGCGGAAAGTTCCACGGCGCGACGCACGCGAAGACGCCGCGGCCGGCAAGGCGGAGCGCGTTCGTCTCGCCGGTCGGACCGGGCAGGTCGACCGGCGCGAAGTGCGCGCGCGCCTGCGCGGCGTAATAGCGGCAGAAGTCGACCGCCTCGCGGACCTCGCCGAGCGCGTCGGGGATCGTCTTGCGTGCCTCGTCGACGCACAGCGCCATCAGGTGCGAGCAGTCGCGTTCGAGGAGATCGGCGAGGCGCTCGAGGATCGCCGCCCGGTCGCCAGCCGGCGTCGCGTCCCACGTCGGGAAGGCGGCGTGCGCGGCGGCGACGGCGGCGCGCACGTGGTCTGCGTCGTCATCGCCGCGCAAGCGGGGACTTATCTCCTCGGGCTCCGGGCGAAGGGTTCCCGCTTTCGCGGTGATGACAGGGGTTGATGAACCGACCGCCGCCGCCACCTCCGCCAGCACCGCGGCATCGGCGAGGTCGAGCCCCGCCGAGTTGACCCGCCCGGGAAACAGGTCGCGCGGCAGCGGAATGCTCGGATGCCGCGTCCCCCCGACCGCGGCGATCTTCGCCGCGGGGTCGGCGAGCAGCGTCGCGTCGTCGACCGCGCTGTCGGCGAGTTGGTGGACGAAGCTCGAATTCGCCCCGTTCTCGAGCAGGCGGCGGACGAGGTAGGCGAGGAGGTCACGGTGCCCCCCGACCGGCGCGTAGCTGCGGCAGGCATAGCCTTCCTCGCGGACCAGCCGCTCGTACAGCCCGTCGCCCATGCCGTGAAGGCGCTGGAACTCGAAGCGGTCGCGCGCGCCGCCGGCCCAGTCGAGGATGGTCGCCACGGTCAGCGCGTTGTGCGTCGCGAATGCCGGGAAGATGTTGGGCGACGCCAGCATCTTCGCCGCACACGCGAGATACGACACGTCGGTTGCCGCCTTGCGGGTGAACAGCGGATAGTCGCTCAGGCCCTCGACCTGCGTCCGCTTGATCTCGCTGTCCCAGTAGGCCCCCTTGACCAGCCGGACGCGGAGCCGCCGCCCCGTCGCGGCCCCCAGCGCCTGTGCCCAGTCGATCACCGCCGCCGCACGCTTGCTGTACGCCTGGACCGCCATCCCCAGCCCGTCCCAGCCGGCGAGCTGCCGATGGCCGGCGACGGCGGCGACGATGTCGAGGCTCATGTCGAGCCGCTCGCTCTCCTCCGCGTCGACGGTCAGGCCGATGTTCACCGCCATCGCCGCGCTGGCGAGCGACCCGAGCCGGTCGGTCAGCGCGGATACGCACGTCGCGGCGTGCGCCGTCTCGTAGCGCGGCTCGAGGGCCGACAGCTTGACCGATATGGTGTGGCGATGGACGACGTTCGCCGCGCCGATCCGCCGGATCGCGGCGAGGTAGCTGTCGTAGTAGCGCCGCGCTTCGGCCGGGGTCCGCGCCGCCTCGCCGAGCATGTCGAAGCTCGCCGAGAAGCCGGCGTTGTCCTTGTCGGCGGCGCGGTCGAGCGCCTCGTCGATCGTCTGGCCCATGACGAAGATGCCGCCCATCAGCCGCATCGCGGTCGCGACCGCCTGGCGGATGAACGGCTCACCCGATCGCGCGATCAGCCGCTTGAGGGCATTGCCGCCATCGCCGACGAGCGCCCGCGTCAGGACCAGTCCCCACGTCGCCGAGTTGACCAGCGCCGAGTCGGACTTGCCGGCGTGGGCGCCCCAGTCGGCCCCGCCGATCTTGTCGCGGATGAGGAGGTCGGCGGTGGCGGCGTCGGGGACGCGGAGGAACGCCTCGGCGAGGCTGAGCAGCGCGACCCCCTCGGCGGTGTTGAGCCGATACTGCTGGAGGAAGCGGTTGACCCAGCCGCTGCCCTGCGCCGCGCGGAGATCGGCGAGCAGCGTCCGCCCGGTCGTCTCAACCCGCGCCCGCGTCGCCGCGTCGAGCGTCGCGGCCGGTAACAGCCCGGCGAGCACCATGGTTTCCGGGGCCCGGTGAAGGTCGCGCATGGCGGTGCGGGCGGTGGCGAGGCTGGTCATCCGCGGGTCTTACCGCCGCTCCCGCCGCCGGTCACCTCGCCCCGCACCTAGCGGCCGAAATGCGCGATCAGCGCGGCGGCGACCGCCTCCGGGGCCTCGCGGGTCGGGAAGTGGCCGACGCCGAGCAGCTCGATCATTCGGAACGGCCCGCTGAACTTCGCCGGCATGTCGGCCGCGGTCGATGGTGGGTTCACCCCGTCGACCGCGCCGTGGAGGTAGAGCGTCGGCGTCGCCAGCCGCTTCGTCGCTCTGACCTTGCGTTCGAGCGCGGCGCTGCGCGGGTCGGGCTTGGCCTCGTCCCACCGTGACCGGTACGAGTGGAGGGTGACGTCGACCCAGTCGGGATTGGTGAACGACCGCGCCACCGCGACGAACGCCGCCGGCGTGTACCAGCCCGGCGGCGACCAAGTGTCCCACATGATCCGCGCGAACCCGGCGGGGTCGGCGGCGACCGCCGCGGCGCCGCGCGTCGTCGCCTGGAACCAGTGGTACCACTGCCGCCGCGCCTGGGCGAACGGCGGCGTCGGCATCCCGCCGAGACGCGACGGGGTCGACAGCAGCGCCAGCCGCCCGACCCGCTTCGGCCAGCCGACCGCGATCGCCTCGGCGATGTTCGCGCCCCAGTCGTGCCCGGCGATATCGAACCGCCGGACGCCGAGCGCCTCCATCAGCGCGACCGCGTCGAGCGCGAGGATACCACTGTTCCCCGTCCGCGCCGCCCACCGCGAGCGGAAGCGCGTCGCGCCGAAGCCGCGGAGCGTCGGCGCGCCCCCCCCGTGTACCGCCCCCCCGCGCGCCCGCGGGGCCCGGTGCCCCCGCGG
>CAXTQJ010000116.1:0-4766 GCA_964246245.1 uncultured Sphingomonadaceae bacterium
CGCTGCCCCCGGTCGGCCCGGCGGCGATCGACGGCATCGTCGCCGGCGCGCCGTGGCGGTCGCCGGCTGCCTCATGCGCGGGATCGTCGTCGGGCAGGAACAGCCACAGCCCCGCGCCGACCGCGACGGCGATCGCGGCGAAGGCGAACATCGGCGCCGACAGCCCGAGCGCGGGGATCTCGAAGAACGGCGCGACGCCGGGACCGAGGATCGTGCCGAGGCCGAAGGCGCTGGTCAGCGCGGCGAGCGCGGCGGTGCGCGCATGGGCGTCGGTCCGCGCCGCGACGTACGCCTGCGCCGCCGGGTTCGACGCCGAGCCGAAGATGCCGAACAAGCTGCGGAGCAGGGTGAACGACGCGAACACCGCCGTCGCCGCCAGTGCCCCGCGCAACCCCGCGAGGACGACGCAAGCGCAGCCGAACATCGACACCGCGAAACCGGCGACGCCGATCAGCATCAGCTTCTTGCGCCCGCGCGTGTCCGACTGGCGCGCCCAGAACGGGGCCGACACCGTCCACAGCAGCGCCGACAGCGAGAAGACGACGGCGACCAGCGTCGGCCGGATGCCGATCGTCCGCGCGATCGACGGCAGGACCGACTGGAGCGCGGTGTTGCCCGCCGCGACGACGAGCAGCACCGCGAACAGCACGGCGAAGTCGCGGCGGGGGATGAGCGTCATGGCGTGCGCTTGGCCCAGCCCCGCTCCTTTGCCAACCCTGCGCGCGCTCGACTGTGGCGCGCCGGCCACGCTCGGCGATTTAACTGCCGCGGCGCTTGCGCCGTGAATCCCGCCATGCTGCATTGCACGACAGCGTTGGACCGGGGGGTTGCCGCATGATCCAGGTGGACGTCTACCAGCTCGACCGGCGGCTCGACCGCAGCTTCGCGGTCGACGGCGGCAGCCTCTATCCGATGATGTGTCGGCTCGCCGGCAAGCAGGTCGACAGCCTCGCCAACTTCGTCCTCGGCCAGGTTTCGGTGATGCGTGTCGACCTCGGCCGGCGCGGCTTCGCGGTGCTGGAACATCTGAGCTGACGCCCGCGCTGGCGACGGTCGCGGCTCGCGCCTAGACTGTCGCCGTGACCGACGCGCGCACCTTCCTCGTCGTCGTCGACGACACCCCCGAGAGCCGGGTGGCGATGCGCTTCGCCGCGCTCCGCGCCGCCCACGTCGGCGCGAAGGTCGTCCTCCTCCACCCGATGCCGGCGACCGAGTTCATGGAATGGGGCGGGGTCCAGGAATTGATCGAGGCCGAAGCCAAGGGCAAGGCCGAGGCGCTGCTCGCCGCCGTCGCCGACGAGCTGTTCGTCCTCTCGGGCCAGCGCCCCGGCATCATCGTCCGCGAAGGCGAAGCGACCGCGGCGGTGCTGGCGACCGTCGCCGCCGATCCGTCGATCCGCGCGCTCGTCCTCGGCGCGGCGGCGGGCGGTGCGCCGGGACCGCTGGTTGCCTTCTTCGCCGGCGAGCGCGCCGGGGCGTTGCCGTGCCTCGTCATGATCGTGCCGGGCGGCCTCGACGACGCGCGTCTTGCCGAGCTGACTTGATCTGACCCAGTCGCCGGGCCAAATGACGCCCGTTACGAAAGAAGGCGGCTTCATGTTCATCGAGACCGAGCGCACCCCCAACCCGGCGACGCTCAAATTCCTTCCCGGGAGGACGGTCAGCCCGACCGGGACGATCGGGTTCACCTCGGCCGAGGATGCCGCCGCGTCGCCGCTCGCCGCTGCGCTGTTCGCGCTGGGCGATGTCGAAGGGGTGTTCTTCGGATCGGATTTCGTCTCGGTCAACAAGGCGGAGGGGTCGGCCGACTGGGCCAGCCTGAAGACGCAGGTGCTCGGCGTCCTCGTCGACCACTTCAGCAGCGGGGCGCCGCTGATGGCCGGTGTGACGACCGGTCCCGAGATCGCCGACGATCCCGAGGACGCCGACATCGTCGACCAGATCAAGGACCTGCTCGACACCCGCATCCGGCCGCAGGTGGCCAACGACGGCGGCGATATCATCTATCGCGGCTTCCACCGCGGCGTTGTCAGCCTCGAACTCCAGGGCGCGTGCTCGGGCTGCCCATCGTCGACCGCGACGCTCAAGGGTGGCGTCGAATCGCTCCTGAAATACTATGTCCCCGAAGTCGTCGAAGTGCGCGCGATCTGATGGCCGCGGCCCTCGCCGATGTCGCGCTCGACACGCTGTTCCGCGACGCGCGGACCTATTACAGCTGGAGCGACGAACCTGTCACCGACGACGACCTGCGCGCGATCTACGACCTCGCCGTCCTCGGGCCGACCTCGGCCAACGGCTCGCCCGCGCGCTTTGTCTTCTGCCGTACACCCGAGGCGCGCGAGAAGCTCGCGACGTGCGTCAGCGAGGCGAACGCGCCGAAGGTTCGCGAGGCCTCGGTGACGGCGATCGTCGGGATGGACCTCGACTGGCACGAGAAGCTGCCGACCCTGTTCCCCCACGCCGATGCGCGGTCGTGGTTTCACGGCAACGGCGTCGCGATCCGCACGACGGCGTTCCGTAACTCGACGCTGCAGGGGGCCTACCTGATCATGGCGGCGCGGGCGCTCGGGTTCGACTGCGGCGCGATGTCGGGGTTCGACGCCAAGGCGGTCGACGCGGCGTTCTTTGCCGGGACGACGGTCGAGGCGAACTTCCTCTGCTCGATCGGTCACGGCACGACCGAGAAGCTGTTCGCGCGCCTGCCGCGCCTGCCCTTCGCCGAGGCGGTGTCGCTGATCTGATGGAGCTGATCGTCGATACCGCGTCGGCGGCGCTGTCGGTCGCGCTGATCGACGGCGATGCGCTGATCGACGAGCACCACGAAGTCGTCGGCCGCGGCCACGCCGAGACCGTCGTCGCGGTGATCGCGGCGCTGGTCGGCGACCGCGGCGCGCGCGTCGACGGCATCGTCGTCGATGTCGGCCCCGGCAGCTTCACCGGGGTGCGCATCGGCGTCGCTGCGGCGCGCGGGCTGGGACTGGCGTGGCGGGTCCCGGTCACCGGGGTCGGCAGCCTAGCCTTGGTCGCCGCTGCCGCCTTCGCCGACGACGACGCCGACACCGTCGTCGCCGTCGCCGACGCCGGCCGCGGCCGCGTCTACTGGCAGGCGTTCGCCCACGCCGGGTGCACTCCGCTTGGTGCCCCCGCTGCCGGCGCGGCGGGCGATGTCGTCATCCCGCCCGGCGCGGTCGTCGCCGGGACGGGCGGCGACGCGATCGACGGACGCCGTCTTGCCGCGGCCTATCCGCGTGCCGCCGACGCCCGGCGGCTCGGCGGCAGCGCGCGGACCGCCCCCGTTCCGCTCTACCTCGGCGCGGCGGTATGATGTCGCAGCCGTCGTCGGCCGGAGCAGCCGACATCGACGCGATGATGACGGTGATGGCGGCGGCGTTCCACCCCGGTTTCGGTGAGGCATGGTCGGCGGTGCAGGTGCTCGGCTCGCTGGCGACGGGTACGGCATGGGCGCGGGTAACCCACGACACCGATGGTGCGCCGCTCGGCTTCACCTTGTGCCGCAGTCTGGGACCCGAGGTCGAGGTGCTGCTCGTCGGCGTCGTCCCGGCGGCGCGCCGCGCGGGGGTCGGCCGGGCGCTGCTCGCCGCCGTCGCCGCCGACGCACGGGCGAGCGGCGCGACGACCATCTTCCTCGAGGTTCGCGACGGCAACGCGGCGGCGCTCGCGCTGTACCGGGCCGCCGGTTACGTCGTCGTCGGCCGCCGCCGCGACTATTACCGCGGGGCCGGCGGCGCGCGCTTCGACGCGATCACCTTGCGCGCGGTCTTCGACGACTGATAGGGGCTGCGCCGGGCGCGCGTCCGTCTTGCCATCGACTGCCCGCGGCTTATATGACCGTTCGTGTTTCAGTAGCTTTTGCAAGGATTTGAGATGAATGACGCATCGTCGGCGCACGCCGATCTGATGGCCTTGACCGCCGATATCGTCGCCGCCCATGCCGGCAACAACACGGTTGCGATCGGCGATGTGCCCAGTCTGATCACCGGCGTCTACGATGCTCTGGCGAGGCTCGGCGGCGATGTCGCCGCGCCGGCCCCGGCGCGCGATCCCGCGGTTCCGGTCAAGAACTCGGTCCGTCCCGACCACATCGTCTGCCTCGAGGACGGGCGGAAGCTCAAGATGCTCAAGCGCTACCTGAAGACGCGTTACGACATGACCCCGGACGCCTATCGCGCCAAGTGGTCGCTGCCAGCCGACTATCCGATGGTCGCCCCCGACTATGCCGCCGAGCGGCGGTCTCTCGCGCTCAAGATCGGCCTCGGCACCAAGCGCAACACCGGCCGGCGGTAAGCTGCCTTGCCGCCGTCGCCTGCCGTTCCTAAGATGGCGGCGAGCGGCAGGACGAATGCGATGAGCGGCACGATCGATATCGAGGCGCTGTGCGCTGCGAAGGGCCTGCGGATCACCGACCAGCGGCGGACGATCGCGCACGTGCTGTCGGATGCCGTCGATCACCCCGATGTCGAGGAGGTCCACCGCCGCTCGGCGGTGCTCGACCCCGGCATCTCGATCGCGACCGTCTACCGCACGGTACGGCTATTCGAAGAGGCGGGCATCCTCGAACGCCACGACTTCAACGGCGGGCGGTCGCGGTACGAGGCGGCGAGCGACGCGCATCACGACCATCTGATCGACGTCGAGAGCGGCCGCGTCATCGAATTCCACGACCCCGACCTCGAGGAGTTGCAGCGCCGCATCGCCGAGCGCCTCGGCTTCCGCCTCGTCGACCATCGGATGGAGCTGTACGCGGT
>CAXTQJ010000116.1:4776-7888 GCA_964246245.1 uncultured Sphingomonadaceae bacterium
CGCGGTCGCGCTCGCGGGAACTCGCGCAGACAACGGCGCTGAAAGTCGCGCGGACGCCGACGCGAAGGCGGGGTGACGGTGCGCGCGGCGCGGCTGCGGCCGATCCGCGGCCGCGGCTTCGGACGAACCCGGGCGCTCGCCGGTACCGGCGCGGCGGCGGCGGTGCTGGTGCCGGTCGAACTCGCGCTCCAGCGCTTCGCGCCGCGCCGCCGGACGCGGCTGCCGTGGCTGTTCCACCGCGCGCTCGCCCGCTCGCTCGGCCTCCACGTCGTCGTGCATGGGGCTCCGGCGCGGCGGCGTGGGGTGTTGTTTGTCGTCAACCACGTCAGCTGGGCCGACATCCCGGTGCTCGGCAGCCGGATCGTGGCGGCGTTCGTCGCCAAGTCGGAGGTCGCCGGCTGGGGTCCGGTCGGCTGGCTGTCGACGCTGGCGCGAACCGTCTATGTCGAACGCGACCGGCGCCAGGCGACCGGCGAAGCGCGCAACGCGATCGCCGACCGCCTCGCCGCCGGTGAGAACGTCATCCTCTTCCCCGAAGGAACCAACAGCGACGGCGTCGCCGTCCTGCCGTTCAAGTCGTCGCTGTTCGCCGCGATCGATGGCGACGACTTCGTCATTCAGCCGGTGACACTTGCCTATACCCGCCTCAACGGAATGCCGATCACGCGCGAGCGGCTGCCCGAGATCGCGTGGATCGGCGACACCGCGCTGATGCCGCACCTGCTCGCGTTCATGTCGCTCGGCAAGGTCCGCGCCGAGATCGTCTTCCACCCCGCCTTGCGCAGCGGCGACTTCGCCGATCGCAAGGTGCTCGCGCGGCATTGCCACGACGTCGTTGCGGACGGGTATCGACGCCTGATGCGCGGCGCGTGAAAGATGCGCTTGCCGCGACTGGTGCGCTTACCTAACACAGGCGTATCATCGGTCGCCCAGACGGAGAACCGCCTTGCTCAGACGTGATTTTCTCAGCCTGAGCGGTGCCGGGCTTGGCGCCGTGGTGCTGCCGCCGTTCGCGCGGGTCATCGCGGCCGAAGCGCTGGTCGACGGCGCGGTTCCGGTCGAGGTCAAGCGGCGCTTGGCCGACGCGGCGCTCGGCGCGGCGACGGGGGCGGGGGCGACCTATTGCGACGTCCGCGTCGGGCGCTACCTGCGCCAGTTCGTCGTCACCCGCGACGCGCATGTCGAGAACGTCGTCAACACCGAATCGACCGGGGTCGGCATCCGCGTCATCGCCGGCGGCGCGTGGGGCTTCGCCGCGACCAACGACCTGACGACCGACGGCGTCGCCGCCGCCGCGCGGCAGGCGACCGCGATCGCCAAGGCCAACGCGAGGAACCAGACCGCGCCGGTCCAGCTCGCGCCGACGCCGGGGGTCGGCGAGCAGACGTGGCGCGCCCCGATCCGGACGAGCGCGATGAGCGTGCCCGTCAAGGACAAGGCGAACCTCCTCCTCGACGTCAACGCCGCGGCCCTCGCCAACGGGGCCGACTTCGTCAATTCGGTGCTGTTCTCGGTCAACGAGCAGAAGTATTTCGCCTCGACCGACGGCAGCTACATCGACCAGGACATCCACCGCATCTGGCCGCTGATGCGCGTCACCGCCGTCGACAAGGCGAGCGGCAAGTTCCGCACCCGCTCCGAGCTGTCGGCCCCGGTCGGCATGGGCTACGAGTACCTCGACGGCAACAAGGCCGACCAGACGGTCCTGCCGAACGGCGTCGTCGTCTTCGGCAAGTCGTACGACATGAAATCGGATGCCATCGCCGCCGCCAAGCAGGCGAAAGCCAAGCTGACCGCGCCGTCGGTCAAGCCGGGCAAGTACGATCTGGTCCTCGATCCGTCGCACACGTGGCTGACGATCCACGAGTCGGTGGGCCACCCGACCGAACTCGATCGCGTCCTCGGCTATGAGGCGAACTACGCCGGAACCAGCTTCGCCACGCTCGACAAGCGCCGCGACAAGTTCCGCTGGGGATCGGACAAGGTGACGATCGTCGCCGACAAGCTCCAGCCCGGCAGCCTCGGCGCGGTCGGCTACGACGACGAAGGCGTCGCGACCAAGCGCTGGGACCTGATCAAGGATGGCATCCTCGTCGACTATCAGGTCATCCGCGACCAGGCGCACATCATCGGCAAGACCGCGTCCGACGGCTGCTGCTACGCCGACAGCTGGTCGAGCGTCCAGTTCCAGCGGATGGCGAACGTCTCGCTTCAGCCGGGCAAGGCGCGCCTCAGCGTCCCTGACATGGTCAAGGACGTCGAGAACGGCATCTACATCGTCGGCGACGGGTCGTTCTCGATCGACCAGCAGCGCTACAACGCCCAGTTCGGCGGCCAGCTGTTCTACGAGATCAAGAACGGCAAGGTCGGTCAGCAGATCGAGGACGTCGCCTACCAGATCCGCACCCCGGAGTTCTGGAATGCGTGCGTCGCCGTGTGCGACGAGCGCGATTACCGGCTGGGGGGCTCCTTCTTCGACGGGAAGGGCCAGCCGGCGCAGGTGTCGGCGGTCAGCCACGGCTCGTCGACCGCGCGGTTCAACGGCATCAACGTCATCTCGACCGCGCGTTCGCTCGGCTGACCGGAGTCCATCGATGAGCATCTTCACCGAAGCCCAGTCGAAGGCGATCCTCGACAAGGTCATTGCGCTGTCGAAGGCCGACCAGTGCACGGCGCAGCTCAAGGGCTCGATCGACGGCAACGTCCGCTTCGCGCTCAACAACGTGTCGACCAGCGGCATCGTGTCGAACGTCGACCTTGCCGTCGAGGTCGCGTTCGGCAAGCGCGTCGGCGTCGCGACGATCAACGCGTTCGACGACGCCAGCCTCGAGCGCGTCGTCCGCCGCGCCGAGGACCTTGCGCGCCTCGCGCCCGAGAATCCCGAGTTCGTCCCCGCGGTCGAGAAGCAGGCCTATAAGCCGAGCCCGACCTTCAGCCCGGCGACGGCGGCGATCACGCCTGAATACCGCGCGCAGGTCGCCGCCGATTCGATCAACCCGTGCAAGGCGAACAAGCTCGTCGCTGCCGGTTTCCTCCAGGATGGGCAGAGCTTCGTCGCCTTCGCCAATTCCAAGGGCAACTTCGGCTACCAGCAGGCGACCGACCTCGACTA
>CAXTQJ010000117.1:0-7882 GCA_964246245.1 uncultured Sphingomonadaceae bacterium
CCCGGCGGCAGGACGACGGTGTTGCGCTTGATGCCGAGCGAGCGGTCGAAGACGATGTCGCCGCCCCCGTCGGCCCCGTGATAGCTCCTCGCGTCCTCGTAGGTCTTGTCGATCAGGAGCCGCGCGCCGCCGTCGGCGGGGACGGGGTGCGCCAGCGTGACGGCGATGAAGCGATTGCCCGGTTCGGCGTCGGCGACCCCGCCGGCACGGGCGCCGGTGCCGTCCACCTCGGCGAACGCCAGCGGCTTGCCCGTGGCGCGGTAGGTGACGTGCTCGTCGCGGGCGATGCTCCCGGGGCGGACGGGGTTGAAATAGGTCGTCGCCCCCGGCGTCGCGGCGGTGATCTCGTAGACGATGCGGAAACTGTGCGTCGCGGGCGCGAGGAGTTCGTAGCGGGTATACGCCCCGGTCTCGGTCTGCGGCGCGGCGGCCGGCACGGCGGCGACGAGCGCGGCGATCAGGCGAGCGATCATGGCTTCTCCCGCGAGAGCAGCGGCGCGACCGCCGCCGAGGTTTCGATCGACGGCACGAAGCGCGGGGTCACCCGGCCGCCCGCCGCCGTTTCGTAGGCATAGCCGTAGCCGAGCAGCCGCGTCTCGCTCCACGCCGGGCCGAGGAACGACAGCCCGACCGGCAGGCCGCCGACCGTCCCCATCGGCACGGTCAGGTGCGGATAGCCGGCGACCGCGGCAAGGCTGCCGGGGCCGCTCGGGCCGCCGCCGCCGTCCCCGTTGACCGCGTCGACCTTCCACGCCGGCGACGTCGTCGGCGCGACGAGCGCGTCGAACCGGGTAAACAGTGCGTCGAGTCCGCCGCCGGCGATCTTCACGCACAGCGCGCGCGCGGCGCGGTAGGCGGGGTCGTCGAGGCCCCTGGTCGCCTGTGCCGCGACGAACAGCTCCTGTCCGAACAGCGCCGTCTCGCGCGGCGTGGCGTCGAAGGCGATCACGTCGGCGAGGCTGCGGGTCGCCACCGCCGGGGGCGTCGTCGCGAGATAGACGTCGAGGCCGGTCTTGAGCTCGGTCAGGAGGACGGCGAGTTCGGCCTCCCCGAGCCGGTCGCGCCCGGCGAAGGCGGGCACGTCGACCAGTGTCGCCCCCTGCGCGCGCAGCACCGCCAGCGCTGCGTCGAAGCGCGCCGTCACCCCCGGCGACCAGCCCTTGATCCAGCGAACGACGCCGATCCGCGCGCCCCTCAGCGCGTCGGGACGCAGCCCGGCGGCGTAGTCGGCGCGGTGGGCATCGGCATCGGCAGTCGCCGGATCGGCGGGGTCGCTGCCGGCGATCGCGGTCAGGACGCGGGCGGCGGTGGCGACGTCGGTCGCGATCGGCCCCGGCGTATCCTGGCTGGCGCTGATCGGGACGACGCGCGACCGGCTGACGAGGCCGACGGTCGGCTTCAGCCCGACGACGCCGGTCATCGCCGCCGGGCAGGTGATCGAGCCGTCGGTCTCGGTCCCGATCGCCGCCGGCACCATCCCCGCGGCGACGGCGGCGGCGCTGCCCGACGACGACCCGCACGCCGTCCGGTCGAGCGCGTGCGGATTGCGCGTCAGCCCGCCGACTGCGCTCCACCCCGAGATCGACGCCGACGACCGGATATTGGCCCATTCCGACAGGTTGGCCTTGCCGACGACGACCGCCCCCGCCGCACGCAGCCGCGCGACGAGCGGCGCGTCGCGGCCGCTGACGTTGCCGGCCAGCGCGAGGCTCCCCGCCGTCGTCGCCAGCGGCCCGGCGGTCTCGATATTGTCCTTGATCAGGATGGGCAGCCCGAACAGGGGTCCGCGCACACGGCGCTGCCGATCGAGCGCGCGGGCCTGGTCGAGCGCGGTCGGATCGAGCGCGAGGACGGCGTTGACCGCCGGGTCGACCGCCGCGATCCGCGCGAGCGCGGCCACCGTCGCGTCCTCGGCCGGCCCGGCGTGAGCCGCGCCCGCGGCACATAAGGCTGTCATCCCCGCGAAAGCGGCAACGACATGTGGACGACCGACCGGCACCCTCCCCTACCGCGCGTCGGCGTAGGTCCGGATCAGGCGGTAGAGGTAGTCGCGGCCGTCGAGCACCGACTTGACGCGGATATGCTCGTTCAGGCCGTGGATGCCGCCCTCGTCGGCGTCGTAGAAGATGCCGGGGACGCCGTACGACGGGATGCCGACGGCGGCGAGGTAGATCGAATCGCTCGCCCCGGTCGACATCACGGGGACGAGCGGCACGCCCGGGTACATCTCGGCGGCGAGCCGCTCGGCCGGGCCGAGGACGGCGGGAGCGAGCGGGGCCGGCGACGATACCGGGCCGCGGCGCGGCTTGGCGGTGACGGTGACCGCCGGATCGGCGATCGCCGCGACCAGCCGGTCGCGCGTCCCCTCGATCGTGTCGCCGGGGAAAATGCGGCAGTTGATGTTCGCCTGCGCGTGCTGCGGCAGCGCGTTCTCGGCGTGGCCGGCGTCGAGCAGCGTCGCGACGCATGTCGTCCGCAGCGTCGAGTTGAACAGCGGATCGTGCGCGAGCACCGCCTCGGCGGCGGCATCGTCGGGGTTGGCGGCGACCGCGGTCATGGCCGCCCCGACCTGCGGCGGCACGAGCGCCGCCGTCCGCGTCCAGAAGGCGCGGGTCGTCGCGTCAACCCTGACCGGGAAATGGTACGCCGCGATCCGCGTCAGCGCCGCCGACAGCTGGTAGATCGCATTGTCGGGGCGCGGCAGCGACGAGTGGCCCCCGGGGTTCCGAACCTCGAGGGTATAGTTCTCGCTCGTCTTTTCGCTGACCTGGACAGCGAGGAGGAGCGGCTTGCCGTCGGGTCCGAGCCGGCCGCCGCCACCCTCGTTGAGCGCGAAGGCGGCGTCGATCAGGCTCCGTTCGTGGGCGGCGAGATACTCGGCCCCGTTGAACACGCCGGTCGTCTCCTCGCCGCAGGTCAGCGCGAGCTTGACCGTCCGGCGCGGGCGCGGCTCGGCCCGCAGCCGGGCCATGGCGTCGACGTAGATCGCCGCCATCGCCTTGTCGTCCGACGCGCCGCGCGCGTAGAAATAGCCGTTCTCCTCGACCAGCCGGAACGGATCGCGCGTCCAGTCCGACGCCTTCGCCTCGACCACGTCGAGGTGGGCGAGGAGGAGGATCGCCTTCGCCCTGGGGTCGCTGCCCGGCAACACGGCGACGAGGCCGCCCTCCTTCGGCTTCTCGGGAACGGCGAACGGATGGAGGTCGCCCGCCGGATAGCCCGCTGCGGTCAGCCGCGCCGCCATCCGCTCGGCGGCGAGGGTGCACGACCCCGCCGACAGCGTCGTGTTGGTCTCGACCAGTTCCTTGTACGTGTCGCGGAACGCCGCCTCGCCGGGGTGGGTCTGCGCGGCGAGCGGACCCGCCGACAGCGCCGCGACGAGCCCGAATAGAACCAGTCTGCGCATCCGACCCCCCATGGCCGCGGCGCGCGGCACGACGACTATTTGGCAAAACCCCGCGCCTGTCGAGGGGCACCGCTTGGCGCGCCGTCGCCACTCCGAGCGGCTGGCGGATGCCGGCCAACCCCGATAAACGGTCGTGGCGGGAGGGGTATTGTGATCGGCGACGAATCCGACGTGATGCCCACCGCGCTCGCCGGCCGCGTCGCGGCGGGGTGGCGGCGCGGCCGGCCGCTGGTCGCGGGGTTCGCCGCGACGGCACTCGACGTCCTCCTGCCGCCACGGTGCCCGGCGTGTCGCGAGATCGTCGATCACAACGGCCGCTTCTGCCTGAAGTGCTGGACCGGGCTGACGTTCATCACCGACCCCGTCTGCGCCGGGTGCGGCGCCCCGTTCGACGTCGACCGCGGTCCGGCGGCGCGCTGCGGCGCGTGCCTCGAAACGCCGCCGCGCTTCGCCGCCGCGCGCGCGGCGCTGGCCTACGACGGATCGGCGCGGACCGTTCTCCTCGGCTTCAAGCACGGCGACCGGCAGCACCTCGTCGACGTCATGGCCCCGCAGCTGGTCCGCGCCGGACGCGGCTGGCTGACCGCCGACACCGTCTTAGTCCCGGTTCCGCTCCACCGCTGGCGGCTGTGGAAGCGCGGCTTCAACCAGGCCGACGCACTCGCCCGCGCCGGGGCGCGGCGCTCCGGCGCGGCGCTCGCCGTCGATGCCCGCGTCCGCGTCAGGCCGACCGCGAGCAGCCAGGGCCTGGGCCGGCGCGCGCGGGCCGACAATGTCCGCGGCGCGTTCGTCGTCGCCCGGCCCGACGCGGTTCAGGCCCGCGAGGTCGTCCTGATCGACGACGTCCTGACCACCGGCGCGACGGTCGAGGCGTGCACCCGCGTGCTGCTCCGCGCGGGGGCGACGCGGGTGCGGGTGCTGACGTGGGCGCGGGTTGTGCGCGACGTGACTTGATCGCATATTGGCCGGGTCCCCGCAGGAGCCGCCCGTGGCCAAGGTCGAAGTCTATACCAAGTTCCTCTGCCCGTTCTGCGCGCGCGCGATGAAGCTGCTCAAGGCGAAGGGCGTCGCCGTCGAGGAAATCGACATCACGATGGGCGGCCCGCAGCGCGCCGCGATGCTCGCGCGGTCGGAGGGGCGGACGACGGTGCCGCAAATCTTCATCGACGGCCGCGCTATCGGCGGCAGCGATCAGCTCGCCGCGCTCGACCGCGCCGGCGAGCTCGATACGCTCCTCGCGGCGTGACGCGGCTCGGCGTCCTCCAGACCCGCACCGGGATCGATCCCGCCGCCAACGCCGCCGCGCTCGTCGCCGGCATCGAGGATCTGGTGGCGCGCGGCGCCGAAATCGTCTTCACCCCCGAGATGAGCGGCCTCCTCGACCGCGACCGGGCCCGCGGCGCGGCGACGATCACCGACGAAGCCGGCGACGTCGTCCTCGCCGCCGTTCGTCGCGCCGCAGCCCAGGCAGGCGTGTGGGTCCAGCTCGGCAGCCTCGCGCTGCGGCCCGCGCCCGCGGGCAAGCTGGTCAATCGCGCGTTCCTGATCGATGCCGCCGGCGACGTCATCGCGCGCTACGACAAGATCCACCTGTTCGACGTCGACCTCGGCGGCGGCGAGAGCTACCGCGAGTCGGCCGCCTATGCCCCGGGCACCGCCGCCGCCGTCGCCGCGACGCCGTGGGGCGGGATCGGCTTGACCGTCTGCTACGACGTCCGCTTCCCGTCGCTGTACGCCGACCTCGCCCGTGCGGGGGCCGACGTGATCGCCGTCCCGGCGGCGTTCACCCGGCCGCCCGGGGCGGCGCACTGGCACGTCCTGCTCCGCGCGCGGGCGATCGAGACTGGGGCCTTCGTCGTCGCGGCGGCGCAGAGCGGTGACCACGACGACGGCCGCGCAACCTATGGCCACAGCTTGGTCGTCGGTCCGTGGGGCGAGGTGCTGCTCGACATGGGCGCCGACCCCGGCGGCGCGGTCGTCGACATCGACCTCGCCGCCGCGGCCCAGGCCCGCGGCCGCATCCCGTCGCTCGCCAACGCCCGGCCGTACGCCTCAGCCCAAACCACGACGTTGACCCGGTCGGACGGCAACCCTACGCAGTCGCCGCGTGCGCCCGTAGCTCAGCCGGATAGAGCGACGGTTTCCTAAACCGCAGGTCGGGGGTTCGATTCCCTTCGGGCGCACCAATCACCGTCGCGCATCGTTACCCTGTGCCCGCGGCGTCAGCAGCCACGCCGAGCAGAGCGCTGCCGCGCCGAGCGCGGCGACGTTCAGCGCCCGGTCGACCGGGGCGTACATGGCGAGGTGGGTCGCGTGATAGGCGAGATGCGCGACGTTGAAGACCAGCGTCGCGAAACCGACCGCGGACGGCGTAACGCGACCGGGCCGGACCAGCGCCAGCCCCGCCAGTGCGGCGAAGGTCAGATAGGCCGCGCCGACATCGCGGACGAGGTGGCCGTTGTACGGTCCGTCCGGCGAGACCCACGCATGGCCGAAGCCGGGGAAGCTATCGTAGAATGCGCGCGGCCACCCCAGCGCCCACGCGCCGACCACGAGACCGGTCGCCAGAAGATAGCCCAGCGCCCCGCGCGTCGTCGGCGGAAGCGACGCCATCGTCCGACCGTCGTCCACCGTCATGCCGCGAGCGCCCGACCGCGGTCCACCGTCATGCCGCCAGCGCGGGCTGCCGCCGACCGTCTAGCCGCTACGCCGCCGCCGCGACCCGCGCCAGCGCGCACTGGCTCCAGATTTCGGACAGCGCGGTGACGAGCTTGTCGATGTCGGCGTCGGTGTGGACCGGCGACGGGGTGATCCGCAGGCGCTCGGTCCCCTTGGGTACGGTCGGGTAGTTGATCGGCTGGACGTAGATGCCGTGGTTGTCGAGCAACCAGTCGCTGATCATCTTGCAGTGGTGCGGGTTGCCGACCATCACCGGGATGATGTGGCTCGGGTTGTCCATCAGCGGGATGCCGATCGCGTTGAGCCGGCGGCGGACCTTGGCGACGCGCGCCTGGTGAGCGTCGCGCTCGTTCTGGCTCGCCTTCAGGTGGCGGATGCTTGCACACGCCCCGGCGGCGATCGCGGGCGGCAGCGCGGTGGTGAAGATGAAGCCGCTGGCGAAGCTGCGGACGAAGTCGACCATCGCGGTCGACCCGGCGATGTAGCCGCCCATCACGCCGAACGCCTTGCCGAGCGTCCCCTCGATGACGGTCAGCCGGTCCATCAGCCCCTCGCGCTCGGCGACGCCGCCGCCGCGCGGACCGTAGAGGCCGACGCCGTGGACCTCGTCGAGGTAGGTCATCGCGCCGTGGGCGTCGGCGACGTCGCACAACTCCTTGATCGGCGCGATGTCGCCGTCCATCGAATAGACGCTCTCGAACGCGACGAGCTTCGGCCGCGCCGGGTCGAGGCGGCTGAGGCGGCGGTCGAGGTCGTCGGCGCTGTTGTGGGCGAACACCTGCCGCTCGGCGCGGCTGTGGCGGATACCTTCGATCATCGACGCGTGGTTGCCGGCGTCGGACAGGACGACGCAGTTCGGCAGCCTCGCCGCGATCGTACCGAGCGCCGCCCAGTTCGACACGTAACCGCTGGTGAACAGCAGCGCCGCGTCCTTGCCGTGAAGGTCGGCGAGCTCGGCCTCGAGCAGGACGTGGTGGTGGTTCGTTCCGCCGATATTGCGCGTGCCGCCCGCTCCGGCCCCGCACTGGTCGAGCGCGGCGTGCATCGCGTCGAGGACGACCGGCGACTGGCCCATGCCGAGATAGTCGTTCGAGCACCACACAGTCACGTCGTGGACGTCGCCGTCGACATGGCGCTTGGCCTTGGGAAAGCTCCCCCGCTGGCGTTCGAGGTCGGCGAACACGCGGTAGGCCCCCTCGCCGCGCAGCGCATCGAGCTGATCCTGGAACATGGCGTCGTAGTTCATGGCAACATCCCCAATCGCATCTCTAGCGGGCTTGTCCAGCCCTCGTTGTCCCCGTGGCGGGCAGCGCCCACCGCCATAACGCCGCATCCCGCCACGGCAGGACGAGGAACCAGTGTTCGAGGCACCCCAGCGCGCCGAGCGCGGCGAGGATCGTCCACCCGACCGTCGCCGCCGGGGCCGCGACCGCCGCCGCCTCGGCGAG
The DNA here is from genome assembly GCA_964246245.1 of uncultured Sphingomonadaceae bacterium. Lineage (GTDB taxonomy): Bacteria > Pseudomonadota > Alphaproteobacteria > Sphingomonadales > Sphingomonadaceae > Polymorphobacter_B. Next base: position 7,534 of record CAXTQJ010000117.1, read on the forward strand.
GAGCAGCGCCGCGACCGACGCCGCCGCGACCGACACCGGGAACAGCGGATTGAAGATCGCAACCCGGAAGTAGCTCTTCAGATAGCCGAGGCGCGCCGGCAGGAAATCGACCGTCAGGTTGGGCACGCCGAGGAAGATGTTCAGCTTGGCCGACACGCGCATGACGAACAGCACAGCGAAGGCGAACGCCGCGATCTGGTTTGGCCGGCCCCACGTCAGCGCGAGGAGGGCGACGGCGGTCAGGGCGAGCGCGATCTCGTGCCAGATCAGCGTCGCCGCCGCCATGCGGAAGCGCGTCCAGCCGCCGACGCCGCGCGGCAGCCCCGCACGCCGCGGCCCGGTGACGACG
>CAXTQJ010000118.1:0-7717 GCA_964246245.1 uncultured Sphingomonadaceae bacterium
CGGTCGGCCGCGATCATCAGGAATTGATTCGCCGTGGCGAACTCGATATATCGCCAGACGTTGGTGAAGATCTTGGTCAGCTCGGCCTCCAGCGGCGACAGCCGCAGGAGCGACGGGGCGATCCGCGCGAACAGGTCGGCCGCCGTCGCGGCATCACCGGCATTGAGCCGCGCAAGCCCGGCCGCGTTGAGCGCCTGCGGCGTCACGGCCGCGCCGCCGGGGTCACCGCCCCCGCTGCGCCGTCACGCCGCGCATCGACCCGCCCCGCATGAAATAATTGCCGAGCGCGCCGCGCTTCAGATGGACCGGCATTCCCGGCCGGGGGGCGCGCGGCAGCGGCTCGGTCGTCCGCCATACGGCACCATCGTCCATGGTGATGACGAACTTGCCGTATTCGCCCGCACTGACGGCCTTGATCGTCGTGTCGATTTCCGACGGCGTGTCGGCGGCCGTATCGTCGCCCTTGAAGAAAGCGATCTTGGGCAGCTCGAAGCCGAACAGCGACCGCCGCGTCGCTCTTATATCCTCGCGATCGATGATCTTGACGTCGCCCTTGGCCGTCGCCGCGGCGAGCTTTGCCGTCGCGGCATCGAAGCAGGCGAGCCGCTGCGGGTCGTCGGCAATCGCCTTGCATCCGGTCAGTTCGGTGATGATGCCGTTCGCCGTCTCGCTCGCCCGCGGCGCGGCGGCGGCCGGACCTGAGGCGATGAGAAAGACGGCGACGAGGTTCTTCGCGAGCCGTTGCTTCACGGGCGATCATCCTGAGCGGTTCGACCTCGGTGCGGTAGCCGCCATGTGACGGATTTGCAACACGGCTTTACTTAACTGTGGCGCCCTGGGCTATCGCGGTTGCAGCGCGCGGACCATCCTTTCATACAGCGTTCATGCAGCCCGCATCGGTCCGGCAAGGATCGGACGGGCCGGCGCGCCGATGATGAGGGGATTTCAACATGTTGTTCAAGACGCTGCTCCTGCGCTCGACCATGCTGGTCGGGGCCACCGCGTTCGCCGTCCCGGCGCTCGCCCAGGTTACCCCCGGCACGCCCGCCGCCGGCAACGCCACGGTCGGCGCCGTCGCCGAAGCCGCGCCGAACCCCGAGGGTGAGCGCGAGATCACCGTCACCGGCTCGCTGATCAAGAACCCGAACCTCGTCCGCGCGACCCCGGTCATCGTCACGACGTCGGAGGAGATCGAGCTAAAGCAGTCGAACGTCGCCGAAGACGTCCTGCGCGAAATCCCGGGCGTCGTCCCGTCGATCGGCTCGGCAGTCAACAACGGCAACGGCGGCGCGTCGTTCGTCGATCTTCGCGGCCTCGGGCCGGCGCGCAACCTCGTCCTCCTCGACGGCAACCGCCTCACCCCGGCGGGCCTCGGCGGCGCGGTCGACCTCAACAACATTCCGCTCGCCCTCGTCGACCGCGTCGAATCGCTGACCGGTGCGGCGAGCACGACTTATGGGGCCGATGCGATCGCGGGTGTCGTCAACTTCATCACCAAGAAGAACTTCACCGGCATCGACATCTCGGGATCGGAACAGATCACCGAAAAGGGTGACGGCAACTATTACCGTACCGACGCGACGATCGGTGGCAATTTCGCCGACGACAAGGGCAACGCGGTCCTCAGCGTCGGTTACCAGCATTCCGACCCCGTCTATCAGGGCGACCGCGCCTTCTCGGTCAACAACCTCGACTCGTTCTCGGGCGCGGCGAGCGGTTCGGGCACCGAAGTCCCGGCGCGCTTCACTGGCACCCGGCCGATCGATCCTGCGACCGGCCAGCCGAGCGTCAACCCGGCGACAGCGAACGGCGGTGCGCGTCAGCTCGTTCCGGCGACCGGCCAGGCGGTCGCGAACTACGCACCGTTCAACTTCAACCCGTACAACATCTTCCAGACGCCGTTTAAGCGCTTCAACATCTTTGGCCAGGCGAACTACGAGGCGTCGGAGCACTTCGACTTCTACACGCGCGCCCTGTTCTCGAAGAACACCGTCGACACGATCATCGCCCCATCGGGCATCTTCGGCTCGTCGATCGTCGTCCCGCTGAGCAATCCCTACCTGCCGGCCGCGTTGCGCAACCAGTTCTGCGCTCTCAACGTCGCGCCGACGGTCAATGGGGTCCAGGCGACCTATGTGCCGCAGTTCACGCCGGCGCAGTGCGCCGCCGCCGCGCTCGCGACGAGCCCGACCGATCCCAACTTCCGGACTGTTACGACCGTCGTGTCGCGGCGTACCCCGGAGGTCGGGCCGCGTATCAGCGACTTCACCACGACGATCTTCGACTATAAGGCGGGTATTCGCGGCAAGATCACCGATCACCTCGACTACGATGTATATGGTGCCTATGGCGAAAGCACGAACACCCAGCTCATCCAGAACTATGTTCTGACCTCGCGGGCTCGCGCTGCCGCCTTCGCGACCAACACCACGACCTGCCTGACGACCAACCTGCCGGCCGGGGCGAGCTCGGCTCCGGGCTGCGTTCCCGTCAACCTGTTCGGGCCGAACGGTTCGATCACCCCGGCGCAGGCTGGTTACCTCACCGCGACGAGCACGTCGAACGTCTCGACCAAGCTTGGTCAGGTCCATGCCCAGATCAGCGGCGATGTCGGCATCTCGTCGCCGATGGCGACCGACCCGATCAGCTTCGCGATCGGCGCCGAGTATCGTCGCTACCGCGCGTCGCAGTTCGCCGACACGCTGGCTCAGACGGCGGGCGAGCTCGGTGGTGCCGGTGGTGCCGCGCCGATCCTCAACGACGTCGGCTACGACGTGAAGGAGGGCTTCGGCGAGTTGATCGTCCCGCTCATCCAGGACAAGCCGGGCGTCCAGAGCCTGACGGTCAATGGTGGCGTTCGCTACTCGTCGTACAACGTCAAGGCCCCGAACTCGCCGGGTTACAGCTCGACGACGTACAAGGGCGAGGTCGCCTACGAGCCGGGTTACGGCCTCAAGCTCCGTGGTAACTATGCCCACGCCGTCCGCGCTCCCAACCTCAACGAGCTGTTCGCGCCGCAGCTGACCGGCCTGACCAACCTCGCGACCGATCCCTGCGCCGGGGCTGCTCCGGTGGCCAACGCCAACCTGCGCGCGGTCTGCCTCGCCCAGGGTGCGCCGGCGGGAACGATCGGGAGCATCCTCAACGGGACCGCCGGTCAGATCAACGAAACGTCGGGCGGCAACCTCAACCTCAAGCCCGAAAAGGCCGATACCTTCGGCGGCGGTGTCGTCTTCTCGCCGAAGTTCTTCACCGGCTTCTCGACCTCGATCGACTACTATCACATCCGCGTCGTCGGGGCGATCACCACGCCGACGTCGGGCGACGTGGTCAACGCCTGCTTCGGCAACATCACCGCAGCGAGCGCGACGAGCGCGGCGTGCACCGGCATCCGCCGTAACCCCGTCACCGGCGGCCTCGACGGCGATCCGGCGACGACGCTGGGGCTGCCGCTGGTCCTGTCGAACCTTGGCACGATCCGGACCGAGGGCGTCGACGTGACGTTCAACTACAGCCGCGACATCCACTTCGCCAAGCTGGGGCTGAGCTTCCTCGGCAACTTCACCGGCGAGAACCGCTTCCAGGCGTCGGCGGGCGACATCTTCCGCAACTGCGTCGGCTTCTACTCGGTCAACTGCGGCTCGATCCAGCCGCGCTTCCAGTGGAGTCAGCGGACGACGCTCAGCTTCGACTCGTTCGACGTGTCGCTGCTGTGGCGCCACATCGACCGCGTCCGTCAGGAGCCGCTCGACGCCGCCGCGACGACGATCCTGCCGCCGGGCAGCCCCGACAACCCGTCGGCCACGGCGATCACGGTCAACGGCAGCGGCCCGGCATTCACCGGCGGCGATGGCAACGGCTCTACGGTCAACTACGGCTACATCAAGCCGTACGACTATTTCGACCTGTCGGCGCGCGTCAGCGTCGTCGAGAACCTGTCGCTGACGCTGACCGTGCAGAACATCGGCAACCGCAAGCCGCCCGCAGTCGGCAGCACGATTGGTTCGACGACGTTCAACAGCGGCAATACCTATCCGTCGACCTACGACGCGCTGGGTCGCCGCTACGCCGTCACCGCCCGCGTCAAGTTCTAGGCCGCGATCGGGGATCGACGACGCGAAGGGGCGGGCCTACGGGTCCGCCCTTGTTCGTTGGCGATCCTTCCGCTCGCGGGGAGGTGGCACGGCGCAGCCGTGACGGAGGGGCGATCGGGCGCGCGAGGCTGCGACCTCTCGGACGACCGCCCCTCCGGCGCTGCGCGCCACTTCCCTGCATGCGGAGAGGATCAAGCTGCAGCGGCGAGGTCAGCCAAGCAGCGGAGCCGGCAGCCTCAGATCGAGCCCACCGCTCGCCGCGACCGCCTCGGCCCAGATCGCGACCTTGTCGATCTCGTCGGCGTAGCGTTCGGCGGTCGTCAGTTCCTCGGCGCGCGCCGCCGCGTCGAAGGCCGTGCCGTGCTTCGAATGCCGTCCAAACGCCGGTCCGGCGACGCCCGCGGCCACGTCGAGGTCGACCTCGAACAGCCGCGCCAGCGCGGCCATCGCCGCCGCCGGGTCGGCCATCAGCGTCGCCGAGTCGAGCGTTCGCACCTGGTCGGGAAAGCGCGCCGCCAGCCGGGCGAACAGCGCGTGCTGCGCCAACCAGCCGATCGCGCCGGCCTGGAGATCGGTCTGGCCGAGATAGTCCTCGGTCGTCAGCCCCGGCCACGCCAGCCCGTCCTTCAACTGCTTGACGAGCAGCTCGCGGACCCATAGCCGCCCCCACATCCCCTTGCGCGCGATCGACCCGAGGAACGTCCGCAGCGGGGCGTGGAGGAGGAGCGCGCGGCTCGCCGGTCGCAGCGTCAGCATTGCCGAAGCGAGATTGTTGGCGAGATTCGACGGCTTGACGACGATCGCCTCGCCGGGGCCGAACGGCCGGGCGAACAGCGTCAGGCCGGCGTCGAGCGCCCGCGCGAGGTCGGCCGCCGTGCCGCCGCGAGCCTTCCAGCCGACGAGGTCGTTGAGCAGCACCGGCTCCTTCAACCCCATCGCGACGCCGGGCGCGTCCAACGCGCGGGCAAGGAGGGTCGAGCAGCAGTAGGCCGAATGGAAGATGTAATGGATCGGCGCGGCCGCCGGCGCAAGGCGAAGCGCGTCGTCGCGCGCGATCGGGACGACCGCGGCATCCTTCGGCAGATACTCGTCGGTCAGGAAGGTCGCGGCACGATGATCGTCGCGCGACAGCCGCCGGAAGTGGATCGCGTCGTGGCCAGGATCGTAGCGGTCAGCGAACCAGTGTGGATCAGCGACGATCGCGGCGATATTGACGGTGGCCATCGCCGGTTTGTGCCGTGCCGCCGCGTCGCTGCCAAGACGGATGCGAGGGCGATGACGAGACGGATCGAAGCACGATGACCTTCGCCACTTTCGTTGCCGTCGACTGGACCGGTGCGGTCGGCGAGCGGCATACCGGGATCGCGATCGCGACGTGCGAGGCGGGCGGCGGTGCGCCGACGCTGGTGCGCCCCGGACACCGATGGTCGCGCGGCGAAGTCGGCAGCTGGGTCGGCGGCCTTTCGGCGGCGGGAGAGCGAGCGCTGGTCGGGTTCGACTTCTGCTTCGGCTTTCCATTTGCCGACGTCGGCGCCTACTTCCCCGGCGACGTCGACGGCCCCGCGACGGCGAAGACGCTGTGGGCCGAAGTGACCGCCGTTGCCGCCGGCGACCCACACGACGCGGCGCACGGCTACGTCGCGCATCGCCGCCGCCACTTCTGGCTGGGCGAAACCGATGGGCCTAGAGCGGCACGCGCGCGGCTCCGCGTCGTCGAGCGCCGCTGGGAAGCCAAGCGCAACGCGCGCGGTCGCGGGTGCGGCGCGGCGTCGTCGGTGTTCGCGCTGCTCGGCGCGGCGCAATGCGGCAAGGCGAGCCTCGCGGGGATGCGTCTCCTCGCACGGACGACGCTGCCGGTGTGGCCGTTAGACCCGGTCCCGGCGACCGGCCCACTGCTTGTCGAGATCTACTGCCGCAGCTTCGTCGCCGACGCCGTCGCCATGCTGCCGTCCGCGCGGCGCGAGCGGATCGGCAAGGTGACCGAGCGCGATCGCCTCGACCGGCTCCTCGCCGCGCTCGGCAGCGACCCCGTCGACCCCGCCGTTGTGCCGCCGACGTTTAGCGACCATGTCGGCGACGCCCTGATCGCCGCTGCTGGGATGCGTGCCCGCGCGGCCGATCCGGCGACGTGGGATCCGGCAGGGCTGGCCGCTGTCGCGGCGACCGAGGGCTGGACCTTCGGCATCGTATGATCCAGAGCGCAACGCCGGCGCGCGCCCGACAACCACCCCTTCGCTTGCGCCGCGAGATGCCCTAGACGGAGCCGATGCCCGCCCTCGCCGCCTTTCCTTCGCTCGTTCTCGTCATGGCCGGGGGCGCGATCGGTTCGGGACTTCGCTTCCTCGTCGGGCGGTGGGCGCTGGTCAATCTCGGCCCCGATCTGCCGTTCGGAACGTGGGCGGTCAATATCATTGGCGGACTGGCGATGGGGCTGCTCGCGGGAACACTGTCCCGGGCGAGCGTCGGCGGCGAGCCGTGGCGGCTGCTCGTCGGCGTCGGGGTGCTTGGCGGCTTCACCACCTTTTCGGCCTTCAGCCTCGAGCTGGTAACGATGATCGTCCGCGGCGACGTCGGTCTCGCCGCCGCCTATGCCGTGTCGTCGGTTGCGGGCAGCCTGATTGCGCTCTACGCCGGACTGATGCTGGCGCGCGGATGAGCGCCGTCGACGCCGACGTCAGGCGCTTCGTCGTCGACGACGACGATGCGGACATCCGCCTCGATCGCTGGTTCAAGCGCCATTTACCCGAGGTGAGCTTCAACCTCGTCTCGCGCTGGGCGCGGACTGGCGCGCTGCGCCTCGACGGCGCGAAGGCCGATCCCGGCGACCGGATCGCGGCAGGGCAGACGATCACCGTGCCGCCGGCCGAGGCCACGCCGCCGGCCATCCCCGCCGAGGCTCCGCGCCGGCCGCTGAGCGCCGCCGAGATCGCCTACGCCCAGAGCCTCGTCATCCATCGCGACAAATCGGCGATCGTCCTGAACAAGCCGCCCGGCCTCGCGACGCAGGGTGGGACGGGCACCACGACCCATGTCGACGGCCTGCTCGACGCGCTGGCCTTCGGCTTCCCGCAACGGCCGAAGCTGGTCCACCGGCTCGACAAGGATACCAGCGGCGTCCTACTTCTCGCGCGGACGGCGAGAGCGGCGGCATTCTTCAGCAAGGCGTTCGCCGGCCGGACGGCGCGCAAGGCCTATTGGGCGCTGACCGTCGGCCGGCCCGAGCCCAACGCCGGCGAGATCGATGCCGCGCTCGCCAAGCAGCCGGGCAGCGGCGGCGAGAAGATGCACGTCGACCCCGCCACCGGCGTCAGGGCGGTGACGCGCTACCGTGTCCTCGACCACGCCGCCGACCGCGCCGCGTGGGTCGAGTTCCAGCCGCTGACCGGCCGCACCCACCAGATCCGGGTGCACAGCGCGGCGATTGGCACACCGATCGTCGGCGATGCCAAGTACGGCGGCCGCGACGCTTTCCTCACCGGCGGGATCAGCCGCAAGATGCACCTCCACGCGCGGCGCCTCGTCATCGACCACCCCGACGGCGGCACCCTCGACCTCGCCGCGAAGCGGATCGAAGCCGAGCATCGCGAAGCTGTCGGCGATGTGCGGCGGGAGGTCGGCGGCGA
>CAXTQJ010000119.1:0-5537 GCA_964246245.1 uncultured Sphingomonadaceae bacterium
GGGCGTGGGCGTGGCGATGGCAACCGGGGGGGGTTAAGCCGCGGCCGGCCTGCGCCGCGAGCGCGGCGCCGAACACGAGGAGCGCGGTCGCGTCGTTGAACAGGCTCTCGCCCTTCAGCACCGCGACGGTGCGCTTGGGCAGCGACGTCGCGGCGAGGACGGCGGTCGCGGCCGCCGCGTCGGGCGGCGCGACGATCGCGCCGAGCACGATCGCGGCCGCGAGCGGCAGGCCGGCATAGGCGACGCCGACCCACGCCACCGTCGCCGTCGTCAGCAGAATCGCACCGACGGCGAGGATCGCAAGCGGCCGCCACAGCCGGCGCAGCGCGCCGAGCGGGAAGTCGTACGCGGCATCGAGCAGGACCGGCGCGATGAACAGCGCGAGCGCGGTGGCGGGGTCGATCGCGATCGACGGCGCGCCCGGCACGAAGGCGAGGACGCCGCCGGCGAGCGCGAGCATCGCCGGATACGGCCGGCGCAGCCGGCGCGCGACCTGAAGCAGGACGACCGCGGCGAACAGCAGCGCCAGCAGGCTTTCGAAGAAGCTCATCGGCCGGGCCCCGGCGCGGTCAGGGCGTCGCCCGGTCGTCGAGCATCGGCGTCGCGGCGACGAAGACGGCGGCCAGCGCGGTCACCCCGGCCTCGTCGTCGGCGTCGAAGCGCGCGGGAACCGGACTGTCGAGGTCGAGGACGCCGAGCAGGCGGTCGCCGGCGAGCAGCGGCACGACGAGTTCGGAGCGCGACGCGGCGTCGCACGCGATGTGTCCGGGGAAGGCGTCGACGTCGTCGACCCGGAACGCCCGGCGCTCGGCGGCGGCGGTGCCGCAGACGCCGCGGCCGAGCCCGATGCGGACGCACGCCGGCCGGCCCTGGAACGGCCCGACGACGAGTTCGCCGTCCTTCAGCCGGTAGAAGCCGGCCCAGTTGAGGTCGGGCAGCGTCGCGAAGATCAGTGCGGCGGTATTCGCCGCGTTCGCCGCCCAGTCGGTCTCGCCCGCGAGCAGCCCGGCCAGCGCGGCGGCGAGATCGCGGTACAGTTCGGGCTTCGATGCGCTATGGATCGGCACGGCGGCGAACATCGCCGGTCTTATGACCGAGCGGTGAGGCTACGTAAACGTCCCGCGCGGGGACGTGGGGAAGGACGATATGGCAGCAGCGGACCAGCACCCGATCGGCTCGGGCTTCGGCCGGCACACGACGGCGGCGGCGGTCGTCGCCGGCATCGACCTGAGGGGCAGGACGTACATCGTCACCGGCGGCTACTCGGGGATCGGCCTCGAGACCGTCCGCGCGCTCGTCGGCGCGGGGGCGAGCGTCGTCGTCCCGGCACGGTCGCGGGCGAAAGCCGCGGCCGAGCTGGCGGGCATCGACCGCGTCACCGTCGCCGATATGGACTTGGCCGACCTCGCCAGCGTCCGGCGGTTCGCGGCCGATTTCGTTGCCACGGGCGTGCCGCTCGCCGGGCTGATCAACAACGCCGGGGTGATGGCGTGCCCGCTCGAGCTGATCGGCGACGGCTGGGAATATCAGTTCGCCGTCTGCCACCTCGGCCACTTCGAGCTGGCCCGTGGTCTCGCCGGCCCGCTCAAGGCGGCGGCGGGCGCGCGGATCGTCGCGCTGTCGTCGATCGGTCACGCGCGCAGCGACGTGATCTGGGACGATCCCAACTTCGATCGGACGCCGTACGACAAGTGGGTTGCCTACGGCCAGGCGAAGACCGCCGACGCGCTGTTCGCGGTCGGGGCCGACGCGCGCTGGCGGGGCGACGGGGTGCGCGCGTTCGCGGTCCATCCCGGCGGCATCTTCACCCCGCTCCAGCGCCACCTCCCCGACGAGGAGATGGTCGCGCTCGGCTGGAAGGCTCCCGACGGGTCGATCCCGCCCGCGGTCGCGGCGATGTTCAAGTCGCCCGCGGCCGGCGCCGCGACGACCATCTGGTGCGCGGTCAGTCCGCAGCTCGACGGCCGCGGCGGGCTCTATTGCGAAGACTGCGACGTCGCCCAGCTGGCGACCGCCGACAGCCCGCGCTGGGCGCACGTCCGCGGCTGGGCGGTCGACCCCGACCGTGCCGACCGGCTGTGGACGATGAGCGAGGCGATGATCGGCCGGGTTTAGCCGGCGGTCACGGGCCCGCGTCGCAGCACGGCGAGGTCGGCGGGGGTGTCGATGTCGGCGAAGATGCCGGGATCGTCGGTCGCGAGGTCGACGACGGCGACCTCGTCGAGCAACGCGCGAGCACCCCGGTCGCCGGACAGCGCCCGGAGCTGCGGCCAGTGGGTGCGGCCCCACGCAACCGGGTTGCCGCGTCGGCCGCCGGCGACGGGGACGACGACGGCATCGGCGTCGACCGCGGCCGCGGCGAGCGCGGCGAGCGTCGCCGGCGCGACGAGCGGCATGTCGCCGAGCATGATCAGCGCCGCATGCCACTCGGCCGGCACGGCAGCGAGGCCCGCGGCGAGCGACCGGCTCAGCCCGGCGGCGAAGTCGGCGGCGACCGCGAAGACCACCTGCCGCCCGGCCAGCGCCGTCCGGACTTCCGCCGCGCCGTGGCCGGTGACGACGACCGGCGGCGGCAGGCCCGCCGCCGCCGCCGCGTCGACGGTGCGCGTGATCACCGGCATGCCGCCGAAGTCCGCCAGCAACTTGTGGTCGCCGCCCATCCGCGTCGAGCGCCCGGCGGCGAGGACGATCGCGCCGACCGTGCTCACCGCTGCGCGATGGTCACAGCTTGCCGCGCCATGCCGCCGTCATCTCGGCGGCGATCGACAGGGCGATCTCGGCCGGGTTCGCCGCGCCGATGTCGAGCCCGGCCGGCCCGCGGACCCGGGCCAGCGCGGCGTCGTCGAACCCCAGTGCGGCGAGACGCTCGCGGCGCGCGGCGTGGTTCTTCCGCGACCCCAGCGCAGCGACGTAGAACGCCCGCGACCTGAGCGCCGCCGCCAGCGCGACGTCGTCGAGCTTCGGGTCGTGGCTCAAGGCGACGACGGCGCTCGCCGCGTTCGGCCGCCACCGTGCCATCGCCTCGTCGGGCCAGCCGTCGTCGAGCGCGACGCCGTCGAACCGCGCCGTCGTCGCGAACAGCCCGCGCGGGTCGATCACCAGCGGCGCGTAGCCGAGCAGCCGGACCATCGGTACGAGCGCCTGGGCGATGTGGACCGCGCCGATCACCGCCAGCCGCAGCGGCGGTGGGTAGGTGTTGACGAAGGTCGCGCCGGCCGCGCCGGTCACCGACTTGCCAGCCGCTGCCTCGACCGTGCTACCGGCGGCGAGGTCGGTCGCGAGCGTCACCGTCTCGCCGTCGGCGCGCGCGGCGGCGAGGCGATCGAGCAGCGCCGGCGGGAAGCTGCCCGCGGTCACCGCCTGGACGAATACCGCGATGCGCCCGCCGCACGCCAGCCCGACTTCCCACGCGGTCGCGTCGGCGACGCCGTAGTCGAGCCGCTTCGCCCCGCCCGCCGCGATGACGCCGGCGGCTTCGGTGATGACGTCGCCCTCGACGCAGCCGCCGCTGACCGATCCCTCGAACGCGCCGTCGGCGCGGACGACGAGGTGGCTGCCGACGCGGCGCGGCGCCGACCCCCACGTCTCGATCACGGTCGCCAGCGCGACCCCGTGGCCGGCGGTGAGCCACGCCTGCGCCGCGGTCAGGACGGCAGCGAGGTCGTCGCTCACGCCAGCTGCCATGCGAGCAGCGCAGCGACGGCGACGACGAGCAACCCGCCCCAGACCAGCGGGGTCAAACCGGCGCGCGGCGGATCGTCGTCGAGTTCATGTCGTGTCACCAGGACTTACCTCGTTCGTCGGCAACTTGCGACTAGCGCAGATCACGTCGTCACCTTCAACGCCGTCGGCAGATTAACCGCTGCACAACATCCTTTCCCAAATTCGTTTCGGCGTGATATGGCCATTGCTTGATGCTTGCGTTGGGGTGCCGCTTGCTCGAGCCTGCGGACATATGCGAACTGCCAGGGGTCGGCCCGGATCTCGCGCCGGTCGAAGCGCCGACTCGCGTCGCCGGCGCGGTCAAATGGTTCGACATGGTCCGCGGCTACGGCTTCATCGTGTGCGACGACGGCGGCGGCGACGTCCTGATCCACTTCTCGGTCCTGCGCAGCGTCGCGCGGCGCAGCCTGCCCGAGGGCGCGCGCCTCGTCTGCGACGTGGTCGAGCGCCCGCGCGGGCGGCAGGTGCGGACGATCGTCGACCTCGACCTGACGACGGCGACCGGCCCCGATCCCGAGACGGCGACCCTGCGCGCCGCGGCGCGGACCGGCGCCGACCGGCTGATCGACCACGCCGGCCCGTTCGAGCCGGTCGTGGTCAAGTGGTTCAACCGCCTCAAGGGCTATGGCTTCGTCGTCCGCGAGGGCGTCGACCAGGACATCTTCGTCCATATGGAGACGGTCCGCCGCGCCGGCGTCGCCGACCTCGAATCCGGGCAGATGTTGCTGGCGCGGATCGCCGAAGGCCAGAAGGGGCCGCTTGCGGTCATGCTCGAAGCTGATACGGACGGACCGGCGGTACTGGTAGCATAGGTTCGATCGATGACGGTGAGATTGGCGCTCGGTCTGCTCGCGCTGTCGGCGACGCTCGCCGGAAGCGGGGCGGCGCAGGAGCCGCTGGTCGCCAACCCGCCGCTCGACACGATCGCGCTGACGCTGACCGCGAAGCACCGGCCGGTTCGCTATACGGTCGAGGTCGCCAAGAGCACGACCGAGCAGGCGCGCGGGCTGATGTTGCGCAAGAAGATGGGACGCGCGCACGGGATGCTGTTCCCGCTCGCCGCGCCGCGCGAGGCGTCGTTCTGGATGGAGGGAACCTACCTGCCGCTCGACATCATCTTCATCGCGCCCGACCACAGCGTCCGCCGCATCGCGGCCAACGCCGTTCCGTTCAGCAAGGCCGACATCCCGTCGGGGGGCACGGTCGCCGCGGTGCTCGAACTCAACGCCGGCGAAGCGGCGCGGATCGGCCTGCAGCCGGGTGACAGCGTCAGCTACACGCTCGACTAGCCGCGCGCGCCGCGCTAGGCGGAGCCATGGGTATCTTCACCTGGTGGCACGGGCCGGGCCTCGGCACGCGCATCGTCGGCGCGTTCACCGGCCGCGAGGTCGGCCGCGACGCGCAGGGCAACGTCTACTACGTCGCCAGGAAAGGCCGGCGCGACCGGCGCTGGGTGATCTACGCCGGCGAGCCGGAGGCGAGTCGCATCCCGCCCGAATGGCATCTGTGGCTCCACAAGACGGTCGCGACGACCCCCGACGAGGCCCCGCTGAAGGCGCGGGTGTGGGAGAAGCCGTGGGTGCCCAACCTGACGGGTACGCCGGCGGCGCACCGCCCGTCGGGCAGCCTCGCGGTCGCCGCGACGCGGGCGAAGACGACCGGCGACTACGAAGCATGGACCCCCGACTGATGCGCGCCCTGTTCAAGGACAATGTCATCGAGGCGCTCGTCGGCCTGCTGGTCGTCGTCGTCGCGTTGTGGTTCGTCGGCACGGCCTACGCGCGGACGGCGGCGGGCGGCGGGTCGGGCTATCT
>CAXTQJ010000119.1:5547-7701 GCA_964246245.1 uncultured Sphingomonadaceae bacterium
GTTCCCCAACGCGACCGGGGTGTCGGTCGGGACCGACGTCCGCACTTCGGGCATCAAGATCGGCAAGGTCGAGACCGAACGGCTCGACCCGAAGACCTTCCAGGCGGTGGTCGGCCTGCGCCTCGCCGGCGACGTCCGCTTCCCGACCGATTCGAGCGCGGCGATCACGTCGGAGGGCATTCTCGGCGGGTCGTACATCGCGCTGTCGCCCGGCGGCGACGCGACGATGCTCAAGGCGGGCGACGAGATCGCCGACACCCAGGGCGCGCAGGACCTGATGGGGCTGATGGGCCAGTTCATCAATCGCAGCGGACCCAAGGCTCCGGCGGCGGCCGCGCCGGCGACGCCGTGATCCTCGCCCTCGCCGCCGCGGCGGTCGCGGCCGCGCCGGTTCCGGCGAAGGGGCCGGCGATCCCGCCCGCTGCGGCGACGGCGACCGCGCCGGCGACGGCGGTCACGCCGATGGCCGAACGCGTCGTCCGCCTCGCTGCGCTCAACAAGCGCAACGGCCAGGCGCAGGAGTTCACCGCCCACCCCGGCGACACCTTTCGCTTCGCGACGCTGACCGTCCGCGTCCGCGCGTGCGAGACGACGCCGCCGTGGGAGGCGCGCCAGACCGCCGCCTATCTCCAGATCGACGACGCGCCGGCGCAGGTCCGGACGTCGCGGCCGCCGCGGCGGGTGTTCTCGGGGTGGATGTTCGCCGAAAGCCCGTCGCTCAACCCGCTCGAGCACCCGCTCTACGACGTCTGGGTCAAGAGCTGCACGATGCGCTTCCCCGACACCGGGCCCGACACCGTCGTCGAAGGGCGGTCGGCCGCTTCCCAGTCGAAGGCGGCGAAGTCGCCCGACGCCGCGAGGGCCGCCGCCAGCAAGCCCTTGTAGCGCGCGCGCGGCGTCTCGACTGCGCCGAGGCTGGCGAGGTGATCGGTGAGGAACTGGGTGTCGAGCAGGCGGAAGCCGCCGACCCGCAGCCGGGCGACGAGGGCGGCGAGCGCGCACTTCGACGCGTCGGTCGCGCGGCTGAACATGCTCTCGCCGAAGAAGGCCGCGCCGAGCTTGACGCCGTAGAGGCCGCCGACCAGCTCGCTGCCCTGCCAGCATTCGACCGAGTGGGCGCTGCCGCGAAGCGCCAGCTCGCGATAGGCGGCGATGATCGTCGCGTTGATCCACGTCTCGGGCCGGTCGGCGCGCGCTTCGGCGCACGCGGCCATGACCCGGCCGAAGGCGCGGTCGGCGGTGATGCCGAAGCGCTCCGAGCGGAGCACCTTGGCGAGGCTGCGCGACAGGTGGAAGCCGTCGAGCGGCAGGACGCCGCGCTGCTCGGGCTCGACCCAGAAGACGTCCTTCGCATCGCGATGGTCCGACATCGGAAAGACGCCGAGCGCATACGCGCGGAGGAGCATCTCGGGGTCGAGGCGCTGGGTCACACCGTCCCCCCGACCCACAGCGGCGGATGGCGGTGATGCCAGTCGACCTCGCGCTCGAGGGCGTAGGCGAGCTCGAGCAGCGTCCGCTCGTCGCCGGCGCGGGCGGTGATCTGCATCCCGACGGGAACGCCGCCGGCGTGGCCCATCGGCAGCGCGATCGCGCACGCCCCCGCGGCGTTCTCGATCGGCGTATAGGCGACGTAGCGCGCGAGCGTCGGCGCGAGATCGGCGTAGCTCCGCGTCGGATCGAAGGTGCCGATCGCGACCGGCGGCGAGGCGAGCACCGGCGTCAGCAGCACATCGTAGCGGTCGAACTGCGCCGCGTACTGGCGTTCGAGCAGCTGGAGCGCCGCCGTCGCCCGAGCGATGTCGTCGACGCTATGCCGCGCGCCGGCCGCCGCCCAGCTCGACGTCAGCGGCTCGATGTCGCGGCTGGTCGGCGCGCGTCTCAGGGCATCGGCCGCGACCTTGACCCGGCCGGCCGCGCCGGCGCTCCACACGGTCTCGAAGGCGGCGGCGACGGCGGGCCCGTCGAATGCGGGCGGCGCGTCGACCAGCCGGTGGCCGTGCTTGCGGAGGACGTGCGTCGTCGCGGCGAAGACGGCGGCGACTTCGGCGTCGGGCTCGGTGCCGACGGCCGAGGCGCGGGCGAGGCCGACCCGCAGCTTGCGCCCCGACGGGCCGGTGACGAGGCCGACCGGCGGATAGGCGGCGTCGCCGCCCC
>CAXTQJ010000120.1:0-3215 GCA_964246245.1 uncultured Sphingomonadaceae bacterium
GGCGACGACGGGGTGGGGCGATCGGTCGCGCTGGTCACCGGCGTCGGCGGTGGTCCGTTTCCGGTCGCGGCCGCTGCCGGCGTCGCGCCGGGCGCCGGCGGTGCGTCGGTCGTGTCCTCCTCGTCGGGTGGATTGCCGTCGTAGATCTGCGACTGGCGATGCTGGAGGTACGCCGACCGCACTGTCGCATATTCGTCGAGGCTGCCGGCGAGGACGCCGTCGGCGCCGGCATCGATCAAGCCCGACCGCAGGTTGAGCGCCTTGACCCCGAACTCCTCGACGGTGTTGATCCGCCGCCATGTCGTGATCCGATCGCGGACATAGGGAACGGGATCGAGCGCGAACTCGACGCCGAGGCCGACGCCGTCGCGCAACGTCGACGGACCGAAGAACGGCAACATCAGATAGGGCCCCGAGCCGAAACCCCACACGGCGAAGGTCTGGCCGAAGTCCTCCTTCTGCTCGGGCAGGCCCCAGTCGGTGGCGACGTCGACCAACCCCGCGACGCCGAAGATGGTATTGAGCAGGAAGCGCGCGAGGGTGTGGCTGGCCTCTTTCGGCTTGCCCTGGAGGCCGGCGTTGCCGAACGACAGCGGCTCGTCGAGGTTGGCCAGCCCGCCGGCGACACCGCGGCGAAGCGCCGCCGGGATGGTCGCGCGATAGGCGTGCGCACCCGGCAGCAACGCGTATCTGTCGAGGCCCTTGTTGAGCGCGTAAATCTTGCGGTTGAACTTTTCATACGGGTCGCGGTACGCCTCGGCCATCCCGCCGGGATGTGTCGCGCAACCGGCGAGGACGGCGACCGCCGCCGCGAGGACCATGCGCGAGACGACGGACAGATGCATTGGGACCCCTCGGCACGCGGCACGGCCCGGGTGCCACAAAGCCCGTGACCGAACAAGCAGCACAATGCGTTGACGGGATATAAGGATAAGTTTATATCCATCGGCATGACCCGGCCGCTTACCGTCTTGCGCGCGCTCGCCGACCCGACGCGACTGCGGATCGTTGCGCTCGTCCGTCGGCTCGAGCTGGCGGTCGGTGAGCTGGCCCTCGTCCTCGGCCAGAGCCAGCCGCGTGTGTCGCGTCACCTCAAGATCCTCGCCGATGCCGGGCTGATCGATCGCGCCAAGGAGGGGGCGTGGGTGTTCGTGCGCCTCGGCGAAGCGGCGCACGTCGCGCCGGTGCTCGCGTTGCTCGATGCATGGCAGGACTCCGGCGATGCCGACCGCGCGCGTCTCGCCGACGTGCGAGCCGAGCGGGCGACCGCCGCGGCGACCTATTTCGCCACCCACGCCGCGGCGTGGGACGGCATCCGCGCCCTTCACATTCCCGAAGGCGAGGTCGAGGCGGCGATCGTCGATGTGCTCGGCGACGCGCCCGTCGGCCGGCTGCTCGACATCGGCACCGGCACCGGTCGGATGATCGAACTGCTCGGGGCGAACGCGATTTCGGCGATCGGCGTCGACCGCAGCGCCGAGATGCTCCGCCTTGCGCGCGGCCGGGTCGAGGCGGCCGGGCTGGCACGCGCCGAGGTCCGTCACGCCGACATGTACGCGCTGCCGCGGCCTGACGGCAGCGCCGATACCGTCGTCCTTCACCAGGTGCTGCACTTTGCCGACGACCCTGCGGCGGTCATCGCCGAAGCGGCACGGGTCGCCGGATCCGGCCGCGTGCTGATCGTCGACTTCGCCGCGCACGACCGCGACGAGTTCCGCACGCAGTTCGCCCACGTTCGCCTCGGTTTCGACGACGGCCAGATCACCGGCTGGCTGCGCGCGGTCGGTTTCGACGTGACCAAGCTTCGTCACCTGCGCCCGAGCGACGCCTATCCGCTGACCGTCAGCCTGTGGCTCGGCGAGCGGCCCCGGCTGGTCGCGAGGAAGGCCGCGTGATGTTGTCGCTCCCGCAGATGACCGAGGCCGCACGCGCGCTGGCGACGCCGCTCTACGCCGACCTGCCCGGCGACATCGCCGTGTCGTTCGAGTTCTTCCCGCCGAAGACCGAGGCGATGGAGCGGACGCTGTGGGAGTCGGTCGCGACGCTGACCCCGCTGGCCCCGTCGTTCGTGTCGGTCACCTATGGGGCGGGCGGAACGACGCGCGAGCGGACCCACGCCACCGTGGCGCGCATCGTGCGCGACACGCCGCTGCGCCCGGCCGCCCACCTGACCTGCGTCGACGCCAGCCGCGACGAAATCGACGCCGTCGCGCGCGCTTACTGGGCTGCCGGTGTCCGTCACATCGTCGCGCTGCGCGGCGATCCACCGGTCGCCGGCGCGCGCTTCGAAGCGCGGCCCGATGGCTATGCCAGCGCCGCCGACCTCGTCGCCGGATTGAAACGGATCGCCGACTTCGATCTGTCGGTCAGTGCCTATCCCGAGCTTCACCCGCAGGCGACGTGCGCCGCCGACGATGTCGACACGCTGCGGCGCAAGCTCGACGCCGGCGCGAGCCGCGCGATCACCCAGTTCTTCTTCGAGCCCGACACCTATTTTCGCTTCCGCGACGCCGCCGCCGCCGCCGGGGTGATCGCGCCGATCGTCCCCGGCATTCTGCCGGTGTCGAACTTCGCCATGCTCCGCAAGATGGCGGCGAGCTGCAACACCCACGTCCCCGAGTGGCTCGCGCGACTGTTCGACGGGCTCGACGACAAGCCGGCGACACGCCAGCTCGTCGCCGCGACGGTCGCCGCTGAGCTGTGCCGCCGCCTGTACGCCGGTGGCGTACGCGACTTCCACTTCTACACCCTCAACCGCGCCGAGCTGAGCTACGCGATCTGCCACATGCTCGGGATGCGCCCGGCTGCGGCAGCGGTGGAGCTGGCGGCGTGATTGCTTCCGCTGCCGCCGTGCGCCTCCGCGAGCAAGCTGCGCAGCGCGTCCTCCTCACCGACGGGGCGTTCGGCACGATGATCCAGTCATACCGGCTGAGCGAGGCCGATTATCGCGGCGCGCTTGCTCTTGCCGACGACCAGAAAGGCAACAACGACCTGCTCTGCCTCACCCGGCCGGACATCATCGACACGATCACCCGGCAGTATCTCGACGCCGGCAGCGACATCGTCTCGACCAACACCTTCAACGCCAACACGATCAGCCAGGGCGACTACGGCGCGGTCGATCTGGTCCGCAAGATAAACGTCGCGGCTGCCGCCATCGCGCGTAAAGCGGCCAACGACTACGCAGCGTACGACGGCCGCCCGCGCTTCGTTGC
>CAXTQJ010000120.1:3225-7315 GCA_964246245.1 uncultured Sphingomonadaceae bacterium
CCGGAGCGAGCGGGCCGACCAACAAGACGCTGTCGCTATCGCCCGACGTCAACGATCCGGGATATCGCGCCGTCACCTTCGATGAGGTCCGCGACGTGTATGCCGACCAGGCGGCGGCGCTGCTCGACGGCGGGGCAGACTTCATCCTCGTCGAGACAATCTTCGATACGCTCAACGCCAAGGCGGCGATCGCGGCGGTGATCGAGCTTGCCGAAACAAGGGCTTGCGAGATCCCGCTGATGATCTCGATGACCGTCACCGACATGAGCGGGCGCAACCTGTCGGGTCATTCGGTCGAGGCGTTCTGGTACACCGTCCGCCACGCGCGGCCGCTGACCGTCGGCCTCAACTGCGCGTTCGGGGCCGACCTGCTGCGGCCGCACGTCCAGGCGCTGAGCCCGCTCGCCGACACGCTGGTGATGGTCTACCCCAACGCCGGCCTGCCGAACGACCTCGGCGAGTACGACGAGCTTCCCGAAACAACGGGCCGGTTCATCGCTGAATGGGTCGACCAGGGCCTTGTCAACGTCGTCGGTGGCTGCTGCGGCTCGACCCCGGCGCACATCGCAGCGATGGCCGCGGCGGTCGCCGGCCAGCCGCCCCGCGCCGTCGCCCGCCCGCCGTCCGCCCTGCGCCTTGCGGGGCTAGACCCGATGGTCGTCGCGGAAGCGGCATAGTGGCGACAGCGGCGATCGACCTGCCCGGCGAGACGCCGGCCCCGGCCCGCGCGACTTTCGTCAACATCGGCGAGCGAACCAACGTTACCGGTTCGGCCGCGTTCAAGAAGCTGATCATGGCCGGCGACTACACCGCCGCGGTCGAGGTCGCGCGCCAGCAGGTCGAGAACGGCGCACAGGTCATCGACGTCAACATGGACGAGGGCCTGCTCGACGCCGAGTTCGCCATGACCACCTTCCTCAAACTGATCGCCGCCGAGCCCGACATCGCGCGCGTCCCGGTGATGATCGACAGCTCGAAGTGGAGCGTGATCGAGGCCGGCCTCAAGTGCGTCTCCGGCAAGCCGATCGTCAATTCGATCAGCATGAAGGAAGGCGAGGGGCCGTTTCTCGCCGCGGCGCGCGCCTGCCGCCGCTACGGCGCCGCCGCCGTCGTCATGGCGTTCGACGAGGCGGGACAGGCGGACACCGCCGCGCGCAAGGTCGCGATCTGCGGTCGCGCCTACGACCTGCTCGTCGCCGACGGCTTTCCGGCCGACGAGATCATCTTCGACCCCAATATCTTCGCTGTCGCCACCGGCATCGAGGAGCACGACAACTACGGTGTCGACTTCATCGAGGCGACGCGCGCGATCAAGCGGCGCTGCCCCCACGCGCGCATCTCAGGCGGCGTGTCAAACCTGTCGTTCAGCTTTCGCGGTAACGAGCCCGTGCGCCGCGCGATGCACTCGGTGTTCCTGTTTCACGCGATCCGCGCCGGCATGGACATGGGCATCGTCAACGCCGGGCAGCTCGACGTCTACGACACGATCGATCCCGAGCTGCGCGACGCGTGCGAGGACGTCGTCCTCAACCGCCATCCCCGGACCAACGTCACCAATACCGAGCGCCTGATCGAGCTGGCCGAACGCTTCAAGGGCGGTGCGGCGGCCGAGAAGGCGACCGAAGAGTGGCGTGGCTGGCCGGTCGCGCGGCGGCTCGAACACGCGCTGGTCAAAGGGTTGGACGCGTTCGTTGTCGACGATACTGAACTCGCGCGGCAGGACGCGGTGCGGCCGATCGACGTCATCGAGGGACCGCTGATGGCCGGGATGAACGTCGTCGGCGACCTGTTCGGCGCGGGCAAGATGTTCTTGCCGCAGGTGGTCAAGTCGGCGCGGGTGATGAAGAAGGCGGTCGCGCATCTGCTGCCGTTCATCGAAGCCGAGAAGAGCGAAGGCGCGTCGTCGAAGGGCCGGATTGTCATGGCGACGGTCAAGGGCGACGTCCACGATATCGGCAAAAACATCGTCGGCGTCGTCCTTCAATGCAATAATTTCGAGGTCGTCGACCTCGGCGTGATGGTGCCGTGGGCGACGATTTTGAAGGCGGCGAACGACCATCGGGCCGACATGATCGGCCTCAGCGGCCTGATCACGCCGTCGCTCGACGAGATGGTCACGGTCGCGAGCGAGATGGAGCGCGCCGGCATGACCATGCCGCTCCTCATCGGCGGCGCGACGACCAGCCGCGTCCACACCGCGCTGCGCATCGCGCCGGCGTACACCGGCCCGACGATCCACGTCCTCGACGCCAGCCGCGCGGTCGGCGTGGCGGGCGCGATGGTCAGCGAGACGATCCGCGACGAACTGGTCCAGCGGACCTCGGACGAATACGAGGCGATCCGCATCGCCCGCGCGAGCAAGGGTGACAGCAAGCTCGTCCCGCTCGCCGCGGCGCGGGCCAATGCCTTCGTCGCCGACTTCGCCGCGCATCCGCCCGTGCCACCCCGCGAGCGCCGCGTCGTCCTCGCCGACTATCCGCTCGACAAGCTGATCCCGTACATCGACTGGACGCCGTTCTTTCGCGCGTGGGAGCTCGCAGGCAATTACCCCGCGATCCTGGCCGACCCCGTCGTCGGCGAGAGCGCGACCGCGCTGTTCGCCGACGCGCAGGCGATGCTGGCGACGATCGTGGCCGAGAAGTGGCTGACGGCGAACGGTGTCTGCGCCTTCTGGCCCGCCCGCCGCGATGGCGACGACGTGCTGGTTACCGTCGATCACTTGAGCGAGCCGACAGCACGGGGTGATGCCAGTTCAAACACGGCTGTCATCCCCACGGAAGCGGGGGTCCATCTCCCGCCGCTGGCGATGGGTCCCCCCTTCCCCGGGGATGACAGATCAGAGGAGAACGACGACGCGCAAAGCGCCACCCGCGAAATCCGCGTTCCCTTCCTCCGCCAGCAGATCGCCAAGCGCGAGGGTCGCGCCAACCCGTGCCTCGCCGACTATGTCGCCGACCGCGATGACTGGCTCGGCGGTTTCGCGGTGACGGCGGGGCAGGGGATCGAGCCGCACCTTGCGCGCTTCAAGGCCGCCCACGACGACTACAGCGACATCCTGCTCAAGGCGCTCGCCGACCGCCTCGCCGAGGCCTTCGCCGAACACCTCCACGAGCGCGTCCGCCGCGAGTTCTGGGGCTATGCGCCCCTGGAGGAGCTCAGCCCCGACGACCTCATCCGCGAGACCTACGCCGGGATCCGTCCCGCGCCGGGCTATCCCGCATGCCCCGACCACAGCCCCAAACCGCAACTGTTCGATCTCCTCGGCGCGACCGAGGCGACCGGCATTACGTTGACCGAGAGCTTCGCGATGCTCCCGACGGCGGCAGTCAGCGGCTACTACTTTGCCACTCCCGAGGCGCATTATTTCGGTGTGGCGCGGGTGGGGGCCGACCAGGTCGCCGACTATGCCGCGCGGCGGGGGATTACTGTCGAGCAGGCAGAGGAGTGGCTGCGGCCGAACCTCGACGGCTGACCGGCCGGTCGTCTCCCCCGTCCGAAAAACCAGCTGTCCTGCAGGCGTTGTACGTGCTATGTTCTTGCGTCATGGCTGATCTGATATGCTATTCAGCGCCGACCGTGCCGAGCGATCGCGCCAAAAGAATAATGAAATTGGCGCGCGGGCGTGACCCTCGGTGCGACCCTCGCGGCCAGAAGACGCGGCGCGACGGCCCAGCCGTCAGCTACGCGGCCTCGATCTCGATCAGCACCATCCCGTCGCCGACCTGATCGCCTTCGGCGACGTGGACCGCACCGACCGTCCCCGCGACCGTCGCCGTCAGCCGGTGCTCCATCTTCATCGCCTCGAGGACGAGGAGGCGGTCGCCCACCGCAACGCTCTGCCCGACGGCGACGTCGAGGGCGAGGACGCGGCCGGGCATGGGTGCTGTGACCTTGCCGTCGCCGCCAAGCTCCTCGCTCGCGGTGCGCGGGGCGCGGCGGAGGAAGCGGGTGGCGGTGCCGGCGAGGCGAACCTCGACCGCGTCGTCGTCGGCGACGACGACTGCGGTTACCTGCCGGCCGTCGAGGTCGGCGACAAAGGTCGCGTCGTCGACGAAGCGACCGGTCGCGGTCAGCGACTCGGTCAGCCCGT
>CAXTQJ010000120.1:7325-7635 GCA_964246245.1 uncultured Sphingomonadaceae bacterium
GGCCGATGATGGTCAGCGCGGTGCGCTCGCCGGTGGGGGCGAATAGGTCGAGGTAACGTCGTGCCGGCAGGTTCAGCCGCCAGTCGCCGTAGCGCGCGAAGGGGCCGGCGTCGGACGCAGACGGTGGCGGGGCGGTGGCGAGGGCGGCGACGACGACTGCGTCCGAGGCTATCGCCGGCAGCACCGCGATCGCGTTCCCGCCAAGGCCGAGGTCGGCTTCGTGCCGCGAGATGACGCCGGTGTCGACCTCGCCGGCGCGGAACGCCGGATGCTCGGCCAACCGGGCGAGAAAGGCGCGGTTGGTCTTGAC
>CAXTQJ010000121.1:0-332 GCA_964246245.1 uncultured Sphingomonadaceae bacterium
GGGCTGCTGATCGCCGGCCCGAACCCTTGCCGATCGTGCCGGCGGCGTCTTCGCCGCCCTGCGCAGCCTCGAGCGCGATGACGATCACCGGCCGCTTCATCCTGTCCTTCAGCCGCCCGGCGACGATGCCGATCACGCCGGGGTGCCAGCCGCCGCCGGCGATCACCGCGACCGCGGCGTTGTCGTGGCGCGTGCTCAGCGCCGCCGCCTCGTCGGTCACCGCCGCCTCGATCGCGCGGCGGTCGCGGTTGAGCGCGTCGAGATCGGCGGCAAGCACGGCGGCCTCGTCGGCGTCGTCGGTCGTCAGCAGGCGGACGCCGAGGTCGGATTTG
>CAXTQJ010000121.1:342-1074 GCA_964246245.1 uncultured Sphingomonadaceae bacterium
GCCGAGGTCGTACGCCGTCGGCGGCCGCTCGATCTCGGCGACGGCGGCGAGCGCGGCAAGGCCGGGGTTGCGCTGCGCCGCCATCACCTTGAGCCCCTGCGCGACGAAGGCGCGGTTGAGCCCGGTCAGCGGGACGACGTCGGCGACGGTCCCGAGTGCGACGAGGTCGAGCAGCGCCAGCAGGTCGGGCGCGGCCCGCTCGGCGAACCAGCCGCGCGCGCGCAGCGTCCGGACGACGCCCACCGCCAGCAAAAACGCGACACCGACCGCGGCGAGGTGGGCGAACGCCGCGCCGCCCGCCTCGTCCAACCGCCGCGGATTGACGACGGCGAGCGCGTCGAACCCCTGCGTCCCGCAGTCGACGGTGACGATCAGGCTCGCGCCGGCCGCCGCCAGCGCGGTCATCGCAGCGGCGGACGGGCCGTAGCCTTCGAGCAGGCGGTCGGGAATGTACGCGGTCGCGACGCCGCCGCAGTCGCGGATCAGGCGGATGAGCAGCGCCGTGCTCGTCGCGCCGTCGACGTCGTAGTCGCCGAAGACGACGACCGGCTCGGCTTCGACGATTGCCGCGGCGAGCCGCCGGCTGGCGACGTCCATGTCGCGGAAGATCGACGGATCGGGGAGACAGTCGCGGAGCTTCGCCGACCGCCGCCGGTCGAAGTCCGCCCCCCGGGCCCCCCCCGCCCCGGACACCTGCGCCGCGCGCTGGGCCCCCCCCCCCGGGGCGGGCGG
>CAXTQJ010000121.1:1084-1339 GCA_964246245.1 uncultured Sphingomonadaceae bacterium
GTCACCCCGCCGCGCCACGCCCAGCTCTGGCCGAGGACCGACGCGGCGACGTTGAACACATGCATGGCGGCGGTGCTACCCGGTCCGGGCGCGGTCCTCAACCGCCGCGCGAGGCTTGGCGACGGCTGTCCGCGGCCGCCAAGGCATTTCTGGAAGGAATCACGGCCCCGGCACCGTCGGCCCGGACTTGATCCGGGGCGGTGGCTGTCCTGCGAATGCCGCGCCGGAAGGGCAAGCCGCGGCCCGATCAAGTCC
>CAXTQJ010000121.1:1349-7576 GCA_964246245.1 uncultured Sphingomonadaceae bacterium
CCCCATCACGGGGGGCCCCACGAAAAATAAGGGACTTCACCTTCCCCAACCCTGATCATAATATCGCCCGAAACAACGGCGGGAAATGACGATGCGGACTTTGCTCTGGTCGGCGATGGTGATCGCGGCGGTGCCGGCGGCGGCGCAGACCTCGGTCGGCAATCCGCCAGGCAACACCCTCGCGCCGCAGACCGGAGCCGTCGCACCGCCCGCGCCGCCGGCCGCCGCGCCGACGGGCGATCTGCCGCCGGCCAGGACCCCGGCGCAGCTCGCCGCCGAGAAGTACAAGACCGAGGTCGTGTGCAAGACGACGGTCGCGACCGGCAGCCTGATCGCGCGGCACAAGACCTGCCTGACGCGCAAGCAGTGGCAGTACGTCAACGACGAGAACGAGCGCACGGCGCGCAAGGTCGTCGAGGACAACATGGGCCGGCCGACGAGCAACTGACGCGTCGAGCCTCCCCGCACCGCGGGGAGGTGGCACGCAGCGGTCGCCGGAGAGCCTAGGCCGCCGTCAGGCTCAGCTTGCCGTCGCCCTCGTCGACCGCGACGGTGCTGCCGTCGTGGACGGCGCCGCGCAGGATCAGCTCGGCGAGCGGGTCCTGGAGGTGCTTCTGCACGGTCCGCCGCAGCGGCCGCGCGCCGTAGACGGGATCGTACCCGACCCGGCCGAGCCAGCGCCGCGCGGCGTCGGTCAGGTCGAGGCGAACCTTGCGGTCGGCAAGCAGCTTCTGCACCCGCTCGACCTGGAGGTCGACGATCCGGCCCATGTGCTCCATGCCCAGCCGGTTGAACAGAATGATCTCGTCCAGGCGGTTGAGGAACTCGGGGCGGAAGTGGGCGCGGACCATCTCCATCACCGGCTCCTCGACGTCGGCGACCTTCTGGTCGTCGCGGAGCGCGGCGATGAACTGGCTGCCGAGGTTCGACGTCAGCACGATCAGCGTGTTGGTGAAGTCGACGGTGCGGCCCTGGCCGTCGGTCAGGCGGCCGTCGTCCAAGACCTGCAACAGGACGTTGAACACGTCGGGGTGCGCCTTCTCGACCTCGTCGAACAGAATGACCTGATACGGCCGCCGGCGAACCGCCTCGGTCAGGACGCCGCCCTCGTCGTACCCGACATAGCCCGGCGGCGCGCCGATCAGGCGGCTGACGGCGTGCTTCTCCATGAACTCGCTCATGTCGATGCGGACCATCGCGCTCGGATCGTCGAACAGGAAGCGGGCGAGCGCCTTGGTCAGTTCGGTCTTGCCGACGCCCGTCGGCCCGAGGAACAGGAACGAACCGAGCGGGCGGTTCGGGTCCTGCAGCCCGGCACGCGCACGGCGGACGGCGGCCGAAACCGCGGCGACGGCGGCGTCCTGGCCGACGACCGCCGACTGGAGCGCGGTCTCCATGTTGAGCAGCTTCTCGCGCTCGCCCTCGAGCATGCGGTCGACCGGGATGCCGGTCCAGCGGCTGACGACGGCGGCGATGTCGTCGCTGGTCACCTCCTCCTTCAGCATCGCCCCGGCCGACGCCGCCTCGGCCTCGGCGAGCTGCCGCTCGAGGTCGGGGACGGTGCCGTAGGTCAGCTCGCCGGCGCGGGCGTAGTTGCCGGTGCGTTGCGCCTGCTCGACCTCGATCCGCGCGGCGTCGAGCGCCTCCTTGATCTTGGTCGCGCTCGCCAGCTTCTCCTTCTCCGCCTGCCACCGCGCGGTCAGGCTCGCCGACTGCTCCTCGAGCCCGGCCAGTTCAGTCTCCAGATGCGCCAGCCGGTCCTTCGACGCGGCGTCGGTCTCGCGCTTCAGGGCCTCGCGCTCGATCTTGAGCTGCATCGTTCGCCGGTCGAGGTTCTCGATCTCCTCGGGCTTGCTTTCGACCTCCATCCGCAGGCGGCTGGCGGCCTCGTCCATCAGGTCGATCGCCTTGTCGGGGAGGAAGCGGTCGGCGATGTAGCGGTTCGACAGCGTCGCCGCCGCCACCAGCGCGCCGTCGGTCAGGCGGACACCGTGGTGGAGCTCGTACTTCTCGCGCAGGCCGCGGAGGATCGAGATGGTGTCCTCGACCGTCGGCTCGCCGACCATCACCGGCTGGAAGCGGCGTTCGAGCGCGGCGTCCTTCTCGATGTATTTGCGATACTCGTCGAGCGTCGTCGCGCCGATGCAGTGGAGTTCGCCGCGCGCCAGCGCCGGCTTCAAGAGGTTCGACGCGTCCATCGCGCCCTCGCCCTTGCCGGCGCCGACGAGCTGATGGACCTCGTCGATGAACAGCAGGACGTCGGCGCCGTCGCTGCGCACCTCGTCGAGGACAGCCTTGAGGCGCTCCTCGAACTCGCCGCGATACTTCGCGCCGGCGATCAGCGCCCCCATGTCGAGGCTCATCAGGCGCTGGTCCTTGATCCCGTCGGGGACGTCGCCGTTGGCGATGCGGAGCGCGAGGCCTTCGACGATCGCGGTCTTGCCGACGCCGGGCTCGCCGATGAGGACGGGGTTGTTCTTGGTCCGGCGGGCGAGGACCTGGATGGTGCGGCGGATCTCCTCGTCGCGGCCGATGACGGGATCGAGCTTGCCGTCGCGCGCCGCCTGGGTCAGGTCGCGGGCATATTTCTTGAGCGCGTCGAAACCCGCCTCGGCGTTGGCGCTGTCGGCGGTGCGGCCCTTGCGGACGATGTCGATCGCGGCGTTGAGGCCGGTCGCCGTCACCCCGGCCGCCGCCAGCGCCTTGCCGGCAGCGGTCGTCGTGGCGAGCGCGATCGCCATCAGGATGCGCTCGACGGGGACGTAGCTGTCCTTCGCCTTGGCCGCGATCGTCTCCGCCTGGTCGAGGATGCGGACGGTGTCGTTGTCCCACTGCAGGTTCTGCGCGCCGCCGCCGCTGACCTTGGCGATCTTGGCCAGCGCGAGGTCGTTGGCCTGCGCGGCCGTCGCCGGATTGCCGCCGCTGGCGCGGATCAGGTTCGCCGCCAGCCCCTCGTCGTCATCGAGCAGCGCCTTGAGCAGGTGCTCGGGCGCGACGCGCTGGTGCTGCTCGCGGATGGCGATGGTCTGCGCCGCCTGGAGGAAACCCTTGGCGCGATCGGTGAATTTCTCGAGGTTCATGGCTTCTCCCTTCCCAAGGATATGGTGTTGTATTCGGGCAACACAAGACCGATCGGCACGGACCGGAATCTGCTTCGAGCACGGTGCTTGATCCTCCCCGCTCGCGGGGAGGTGGCACGGCGCAGCCGTGACGGAGGGGGCGGAGCGGACGCTTCGGTTTCTCGATCGCCATTCCTCCGGCGCTCCGCGCCGCCTCCCCCGCCAGCGGGGAGGATCGAGGAACGACGAAATCAGTGTCCTACATGCGCCCGCCTCGGTTATACCTGACGTGCGAGTCGTCTCCGGGCGACACCGTTCTTTCTCATCGTCAGCCACCCGTCCCGCGTGGGGCGAAACATCCTTGGAATCGCGTCGCGGGCGTGAACTTCACCATCGCCTTGTAGGACTAGCCTTGCGGCGGCCGCCGAAACCATGTTCGTCGGCGTGAACTTCGTGAACTTGTTCATCTTCAGGCGACGATCATCGCCTTCAACGTGTCGACCCGGTCGGCCTCGCTCGCCGGCTTGTCGAGGCGGATGCGCGCCACGCGGGGGAAGCGCATCGACACCCCCGACTTGTGCCGGGTCGAGACGTGGAGCGAGTCGAACGCGACCTCCAGGACGAGCGTCTTCGCGACCTCGCGCACCGGGCCGAAGCGGGCAACGGTGTTGGTCCGGACGAACTTGTCGAGCATCGCCAGCTCGGCGTCGGTGAAGCCGCTGTATGCCTTCCCGACCGGGGTCAGCTCGCCGCCGTCGGCGGGGTCAGCGGTCCAGCAGCCGAAGGTGTAGTCGCTGTAGAAGCTCGACCGCTTGCCGTGGCCCCGCTGGGCGTACATCATCACGCAGTCGGCGACGAGCGGATCGCGCTTCCACTTGTACCACAGCCCGGTCCGCCGCCCGGCGACGTACGGCGAGGTGCGCAGCTTGAGCATGACGCCCTCGATCGCCGCGTCGCGCGCGCCGTCGCGGAGGCGCGCGAGGTCGTCGAAGTCGGTCGCGGCAATGACCGCCGACCGGTCGAACCTCGTCGCGTCCAGCCGCGGCACCACCGCGTCCAGCCGCGCGCGCCGTTCGCTCCACGGCAGGCCGCGCAGGTCGTCGTCGCCGTCGTAGAGGATGTCGTAGAGCCGGACGAAGGCGGGAAACTCGTCCTGCGCCTTCGCCGTCGGGGCCTTGCGGCCGAGGCGCTGCTGGAGGGCGTTGAAGCTGGCCGCCCCCCCTCCGTCATCGAAAGCGCCGCCCTGGAACTCGCCGCGGACGAGCAGCTCGCCGTCGAGCACCGCGGGGTAGGCATAGGCCGCGGCAACGTCGGGGAAGCTGCCGGTGATGTCGTCGCCGGTCCGGCTGAACAGCCGCGTCTGTCCCGCGACGTGGACCAGCTGGACGCGGATGCCGTCCCACTTCCACTCGGCGGCATAGTCGGCGAGGTCGAGCTTGAGGTCCTCGAGCGGGTGCGCGAGCATGAACGGCCGGAACACCGGCACCGTCCCCGCGGTCGGCTGGTCGCCGCCGGCCCCCCACGCGAACAGCTCGGGGTAGGGCGGCTTCAGGCCGTGCCACACCTCCTCGACCGCATCGACGTCGACCGCGAAGCCTTGCGCGAAGGCGGTCTTCGCCAGCCGCGCCGAGATGCCGATCCGCATCGCCCCCGTCGCCAGCTTGAGCAGCGCGAAGCGCCCCGAGCTGTCGAGCCGGTCGAGCAGCTCGCGCATGACCGGCGCCGCTTCCAGCCGGCCGAGGTGCTGGAGGCGGCGGACGACCTCGTCGAGGCTCGGCGGCGGGGCGGGGGGCACGACGGGGTCCGGCCACAGCAGCGACGCCGTCTCGGCCATGTCGCCGACATAGTCGTAGCTCATCGCCAGCAGCACGGGATCGACCCGCTCCTCGACAAGCTGGCGCACGAGCTTGGGCTGGACCGCCTTCAGGTCGAGCCCGCCGGTCAGTGCGGCGAGCGCCCAGCCGCGGTCGGGATCGGGGGTGGCGACGAGGTAGTCGGCGATCAGCTTGAGCTTGGCGTTGCGCGACCGCGTATAGACCAGCCGGTCGAGGAGGGTGGCGAACGCCTGCATCACGGCCGAACGTAGACCGTGGCGCCGCCGTGGCAAGTTTGGCATGACCCCGCCGATGCGTATGCGTGAACTCGAGAGCCGGAGCGGCGTCGGCCGCGAGACGATCCGCTTCTACATCCGCGAGGGGCTGCTCCCCGAACCGGCGCGCGCGGCGCGCAACTCGGCGTCGTACAACGACGCGCACGTCGCGCGACTGGCGGTGATCAAGCGGCTGCAGGAGGAGCGTTTCCTCCCCTTGGCAGTGATCCGCCGCATTCTCGACGGCGAGGGCGGGACGGATTGGGCGGCATCGCGGCTCGACCCGCCGCTCTACCCGGGCTTCGACGCGATCGTGCGCGATCGGATCGACCACGGCGCGCCGCCGGTCGCCGCCGCGACGGTGATCGCCGGCGGCGCGGCAACGCAGGACACGCTCGACGAGGCGATCGCCGCCGGCATCGTCACCGTTGACGCCGGGCTGATGAGCGCGCGCGACGCGGCGATCCTGAAGGTGCTCGGCGACCTCGACCGCGTCGGCTTCCGCCGCGACCGCGGCTTCACCCCCGGCATGATCGGCATGTACCAGGACTTCGTCGACTGGATCACCGCGCAGGAAATGCGCTTCTTCGTCGAGCATACCGGCGGCGTCGGCGAGGACGAGGCGGCCGACATGGCCGAGCGCGGCATCGGCGCGGTCAACGAGCTGCTCGGCCTGTTGCGAACCAAGGCGCTGCTCCGCCGTCTCGAGGAGCGGCGGCGCGACGGCGGCTAGAAGGCGGCCGAGATCGTCAGCACCGGACCCGACCCCGGCGCGGCGTTGCCGGCGACGCGGACGCGGTAGTCGACCTCGACTGCGAGCGGCGCGGCGCGGACGACGACGCCCGGGCCGAGGTCGACGCGGTCGACCGTCCGGCCGTGGTCGCGCTGGAGGCTCGACCATATGCCGACGCCGGGAGCGAAGGCGACGCCGCCGTCGTGGACGGTCGCGGCGACACGGCCCTGCGCGGCGGCATAGGCGGCGCTGCCGATCAGCCCGCCCTCGGCGTAGGCGGTCGTCTCGACCCGGCCGAGGCGGCGGTCGCCGCCGGCGGCGAGGCGGAGGCTCCACGCATCGAGGC
>CAXTQJ010000122.1:0-5138 GCA_964246245.1 uncultured Sphingomonadaceae bacterium
GTTGGCCGCGCAGCTCGGCTGATCGTCACAGCGCCGCGCGCAGCGGCGAGGGCAAGCACGGCGGCGCGGGGCGCGCGCCGCGCTTCGGCGAGGCGAAAGCGGGCGACGCTCGACAGCGGCGGGTAATCGCGGAAATAGTCGAGCCGCGCGGCCGGGGCGACGGTCGCGTCGATCAGCTTCTCGCCGCGGCGGCGCAGCGTCGCCTCTGCGGGCCAGCCGGGATGCGTCCGCAGGAACGCCGCGATCTCGGCGAAGCTCGCCGGGCCGTTGTCGCGCCGCAGCCGGTCCCACTCGACGACCGCGTCCATCAGCGGATCGGTCGCGGGGTTGACCTCGGGCGACAGCGGCAGGGTCAGGAACCGCCCGGCCGCGGTCTCGGTGAGCCGCGCGGCATAGAGGCTGCGCATTCCCGGCGTCAGCGCCGCCGCCGATCCGGCGAGGAGCAGCCCGACCACCGCCCAACCGACTTTGCTGGACAAGCCGGGTTTCGGCTCCATATCACGGGTACGCATCGGAGCTGCCTACCGGCAAGGGCGCGAAGGCGGAAGGCGAGAATGTTCCACGGATCGATCCCGGCGCTGGTCACGCCCTTCACCGCCAGCGGCGAAGTCGACTTCGCGGCGTTCGCGGCGTTCGTCGACTGGCAGGTGACGAGCGGCTCGGCGGCGCTGGCGCCGTGCGGCACGACCGGCGAATCGGCGACGCTGACCATCGCCGAGCACGACGCCGTCGTCGCGAAGTGCATCGAGGTCGCCGCCGGCCGTGTCCCCGTCATCGCCGGGTGCGGGTCGAACGACACCGCCGTCGCGCTCGCGCACATGCGTCACGCGCAGGCGGCGGGCGCGAGCGCGGCGCTGGTCGTCTGTCCCTATTACAACAAGCCGAGCCAGGCGGGGCTGCTCGCGCACTACACGTATCTCGCGACGCACTGCGACCTGCCGATCGTCATCTACAACATTCCCGGCCGCTCGGTCGTCGACATGAGCGTCGAGACGATGGCGCGCCTCGCCGAGCTGCCGACGATCGTCGGGGTCAAGGACGCGACCGGCAATCTCGGCCGGGTGCCGGCACAGCGCGCGGCGTGCGGCACCGCCTTCGCCCAGCTGTCAGGCAACGACGACATGGCGCTCGGCTTCAACGCGATGGGCGGGGGTCGGCTGCATCTCGGTGAGCGCCAACGTCGCGCCGGCGCTGTGCGCCGAGTTCCAGGCGGCGACGGCGGCCGGCGATCACGTTGCCGCGCTGGCGCTCCAGGATCGGCTGTGGCCGCTCCACGACGCGCTGTTCGCCGACGCCAGCCCCGGGCCGACCAAGTACGCCCTCGACCGCCTCGGCCGGATGGGGCCGAACACCCGCCTGCCGATCACCCTGCCGTCGGATGCCGCCCGCGCCCGCGTCGACGCCGCGCTCGCTCACGCCGGGCTCGCCGGTGCCGCCGGCACGATGAAAGCCGCCTGATGGCCCGCCCCGCACTCACCACCGGCGTCAAGGCGAAGATCGTCGCCGAAAACCGCCGCGCGCGTTACGAATATTTTATCGACGACGTCGTAGAAGCCGGCATCGCCCTCGCCGGAACCGAGGTCAAGGCGCTGCGGACGGGCGAGGGCTCGATCGCCGAGGCCTATGCCGAGCTGAAGGACGGGCAGATGTGGCTGGTCAATGCGAACATCCCCGAGTTCAGCCACGGCAACCGCTTCAACCACGAGCCGAAGCGGCCGCGGAAGCTCCTCCTCCACGCGCGCCAGATCAGCAGGATGAACGGCGCGGTGACGCGGCAGGGCATGACGCTGATCCCGCTGATGATCTACTTCAACGACCGCGGCCGCGCCAAGGTCGAGCTGGCGCTGGCCAAGGGCAAGAAGCTCCACGACAAGCGCGACACCGAGAAGGCGCGCGACTGGAAGCGCGACGCCGCGCGGATCATGCGCGACCGCGGATGAGCCGGTCGACGCCGACCGGCGCGGCAGGTCCTCTCCGAGAGATACGCCATCTTTAGCTGGCCCGCGCCTTTCGCCCCGGGCGGGGGGGGGGGGGGGGGCCACATCAGCGACGCGCGGCCGCGCGGGGGCGCCGCCCGCGCCGGCGACGGCCGGTGCTACCGGACCAACCCGGCGTTCACCGAGACCGTCGGCCGCGACTGCGCGGGCGAGGGCGACATCCTCCACCTCGCCGTCCCCGCCGACCGCCCCGGCCTCGCGCTGGCGATCGCCGAGACGCTCCACTGGCGGCATCGCCATACCGAATATCGCCTGCGCTTCGCCGTCCGTCCCGACGAGCCGGGGGTGGTGACGATCATCCGTGCCCCCGCCGGCTGGGGCTTTGGCGCGTTGCTCGCGGTCCGCGACATTCGCGAGCAGATCCGCCTCGAGGCCCAGGTCGCGCAGGCGACCAAGATGCAGGCGGTCGGCCAGCTCGCCGGCGGCATCGCGCATGATTTCAACAATATCCTGACCGCCGTCCTCGGCCTGTGCGATCAGCTCCTCGCGCGCCGCCATCCCGGCGACGACGATTTCGACGACCTCGACCAGATCCGGGTCAACGCCAACCGCGCCGCCAAGCTGGTCGGCCAGCTCCTTGCCTTCTCGCGCCAGCAGACGCTGCGGCCCGAGATCCTCGACGTCGCCGACGTCGTCGCCGGCGTCGCCCCGTTGCTCCGCCGCCTGATCGGACCCGACGTCGAGCTCGTGATCGACCCCAGCCACGGCATCGTCCTCGCCGACCCGGGCCAGCTCGAGCAGGTCCTGACCAATCTGGCGGTCAACGCCCGCGACGCGATGAGCGGGCGCGGCCGGCTGACCATCGCTGCACGGACGGTCGCCGCGAAGGACGTCGCCGCGCTCGGCCACAAGGTTATGCCCGCGATCGACTTCGTCGCGCTGACCGTCGAGGATACCGGCACCGGCATCGCCCCCGAGATCGCCGGCAAGATCTTCGAGCCGTTCTTCACCACGAAGCCGATGGGGCAGGGGACGGGGCTTGGCCTGTCGACCGTCTACGGCATCGTCAAGCAGACCGACGGGTTCGTCTTCGCCGGCCCCGCCGACGGCGGCGGGACGTGCTTCGCCGTCTACCTGCCCGCGACGGTCCCGCTCGCCGCGCCGGTCGCCGACGTCGCCGTGGCGCGGCCGCCGCTTCACGGGACCGTGCTCCTCGTCGAGGACGAGCGCGCCGTCCGCCTCGTCGTCGAGCGCGCGCTGCGCCGCGGCGGGCTCGACGTCATCACTGCGAGCGACGGCGGCCTCGCCCTCGACATCCTCGGCAATTCGGTGATCGACATCCTCGTTTCCGACGTCGTCATGCCGGGCATCGACGGGGTCGAGCTGCTCGAGACCATTCGCGCGCGGCGCCCGGGGCTGCCGGTGGTGCTGATGTCGGGCTATGCCGAACCGCCGCAGCGCCGCGCGCTCGAAGGCGCGGGCGCGGTGTTCCTCGCCAAGCGGTTCGCCGCGGAGGCCTTGCTCGACGCGGTGCGCGCGGCGCTGCGCGGCTGACCATGATGTCGCGCCGACGGCCCGTGCTTGACACCGTCGGCCGCGGGCGTATCGGAGGTGACCGCCCTCGGGAACCGACACCTCGCGATGACCGGAGCAGCGACTGCGCTCGTCCAGAACCCCCGCGTCCGCCGCGTACTCATCATCGAGGACGAGGTGCTGATCGCGATGGTGCTCGAAGACATGCTCGACATCATGGGTCACGTCGTCGTCGGCACCCCGGCGACGTTCGCGGAAGCCGAAGCGGCGATCGCGGCCGGCGGCTTCGATCTTGTCGTCGCCGACGTCAACCTGGGGACCGAGCCGATCTATCCGCTCGCCGACCGGGTCCGCGATACCGGGGTTGCCCTCGTCCTCGCGACCGGATCGCACCGCGACACACTTCCGGCGCGCTTTGCCGACGTGCCCGTGCTGGAAAAGCCGTACATGTTGCCGGCGGTCGAGGCGGCGTTCGAGAAAATATCGTAGTTCACGTCTTGTTCCTACAGAACAGAGGTGGTACGCCGGCTTCCTGAACCAGGGAGAATGGCGATGGCGGCGGCGTTGAAATTGGTAGGCGGGGACATGGACAAGGCTAAGGCGCTCGAAGCGGCGCTGGCTCAGATCGACCGGGCGTTCGGCAAGGGCTCGGCGATGAAACTCGGCAGCCGCGCCGCGATGGAGATCGAGAGCAGCCCGACCGGGTCGCTCGGGCTCGATATCGCGCTCGGCATCGGCGGCCTGCCGCGCGGCCGCGTCATCGAGATCTACGGGCCGGAAAGCTCGGGCAAGACCACGCTCGCGCTCCATGCGATCGCCGAGGCGCAGAAGAACGGCGGCACCGCGGCGTTCGTCGACGCCGAACATGCGCTCGATCCCGCCTACGCCAAGAAGCTCGGCGTCAACATCGACGAGCTGATCGTGTCGCAGCCCGACACCGGCGAGCAGGCGCTCGAGATCGTCGACACGCTGGTGCGCTCGAACGCGATCGACGTGCTGGTGGTCGACTCGGTCGCCGCGCTCGTCCCGCGCGCCGAGATCGAGGGCGAGATGGGCGACAGCCACGTCGGTCTCCAGGCACGGCTGATGAGCCAATCGCTGCGAAAGCTGACCGGGTCGATCAGCCGGTCGCGCTGCATCGTCATCTTCATCAACCAGCTGCGGATGAAGATCGGCGTGATGTACGGCAACCCCGAGACGACGACGGGCGGAAACGCGCTCAAGTTCTACGCCAGCGTCCGCCTCGACATCCGCCGCACCGGCGCGATCAAGGACCGCGACGAGGTCGTCGGCAACACGACGCGGGTCAAGGTCGTCAAGAACAAGGTGTCGCCGCCGTTCAAGCAGGTCGAGTTCGACATCATGTACGGCGAGGGCATCTCGAAGACCGGCGAGATCCTCGACCTCGGCGTCAAGGCGAACGTCGTCGAGAAGTCGGGGGCATGGTTCAGCTACGATTCGATCCGCATCGGTCAGGGCCGCGAGAACGCCAAGAAGTACCTCAAGGAAAACCCCGACGTCCGCGACCGCGTCGAAAAGGCCGTCCGCGACAACGCCGCCGGCATCGGCGAAGCGCTGATGGTCGGACCGAGCGAGGACGACGACGGCGAGATGTAGCGCGCCGCCCTCTGGCGATTGCGGGTGAAGAGCGGGCCGGAGGTCGCGGCC
>CAXTQJ010000122.1:5148-7571 GCA_964246245.1 uncultured Sphingomonadaceae bacterium
GCGGCCCCCCCCCCCCCGCCGCGGCCCCCCACGACTCGCGCGCCAGCGCGGCGGGTAAGGGTGTACCCCCGGTAACACCGGCGGCGACGACGGTCGCTTGCGACAGCCCCACACCCTCGCCCCGGGCCGCGCCCGACGGCGCGTCTCTCGCCCGCTCCCGCAGGCGGGAGAGGGGGGGCACCGCCGCTTGAGCCGCACCCGCCGCTCGCCTAAGTCTGTCGCATGATCACCACCAACGACATCCGCCGCGGTTTCCTCGACTATTTCGCCGCCGCCGGGCACCGCGTCGTGCCGTCGGCGCCGCTCGTGCCCCAGAACGACCCGACGCTGATGTTCGTCAACGCCGGCATGGTCCCGTTCAAGAACGTCTTCACCGGCCTCGAGAGTCGCCCGTACGGCACCGCCGTCTCGGCGCAGAAGTGCGTCCGCGCCGGCGGCAAGCACAACGACCTCGACAACGTCGGCTACACCGCGCGCCACCACACCTTCTTCGAGATGCTCGGCAACTTCGCGTTCGGCACCTATTTCAAGCGCGAGGCGATCACCCACGCGTGGACGCTGCTGACCAGGGTCTGGGGCCTCGACCCGGCGCGCCTGACCGTCACCGTCTACCATACCGACGACGACGCCTTCGCCCTGTGGCGCGAGATCGCCGGCCTGCCCGACGAGCGCATCATCCGCATCGCGACGAGCGACAATTTCTGGTCGATGGGCGACACCGGCCCGTGCGGTCCGTGCAGCGAGATCTTCTTCGACCACGGCGACCACATCCCCGGCGGCCCGCCAGGCAGCGCGGACGAGGACGGCGACCGCTTCGTCGAAATCTGGAACCTCGTCTTCATGCAATACGAGCAGGTCGACGCCGCCACCCGCCTCGACCTGCCGCGCCCGTCGATCGACACCGGCATGGGCCTCGAGCGGATCGCCGCCGTCCTCCAGGGCGTCCACGACAACTACGACACCGACACCTTCCGCACCCTGATCGAGGCATCGGCGTCGCTGACCGGCACGCCGACCGACGGGCCGACCCAGGCGTCGCACCGGATCATCGCCGACCACCTGCGGACGAGCGGCTTTCTCGTCGCCGACGGCGTCCTGCCGTCGAACGAAGGCCGCGGCTACGTCCTGCGCCGGATCATGCGCCGCGCGATGCGCCACGCGCACCTGCTGGGCAGCGCCGAGCCGCTGATGCACCGCCTCGTGCCGACCCTCGTCGCCGAGATGGGCGGGGCCTATCCCGACCTGCTCCGCGCGCAACCGCTGATCGAGGCGACGCTCCTCCAGGAGGAGACCCGCTTCCGCGTCACCCTCGACAACGGCCTCCGCCTCCTCGGCGACGCGACCGCGACGCTGTCGGCCGGCGACACGCTTCCGGGCCATGTCGCGTTCAGGCTCTACGACACCTTCGGCTTCCCCTACGACCTGACCGAGGACGCGCTCCGGGACCGCCACATCGCCGTCGACCGTGCCGGCTTCGACGCGGCGA
This sequence comes from uncultured Sphingomonadaceae bacterium, assembly GCA_964246245.1. Lineage (GTDB taxonomy): Bacteria > Pseudomonadota > Alphaproteobacteria > Sphingomonadales > Sphingomonadaceae > Polymorphobacter_B. The sequence goes on from CAXTQJ010000122.1 coordinate 6,635, forward strand.
TGGCCGAGCAGCGCCGGGCGGCGCGCGCCGCGTGGACCGGCTCGGGCCAGAGCGCGTCGGCGGCGGTTTGGTTCGACCTCCTCGACGAGCACGGCCCGACCGAGTTCACCGGCTATGCCGGAACGACCGCACAGGGCGAGGTCGTCGCGCTGGTCCGCGACGGGGTCCGCGTCGACGCCGCCCACGCCGGCGAGACCGTCGCGGTCATGGTCAACCAGACGCCGTTCTACGGCGAATCGGGCGGCCAGGCCGGCGACGCCGGGACGATCACCGCGGCCAACCTCGTCGTCGCCGTCGCCGACACCGCCAAGCAGCTCGGCAAACTCCACGTCCATCTCGGCGAGGTCGCCGCCGGGCGGATCGCGGTCGGCGACACGGTGACCCTGACGATCGACGCCGGTCGCCGCGACCGGCTGCGCGCCAACCATTCGGCGACGCACCTCCTCCATGCCGCGCTCCGCGCCCGCCTCGGCGGCCACGTCACGCAGAAGGGGTCGCTCGTCGCATCCGACCGGCTGCGCTTCGATTTCAGCCACAACACCGCGTTGACCCGTGCCGATCTCGACGCGGTCGAGGCCGACGTCAACCGCCACATCCGCGAGAACACGCCGGTGACGACGCGCCTGATGACCCCCGACGCGGCGATCGCCGCCGGCGCGATGGCGCTGTTCGGCGAGAAGTACGGCGACGAGGTCCGCGTGCTGAGCATGGGGCGTCCCGGTAGCGCCGACACGGCGCGGGGCGGCGACGACGAGACGGCGGCGAACTATTCGACCGAACTGTGCGGCGGCACCCACGTCGATGCGCTCGGCGACATCGCGCTGTTCAAGGTCACGAGCGAGAGCGCGGTCGCGAGCGGCGTCCGCCGCATCGAGGCGCTGACCGGCGAGGCGGCGCGGCGCGCGGGATGTTGGCGTGGCCGCCGGCGCAGGATCGG
>CAXTQJ010000123.1:0-7568 GCA_964246245.1 uncultured Sphingomonadaceae bacterium
CGTCCGCGCGGTCAAGGCGGCGATCGGGTCGACCCCGCTGATCATCCGCCTGTCGCAGTGGAAGCAGCAGGACTTCACCGTCAAGCTCGCCCCCACCCCCGACGCGCTGGCGGCGTGGCTCCAGCCGCTCGCCGACGCCGGGGTCGACGCGTTCCACTGCTCGCAACGCCGCTTCTGGGAGGCTGAGTTCGCCGAGGTCGACGGCGACGACGGCCTGAACTTTGCCGGCTGGGCGAAGAAGCTGACGGGCAAGGCGACGATCACCGTCGGCTCGGTCGGCCTGTCGGGCGAGTTCGTCGCCTTGCAGGTCAGGGATCATCGATGATTGCGTGGATTGATTCCCCTATTCCTGGTCCCCGGCCTCGGCTTAGATGTGTCTGTGTGTCAGCGGACGATCGACGCGCTGGGACCCGCCGCCGACTGCCGGGTCGGCGATACGCTCCATGACGACAGCTTCGCCGGCATGGCCGCGCGTATCCTCGCCGCCGCGCCGAAGCGTTTCGCGCTGTCGGGGGTGTCGATGGGCGGCATGGTCGCGCTCGAGATCATGCGCGTCGCCCCCGACCGCGTGACGCGGCTCGCGCTGGTCGATACGAACGCCCGGCCCGATACGCCCGAACAGGCCGCGCGGCGGCAGACGATCGACGCCGCCGTCGCCGCCGCGCCCGACTTCGCGGCGATCGCGACGATGGGCCTCGCGATGCTGGTCGGGGCCAACGCCGCGACCGACATCCGCGACGCGATCGTCACGATGAGCGTCCGCGTCGGCCGGGACGTTTACCGCCGCCAGAACGCCGCCGTCGCGGCGCGCGACGACCAGTGGCCGATCCTCGCGACGGTCGCGGTGCCGACGATCGTCGTCGTCGGGGCCGACGACGTCATGACCCCGCCCGACCTGTCGCGTGGCATCGCCGCCGGCATCGCGGGGGCGACGCTCCACGTCATCCCCGACTGCGGCCACCTGCCGCCGATCGAGACCCCCGACGCGCTGGCGGGGCTGCTGCGGGAGTGGCTGGCGGGGTAACAGATCGCGACTGATCTTTCTCCCTTCCCCGCCACGTGAGCGAAGCGGACGTGAGATGCGGCGGAGGATCGTTTGCCGCCGCTCCGCACCCGATCGACCGGCCGCAGCCATGAAGAAACCGCTGTCCTACACCCCGCATCCTACACTAGCTTCACCGTGTCGCCACCGGGCGGCCCGGCTCTTTCTCATCACTGGCCCAGCGGGATCGTCCCCGCTCCCATCGCCACCCGACGGTAAATTTTTCGAATATCCGGCGGCGTGAGCGTCGCTTCGCCATGCACGAGATCGCCGGCCTCGACCGGGCGGGGCCGAAGCGACCGCACCCGCTTTTCCCTGACCCTCGATCGACCCGCAGGTCGGATTGCCGCCCGGAAGACGGCCGTCGCGGGCGTGAACTTCGTGGCGTTGTTCATCTTCGGCGAACGCGCTCGCCCTTGCTCCGCAGCCGCCTTTCCCCGACAGGGGTGAGGATGCCCTTGCCAGACGCCTATCGCGCCGCCGCGGCGACCAACCCCGCGTGGCCGTTCGTCGAGGCGCGCAAGCTGCTCGACCGGTATCCGGCGCCGCCGGCGAAGGGGCATGTGCTATTCGAGACCGGCTACGGCCCGTCGGGGTTGCCGCACATCGGCACCTTCGGCGAGGTGGTGCGGACGACGATGGTCCGCCGTGCCTATGCGCTGCTGTCCGACGTGCCGACGCGGCTGATCGCGTTCAGCGACGACATGGACGGTTTCCGCAAGGTGCCGCCGAACCTGCCGCAGCAGGCGATGCTCGCGGAACACCTCGGCCAGCCGCTGAGCAGCGTCCCCGACCCGTTCGGGACGCATCTTAGCCTGGGGGCGCACAACAACGCGCGGCTGATGGCCTTCCTCGACGGCTTCGGCTTCGACTACGAGTTCGTCTCGTCGACCGACTGCTACCGCTCGGGGCAGTTCGACGCGACGCTGCTCGCGGTGCTGGCGAACTACGACGCGGTGATGGCCGTCGTGCTCCCGACCCTCGGGCCCGAGCGACGCGCGACCTATGCCCCGTTCCTGCCGCGGTGCCCGCGGACGGGGGTGGTGCTGCAGGTGCCGCTGACCGGCCGCGATGCCGCCGCGGGAACGGTCACCTACGCGGACCCCGCCACCGCGGATCCGGTCACGGTGCCGGTCACCGGCGGTCACTGCAAGCTCCAGTGGAAGGTCGACTGGGCGATGCGCTGGGTCGCGCTCGGCGTCGACTACGAGATGGCGGGCAAGGACCTGATCGACTCGGTCCGGCTGTCGGGGCAGATCGCGCGGGTGCTCGGCAGCCGGCCGCCCGAGGGGTTCAACTACGAGCTGTTCCTCGACGCGGCCGGGACCAAGATCTCGAAGTCGAAGGGCAACGGCCTCGGCGTCGACGACTGGCTCGCCTATGCCGCGCCCGAGAGCCTCGCGCTCTACATGTATCAGAACCCGAGGAAGGCGAAGCGCCTCCACTTCGACGTCATCCCCCGTGCGGTCGACGAGTACCTCGCCTTCGCCGCCGCCTTCGCCGGCCAGCCGGTCGAGCAGCAGCTCGGCAACCCGGCGTTCCACATCCACGGCGGGCCGCCGCCGGCCGCCGCCGTACCGCTGACCTTCGGACTGCTCCTCAACCTGGTGACGGTGGCGGGGACCGACGATCCGGCGGTGCTGTGGGGCTATGTCGCCCGGTCGTTCCCGGGGACGAGCGCGGCGACCCACCCCGACCTCGACCGGCTGGTTGGCTACGCGATCCGCTACGCCCGCGACTTCGTCGTGCCGACGCTGGCCCGGCGCAAGCCCGACGCGCGCGAGGCGGCGGCGCTCGCCCATCTCGATGCCCGCCTCGCCGCGCTGGGGCCGGGGGCCGACGCCGAGGCGTACCAGAACGAAGTCTACGAAACGGGCAAGGCGGCGGGCTTCAAGGCGCTGCGCGACTGGTTCAAGGCGCTCTACGAAATCCTCCTCGGTACCGGGAATGGGCCGCGGATGGGATCGTTCGTGGCACTTTATGGGTTGGAGGCGACGCGAGCCCTGATCGCGGAGTCGTTGGATTGATTAGAACTATCGCCGCGGCGCTCGCGTTGTGTGCCGCCCAGCCGGCCTTTGCGACGGCCGCGACGCTGTTCCGCGATGGCCATTTCGCCGAGGCCGCCACCGCCGGCCACGCCGAGAACACCGCCGCGGCGCTGATCCTTGCCGGCCGGGCCGAGCTGATCGTCGCCAGCTTCGACACGATCGAGCGCGACCGCGCCAGGACGCTCGTCGACGCGGCCGACCACGATTTCGACGCCGCGCTCGTCCTCGCCCCCGGCAGCCTCGAGGGCGCGCTGATGAAGGCGCAATCGACCGGGTATCGCGGCAAGCTGGCGAAGTCGCCGGGATTGGCCAAGGAGACGCGGCAGCGCTTCGAGACGGTCCTCGCCCGCGACGCCAACTACGGCCTCGCGTGGTCGTCGCTCGCCGGCTGGCACGCCGGCGCGGTCGCGACGCTCGGCAAGTTCCTCGCCGGAACGGTCCTGGGCGCCAACACCAAGACGGCCCTCGCCGACTTTGAGACGGGCCTCGCCAAGGACCCCAAGAACCCGGTGCAGTACGCCTTCTTCGCGCTCAGCCTGCTCGACCTGTCGACCGACAACGGCGCGCGCGCCACCGAGCTCCTCCAGACGCTTGCGCGCTTGCCGGCGCGCGACGCCTATGAAAGCCTGCTCAAGCGCGAGACAGCCCCGGTCCTCCCGCTGCTGACCGCCGGTGACGTCAAGGGCGCGCAGACGCTCGCGCGGCGGCTGCTACCGTTCGGGAAGCTCGCCTAACCGTCGTCGCCCCATCCCGCGACGACCTGCCGCAGGCGCGTGTGCAGATCGGCTCCGAACGCCGGATCGTCGCCGAAGAACGTCGCCTGCAGCGCCGTTACCTTGGGCAACGCGACACCGAGCGCGGCGACCGCCGTCGGCGTCAGAGCCAGCCGCTTGCGCCGCCGGTTGATCGGACAGCGGTCGCGCCCGATCAGGCCCTTGGCTTCGAGCGTCTTAAGAACGCTCGACAATTGCATCGGATGGACCTTGCCGTAACGCGTCAGCCCGGCCTGGGTAACGTCGTCGCCATCGCGCCCGAGCCACGCCGTCTGGACAAGGACGACAAACTGGAGGTGGGTCAGGTCGAGCGGGGCGAGGACGCGATCGACCTCGCGCTGGTGCCGATGCGCGACACGCCACAGCAGGAAACCGATCGTGTCTTCGGGACGTTCCACCTGCGACGCCGCGAACATCGCGTGCAGGGTGTGATCAGGCCGGATCATCATCGCCCGCGGCCGTGCATTCGATAATCTCCGGTTGCGACGCAATATAAACGCGTTTAGTGAATGTGGCATGAGCGTTGCCGACGATCAAGCTCCGGCCGAGCCCGAAGCTCCCGAATATGCCGCCGTTCGCGAAAGCGAGGCGAAGGCGGCCGAGCCCGCCGACAAGGATGACGGCGGCAAGGATGGCGGCGACAGCAAGGAAAAGGCTGACGACAAGAACGGCGACGACAAAGGCGGCGACAACAAGGGTGGCGACGAGCAGCAGGGCGGCGACAGGGGCAAGGACGACAAGGGCGACGAGCCGCCGCCGAAGCCGCTCAAGGAACGCCCGGTCCTCATCGCGGTCATCGTCATCATCGTCGTCGCACTGATCGCGGGCGGCATCCTCTACTGGCTCAATGCGCGGCAATACGAATCGACCGATGACGCCTACGTCGACGGGCATATCGTCCGCATCGCGCCGCAGGTGTCGGGCATCGTCAGGCAGGTTCTGGTCGACGACAATCAGGTGGTCGGGCCGCGCCAGGTCCTCGCCGTCGTCGACACGGTTCAGCCGCGGGCACGCTACGAGGGCCTTCTCGCCCAGGCGCAGCAGGCGCGCGCAGCGGTCGGCACGTCGCTCGCCCAGGTCGGGGTCACCCGTCAGCAGATCGCCGCCGCCCGCGCCCAGGTCGTCCAGCCGCAGGCGGATTTCGAGAAGGCGCGGATCGACCTCGCCCGCTACCGCTCGCTCCAGTCGATCGAACCCGCCGCAGTCGCCGCGCAGCAGGTCGACGCCGCTGTCCAGGCGGTCGACGACGCGCGCGGCCGCCGCGACGCCGCGGTCAAGGCGGTGCACCAGGCCGAGGCCCAGCTCAAGTCCAGCGAGGCACAGGTCGTTGCCGACCGCGCCGCCGTCGGCGCGGCCGATGCGCAGGCGCGCGTTACTGCCGCCGACCTCGCCAACGCCAACGTCATCTCGCCCGTGGTCGGCCGCATCGCCAACCGCACGGTGCAGCCGGGGTCGTACGTCTCGCCGGGGCAGCAGATGCTCGCGATCGTCCCGCTCAAGCTCTACGTCACGGCCAACTTCAAGGAGACGCAGCTCAAGCTGATGCGCATTGGCCAGCCGGTGACGATGAAGATCGACACCATCCCCGACGTCGAGTTCCACGGCCACGTCGAATCGTTCCAGCGCGGCGCGGGCCAGGCGTTCGCCCTCCTGCCGGCGGAGAACGCGACGGGCAACTTCGTCAAGGTCGTCCAGCGCGTTCCCGTCCGCCTCGCGATCGACTCGCCGGCGATCGAGGCCTATCCGGTCGGCCCCGGCATGTCCGTCGTGCCGCGGGTCAAGGTTCGCTAAATGCCTGGCGGCGGTGGCGGTTTCGACGCGTCGCGCTCGGCGGCGGGCAAGCGCTCGCCGTGGCTGATCGTCAGCATCATCTCGATCGCGACGTTCATGGAGGTGCTCGACACCTCGATCGCCAACGTGAGCCTTGACCACATCGCCGGCAGCCTGTCGGTGTCGCCCGACGAATCGACGTGGGTCCTGACGAGCTATCTCGTCGCCAACGCCATCATCATCCCGATTTCGGGCTGGCTGTCGAACGTCATCGGCCGCAAGCGCTACTACATGCTGTCGGTCGCGCTGTTCACGATCGCGTCGTTCCTGTGCGGCATCGCGCCCAACATCCAGACGCTCGTCCTCGCCCGCATCTTCCAGGGGATCGGCGGCGGCGGCCTCGCCCCGTCGGAACAGTCGATGCTGGCCGATACCTTTCCGCCCGCCAAGCGCGGTGCCGCCTTCGCCGCCTACGGCTTCGTCGTCATCGTCGCCCCGGTCATCGGTCCGACCATCGGCGGCTGGGTGACCGACAACTACTCGTGGCACTGGATCTTCCTCGTCAACGTGCCGGTCGGCTTCCTGTCGCTGTTCCTCGTCAACATCTTCGTCTGCGAGCCCAAGGCCCTCATCGACGAGCGCAAGGCGCTGCTTAAGAAAGGCCTGAAGGTCGATTACATCGGCTTCCTCCTCGTCGCGATCGGCCTCGGCAGCCTCGAGATCTTCCTCGACCGCGGCGAGCGCGACGACTGGTTCGGCTCGGGTTTCATCACGACGATGGCGATCACCGCAGCGACCGCGATCAGCTTCCTCGTCGTATGGGAGGCGACGCGGCCCGACCCGATCGTCAACGTCCGCCTGATGGCCAAGCCCAACCTCGCCGCCGTGCTCGCGGTGATGTTCACCACCGGCGTCATCCTGTTCGGCTCGGTCCAGCTGATCCCGGCAATGCTCCAGCAGGTGTTCGGCTATTCGGCGACCGACGCCGGGCTGGCGATGACCGCGGGCGGCGTCGCGACGGTGATTGCGATGCCGATCACCGGCATCCTGACCAGCAGGGTCGACGTCCGCATTCTCATCTTCGCCGCGCTGGTCGTCTCGGCGATCGCGCTCGGTCATCTGACCACCCTCGACGCGACAGCGAGCTTCAACGACTGGGCGTGGGCACGCGCCTATCAGGCCGTCGCGCTGCCGTTCCTGTTCGTGCCGATCACCACCGCCGCCTATACCGGGCTGAAGCCGAAGGAGACCAACGAGGCGTCGGCATTGCTCAACGTCTTCCGCAACCTCGGCGGGTCGTTCGGCATCGCGCTCAGCCAGGCGTGGCTCAGCGTCGAAAGCCAGACGCGCCAGTCGCGGCTGATCGAGCATCTCAACCCGCTCGCGCCGAACTATGCGCTCGGGCTCAGCCGCGTCGAGAGCGCGCTGCGCGAGGCCGGGACGACCGCGGGTCAGGTCAGCCAGGCGGCGCAGGCCGAGCTGTACCGGATGGCGGGCCAGCAGGCGACGATGCTCGGCTACCTCGACGTCTACCGCGCGATGATGGTCTACACGCTGTGCGCGATCCCGGTCGTCCTCCTGCTCAAGGCCCCGCCCAAGGGCCAGGCGGCGGCGGGATGAGACGGCTCCTTTCCCTTCCCGCGCTGGTCGCACTCGCCGGCTGTACCGTCGGGCCGAACTACGTCCGCCCCGACGTCGCCCTGCCACCGGCGTTTGCCGAGGCGACGACGGGGACCGCCGGCGGCGAGCCGGGGCGGTGGTGGACGCAGCTGAACGATCCCACCCTGCAGACGCTGATCGACCGCGCCCTCGCCGGCAACCCCGACCTCGCCACCGCGCGGAGCCGCATTGCGGGTGCGCGGGCGCAGGAGCGCGAGGCGCGCGCCGCCGGACTGCCGCAGGTCAACGGCAACGCCCAGTTCGAGCGCATCGACT
>CAXTQJ010000124.1:0-7497 GCA_964246245.1 uncultured Sphingomonadaceae bacterium
GCCGGTGCTGGTGCTCGCCGACGAACCGACCGGCAACCTCGACGAGACGACCGCGGCGAAGGTCCTCGCCGAGTTCGTCCGCCTCGTCCGCGCCCGCGGCTCGGCGGCGCTGGTCGCGACGCACAACCTCGCGCTGGCCCGGGGCATGGACCGGGTGGTCACGCTCAACGAAGGACGGCTGGCGACCTAGGACCGACCGTAGCGCCCGACGAGCGATGGCGCGATCGGCGGCTTGAACGGCTCGTCGGGCCCCAGCCGGACGACGAATTCCGCTTCGATGGGGCACCGCAGTTCGATCTGCCACGCGCCCTGCCCGACTTTATAGCCCGCCGTGTCGGCCTTCAGCTCCGGCCGTAGGCGATAACCGTCGACCAGCGTCGAGTATCCGCGCGGCCAGAACTCGTCGATGCCGGGGACGCGCTTCAACCGATACAGGTCGGCCCCGGTCGCGAGGTCGGCCTCGCGCACGCCGTCCCGCCGATCGCGCAAACCGAGCAGCGTCACCATCTGCCGCGGGGTCTGGCCCGACAGTGCCTGGAGAAGGGTAACATAGCCGGTGACCACCGGCTTAACGTCGCCGATCGCCACCGCCTTCATCAGGCAATAGGCCGTCCATCTCTGCATATCGACGAGGTTGGCGGCACGAACTGCGGCGCTCTCCTGCAGCGCCCGTGTCTGTTCGCCGTCGAGATAGTCCCCCGTCGCCATTTGCATCCCCCCCGGCCAGCCGCCAGTGTAGCGCAAGACGAGATCAAGTCCACGACCGATGACGATGAAGTTCTAGGCGTTTTGCTCGGCCTCGATCGCCTTGTACGCCGCGTCCCAGTTCTCGATATTCCGCACCGCATCGGTCACGAACGGCGACCGGCGCACCCCCCACAGGAACAGGTCCGGCGCGATGCTGCCCGGCCACGTCATCGGGCGGCGGACCTGGACCAGCAGGACCACGCGGGTCTCGTCGGTGTCGTTCCACACCTCGTGCTCGTAGGTGTCGTCGAACAGGAAGCTCTCGCCGGCCTCCCAGTGGACGAACTCGGTGTCGACCTGCATCCGGCACCGCTCGGGCTCGGCCGGCGTCTTGAGGCCGAGGTGCCACGTCACCAGCCCCTTGGTCACGCCGCGGTGGCGCGGAATGTGCGCGCCGGGCGCGAGGATCGAGAAGAACGCGGTGTTGAGGTGCGGCAGCCGCTCGAGCAGCGCCACCGTCCGCGGCGCGCGGGCGCAGTTGGCGTCGATCCGCGCGCCGTAGCCGTAGAGGAAGAAGCTCTTCCAGTCGCCGCCCTTGGCGATGCCGCTGTGATCGGGACTGATGTCGACCAGCGCCGGGATCGCCGCGTCGCGCTGCCGGATCTGCTCCATCTCGTCGCGGATCGTCTCCCACTCGGCCGCCAGCCCCGCCGTCCAGTCGAGCGCGGTCTGGTCGAGGAGCGGCGTATCGGGGATCAGCGACGACTTGGCGGCGATGGCATCGATTTTCGGTCGGAGCTTCTTGCCGACGGTGATGATGAAGGGTCGCTTCGCCTCGACCGCCCAGCCGTCCTCGCGCCACGCCTCGGCCATGTCTCGTCACTCCTTACCGGCCCCTTGATCCGGGACTCGATGACGCCTGTCGGCTGCCATCTAGGAGGCCAATGCGGCGATTTCTAGTCGGTCCAGTCGAGGCCGATGTCGCGGAATACGGCGCGGTCGTCGGCCCAGTCGGCCTTGACCTTGACGTGGAGGAACAGGTGGATGCGCCGCCCGGTCAGCTCGGCGATGTGTCCTCGCGCCGCCTCGCCGATCGCGCGGATCATCGCGCCCTTCGCGCCGAGGACGATCGCCTTCTGGCTGTCGCGCTCGACGAGAATCTGCTGATGGATGACGGTCGAGCCGTCCCGGCGGTCGTCCCACTTCTCGGTCTCGACCGCGCTCGCGTAGGGCAGCTCGGCGTGGAGCTTGAGATAAAGCTGCTCGCGAGTGATCTCGGCGGCGAGCAGGCGGGTGGTCGCGTCGACGAGCTGGTCGGCGGGGTAGGCCCAGTCGCCGGCCGGGAGGGCCGCGCCGAGGGCGGTCTTGAGCTCGGCGACTCCGTCGCCGGTCTCGGCGGCGACGAAGAAGGTCTCGGCGAACGGCGCGGCGGCGTTGGCCAAGGAAGCATTCGCCTGCGCGGCGAGGTCGAGCAGCCGCGGCTTGGCGGCGATGTCGACCTTGTTCAGTGCGAGCATCTTCGGCTCCGGCCGGTCGGCGAGCCGATCGATGATCGCGCGCGCGTCGTCCTTCAGCCCCGCCTTGCCGTCGACGACGAGGAGGATCAGGTCGGCTCCGGTCGCCCCGTCCCACGCCGCGCGGACCATCGCGCGGTCGAGGCGGCGGCGCGGCGCGAAGATGCCCGGCGTGTCGACGAGGAGGAGCTGCGCCCCACCACCCTCGCCATCGCCGTCGACCGCAATCCCCATCAGCCGGGTCCGCGTCGTCTGAACCTTGGCGCTGACGATCGCGACCTTCTGCCCGACGAGCGCATTGACCAGCGTCGACTTGCCGGCGTTCGGCGCGCCGACGACGGCGACGGTGCCGCAGCGGGTCGTCACCACCGACCTGGCTGCCGGCTGGCGAACCAATGCGGTTCTCGACCGAAATCGGAAGTTGATGAAGTGGGCGCGACGTCTGCCAAGGGTTGTAGGATCCGTGCGCCGATCTGGTACTTTTGACGCGAGTCGAGGTGGGTGGTGGCCAGGGTCATGCCGTCCCTCTACCCCGGCGACGGGGGTGTAGGACAGCGGCAGATTACGATGCGTAGATCTGGACTCCGGGCTAAGACGCGATCCGCGCGAGCATCGCCTCGGCCGCCGCCTTTTCCGCCTCGCGCTTGTTCGCGCCCTCGCCGGCGACGGGATCATGGCCGCGGACGAGGACCTGGACGCGGAAGCGCGGCGCGTGGTCGGGGCCGTCGCGCGCGACCAGCTCATAGGTCGGGACGGCGCGGCTCCGGGTCAGCGCCCATTCCTGGAGGCGCGACTTGGGGTCGGCGAGGAGGCGCGGGCCGGCGTCGAGCAGCTTGCCCCAGTGCCGCCGGACGAGGGTCGCGGCGGCGGCGAAACCCCCGTCGACGAATACCGCCGCGACGATCGCCTCGGCGACGTCGCCGAGGACGTTGTCGCTGCGGCCGAGGCCCTTGGCGCGGACCGTCTTCTCCATGAACAGGCGCTCGGGAACGCCCCACGCGCGCGCCACCTCGGCGCACGCCGGCCCCTCGACCAGCCCGTGATAGCGCGCGGTCAGCTTGCCCTCGGGTTCGTCATAGTCGGCGTAGAGCCACGCCGCGACGACGCAGCCCAAGACCCGGTCGCCGAGGAATTCGAGCCGCTGATAGCTGCCGCCCGGCATCGAGCTGTGGGTCAGTGCGCGGCGGAGCAGGTTCAGGTCGGCGAAGGCGTAGCCGAGCGTCTCCGCCGCCCACGCCGCGAGGTCGTCGGTCACAGCCGGGTGCCGGCGCGGTCGAAACGCAGGCCGCCGCCGCTCGACAGGAAGACGACCTCGGCGCGGCCGATCAGGTTGGCGGCGGGGACCATGCCGACCCCGCCATCGGCGATGCTCAGCCGGCTGTCGGCGCTGTCGTCGCGGTTGTCGCCGGCGACATAATAGTGGCCGGCGGGAACGGTGACGAGCGGGGTGTCGTCGCGCGTATCGCCGGCGATCTGGTCGAGAACGGCGTAGCGCCGCCCGTCGAGCGTCTCGACGAAGCGCGGATAATGACACTCGACGCGGCCGGCGCGGACCGTCGTCGTGCCGCCGTGGCACGCCGTCCCCGCCGCCGGCGTCAGGACGAAGTCGCCGGCGCGGATCTTGGGCACGAGGACGCCGTCGATCTCGACCTGGCCGTGCGTCATCCGCACCCGGTCGCCGGGGACGCCGATCACGCGCTTGATGAAGTCGGTGCGGTTGTCGCGCGGCGTCTTGAACACGACGATGTCGCCGCGCCGTGGCGGCGCGCCGCCGATCCGCCCGCGTAGCCATGGCAGCGCGATCGGCGGCGAGTAGCGGCCGAACCCGCACGGCCACTTGGCGACGACGAGATAGTCGCCCGCCTCGAGCGTCGGCAGCATCGAGTCGGACGGGATGTTGAACGGCTCGGCGACCAAGGTCCGCAGTGTCGCGGCAACGACGACGGCGGCGACGAAGAGCGCGAGCGCGCGGCTGATGTGGCCGAACTGCCGCGCCGCCAACGCCCGGTGCGCGTCGCGCTCGCTGGGCGGGTGCGGTGAAAGGGGTGCGGCCGTCATTGCGCGCGGCTTGGGGGCGGCGTCGCCGGGTGTCAACCGCGTGGCGGACGGCCCGAGCCTCGGCTAAGGACGCGCCGGACAGCCGGAGCCGCCCGATGACCGACCTCGCCGCCACCCCCGCCTGGGCCGCGCTCACCGCCGACGCCGCGACCGGAATCGCCGACCTCGCCGCGCTGGTCGCGGGCGAGTCGGGCCGCCGAGCGGCCCTGGTCCACGACCTCGCCGGCATCTATTTCGACTTCACCAAGCTCGCCGCGTCGACCGACACGGTGGTACGGCTCGGCGATCTCGCCGCGGCCGCCGCGTTCGATACCGCGCGCGCCGCGCTGTTCGCCGGGGCGGTGGTCAACCTATCGGAAGGTCGCGCTGCAACCCATCCCGCCGAGCGCGGATCGGGCGGCACCGCCGACGTCGCCGCCGCCGCGCCGGGCCAGGCCAAGCTCCGCGCGGTCGCCGGGCGGCTTCGCGGCGACCCGCAGGTCCGCGACGTGATCCACATCGGCATCGGCGGCTCGGCGCTCGGTCCGGCGCTGCTGGTCGACGCGCTCGGCGACGCGGGCGACGGGCCGAACGTCCACGTCGTCGCCAACATCGACGGCGTCGCGCTGGAGCGCGTGCTGGCGCGGTGCGACCCGGCGACCACGCGGCTGGTGATCGTGTCGAAGACCTTCACCACGCTCGAGACGATGACCAACGCCGCGAGCGCGCTCGACTGGCTTGCGGCGGCGGGGATCGGCACCTGCCACGGGCGGTGCGTCGCCGTCACCGCCGCTCCCGACGCGGCCGCGGCGTTCGGCATCGACGCCGACAACATCCTGCCGTTCGCCGAGACGGTCGGCGGCCGCTATTCGCTATGGTCGGCGGTCGGCCTGCCACTCGCGGTCCGCTGCGGCGTCGCGGCGTTCGACGCGCTGCTCGCCGGCGCGGCGGCGATCAACGCGCATTTCCGCGACGCGCCGTTCGCCGCCAACGTCCCCGCGCTCGCCGGCGCCCTCGACGTCTGGGCGGCGACGTTCCAGGGCCGGGCGACGCGGAGCGTCTTCGCCTACGACGAGCGGCTCCGGCTGCTCCCGGCGTACCTCCAGCAGCTCGAGATGGAATCGAACGGCAAACGCGTCACCGCGACTGGCGAGGCGATCGCCTACCCGACCGCGGCGATCACGTGGGGCGGGACGGGGACCGACGCGCAGCACGCGGTGTTCCAGCTGCTCCACCAGGGGACGCACGCCGACCCGGTCGAGTTCGTCGCGGTGCGCGAGCCGGGCCATGGCCTGGCCGCCGCCCACCACCGCCAGCTGCTCGGCAACGCCTTCGCGCAGGGGGCGGCATTGCTTCGCGGGCGGACGAATGCCGAGGCGCTGGCGATGACGGGTGGCGATGCGGCGTGCGCGGCGGCGCGGACCTTTCCCGGCGACCGGCCGTCGGCGACGATCCTGCTCGACCGGCTCGATCCGACGACACTGGGGGCGCTGCTCGCCTTCTACGAGCACCGCGCCTTCACCGCGGCGACCTTGCTCGGCATCAATCCGTTCGACCAGTGGGGCGTCGAGCTCGGCAAGGAGATGGCCAACGCGCTCGACGCCGGCGGCGCATTCGATCCGTCGACGACGGCGCTGATCGCGCGGGCGGGGCTGTGACAAGGTCCACTTTCGCCCACTTGCAGACATTTCCGCGCTGGCTCAAACGGGATCGATGGACCAATACGCCGATCTCGATCCGATCATTATGAAATGGGTCAACCGGCTCGGCACACAGCTATTTAAAGAGTGGGCGGGTAGCCCGGCCCGTTTCTTCTGGACCTCGGGCGATCCACCGTTTGAAAACTTTCAGATTAACATTGATCCACCCAGTGCCGGCCGAATAAAAGTCTATGCTCGTGCTACAGACACAAACGACCACACGGACGATCAAATGGATACGGCATGGGAAGGGTCTTGCGCCGATCTTGATGGCATGTTGGCTACTGCCGTCGAAGTCATAAACGGCTGGAAGTCGAGAAAGCGGATTTTACCAGACCCGCCTTCCCCTTGGTGATGGCCGCTATCCACCAGAAGGAGACGCAGCTAATCGCTCAGCGCGGCGTACACCAGCGTCCGCAGCTCGCGCCGCACGGGATAGGTCGAGCTCGGCAGGAGCTGGGTCATGAACACGCAGGTCAGATCCTCGGCGGGGTCGATCCAGAAGAAGGTGCTCGCCGCGCCGCCCCAGAAATAATCGCCGCGGCTGCCAGGGATCAGCGTTTTCGCGGGATCGGTCGTCACCGCGAAGCCGAGGCCGAAGCCGACGCCGTCGTACGCCGCCTCGCTGAACAGCGATCGCGACAGCGCCGGCAGGTCGACCCCGCCGGGCAGGTGGTTGGCGGTCATCAGCGCGAGCGTCTTGCGGCCGATCAGCCGCTCGCCGCCCGGGACGGTGCCGGTCAGCATCGCCTGCGCGAATTTCACATAGTCGGCGGTGGTCGACACCAGCCCGCCGCCGCCCGAAACGAAGCTCGGCGCTCCAAGGAAGCTGCTCGCCGCCGGATCGTCCTGCAGAGCGGTCCCGCCGTCCGACGCGGGGGAATAGCACGCGGCGAAGCGATGCCCCTGTCCGGCGCGGACGCTGAACCCGGTGTCGACCATGCCGACGGGATCGAGGACGCGCCGTCGGAGGAAGTCCTCGAACGGCTCGCCGGCGATCAGCCCGACGAGGTAGCCGACGACGTCGGTCGACACCGAGTAGTTCCACGCCGCCCCCGGCGAGAATTCGAGCGGAATCTTGGCGAGGTCGGCGATGAAGCCGTCGAGGTCGCCTGCCTTCTCGATCTCGCCGATCTTCGCTTGCCGATACGCGGCGTCGACATTGGTCCGATTCTGGAAGCCGTAGGTCAGCCCGCTGGTGTGGCGGAGCAGGTCGACGATCCGCATCGGCGCGACGGTCGGCGTCGTCATGAACCCGGTCGTCCGCGTCCCCGCGGCGAACACGCGGAGGTCGCGCCACGCCGGGATGTAGCGGTGGACCGGATCGTCGAGCGCGACCTTGCCTTCCTCGACCAGCATCATGAAGGCGAGGCTCGTCAGCGGCTTGGTCATCGAATAAATGCGGAAGATGGTATCGTCGGCGAGCGGCACGCCGCGCTCGCGATCGGCGAGCCCCAGCGTCGCGGCATAGGCCGGCGCACCGCGGTGCGTCACGGCGACCTGCGCGCCGACGAGCTTGCCCGGCGCGATATACTTCGCGTCGAGGAATGCGGCGATCC
>CAXTQJ010000125.1:0-6209 GCA_964246245.1 uncultured Sphingomonadaceae bacterium
GCACTAGACGAAGGGATCGGGCCTATTCAGCGGGTTGCTCCGGGGGCGGGGCACAGGGGGATCGGCATGAAGCGGACGGCGGCGGCGTTCTGCGCTCTGATGATGCTGGCAGGCTGCACCAGCACCAAGCAGTTCGCCGACATAGGTTTCCGGCCGCCCGAGGGCAGCTACAAGCTGATCGTCATGCGCCCCGACATTTCGGTCGGACTGCTGACCGCCGGCGGCTCGGTCGAGCACCGAGACGATTGGACCGACACCGCGCGCGGCAACATTCTCCACGCACTTGAAGCGCAGCAGTCCGGCCGCGGCGGCATCGTCAAGATCGTCGCCACGCGCGAGGACGCCGGCGGCGATCCGGCCGCGGTGGCCGACCTCGACCGCCTGCACGCCGCCGTTGGCCTTACGATCAAGATCCACAAGTACCAGGGCATCAAACTGCCGACCAAGACGGGCAAGTTCGACTGGACCCTCGGCGAACCGGCGGTCGCCTTCGGGCAGGCCACGGGCTACGACTACGCCCTCTTCCTCCATGCCGAGGACAGTTTCTCGAGCACGGGACGCGTCGCGCTTCAAGCTGTCGAGTTCATGGGCTGCATGGTCGGCGTCTGCTACCTGTCGCCGGGCGGCCAGCAGGTGGCCTTCGTCTCGCTGGTCGATCTCCACTCCGGTCAGGTTGTCTGGTACAACGCGCTGGCGTCGAGCGTCGGCGACATGCGCACCCCCGACGGGGCGACCAAGGTCGTGTCCGGCCTGCTCGACAAGATGCGACCGGGCAGCGACATCCGGGCGAAGGCGAAGAAGGCCGTCTGACGATGGTGGCGCTGACCCGGCGAGGGCTGATTGCCGGCGTCGGCGGCTGCGCTCTATGCGGCGGGACCGCGGCGGCGCGCGTCGCTCCGGCATCGATGCAGCCGCTGATTGCCGAGAATTATCGTCCGTCCGACGCCGACGAGCGCGGGCTGTGGCAAAACTGCGGACGGCTGGAGGAGGAGCTGCGGACGTCGAACCTGCTGCTCGATGCCCCCGCGATGCAGGCCTATGTCACGGGCGTCATGGCCCGGCTGCTCGGCTCACGCGTTCGCGAACTGCGCATCTTCATCGTTCGCGATCCGAGTTTCAACGCAGCGATGCTGCCGACCGGCCTGACCACGGTCAACACCGGCTTCCTGATCCGGTCGCGCAGCGAGGCGCAGCTTGCCGCCGTGCTCGGCCATGAATCGGGGCATTACCTGCGCCGCCACAGCCTCGCTCGCCAACGCAATTACGAGCGAAAGACCGCGGTCGCGGCGTTCGTCGCCGCCGGGGCCGGTGCGGCCGCAGGCGTGACGGCGGCCTATGGCGGCGACGGGCGCAGCTGGATCGGCCTCGCCAACTCGATCGACAGCGGGCTTTATGCGTCGGTGTTCAGCTTCAGCCGCGAACAGGAAGCCGAAGCCGATGCCTTCGGCCTGCGGCTGATGGTCGAGGCCGGCTATCCGCCCGAGGCCGCCGCGGAGGTCTGGCAACAGCATATCGCCGAGGACCACGCCGCCGCCGCGGCGCGCAGCCGCCATTATCGCGCCAATTTCTCGGTGGTCTCGACCCACCCCCCCGACGCCGTGCGGATGGCCGACCTGACGGCTTCAGCGCAAGACTTTCCGGCACCGCCGCCTCGACCGTACCGCGACGGCCGCGACGAATGGCGCGCGGTGCTCGCGCCGCTACGGTCGACGCTGCTCGACGAGCAGGTCAAGCAGAACGATCCCGGGGCCAGCCTCTACCTGATCGATGCCCTCGCCGCCGACGGATGGGACGGCACGCTGCGCTTCTACGAAGGCGAGGCCTACCGCCTGCGCGACGCGCCTGGCGATGCTGCCGCCGCCGCGACTGCCTATGCCGCCGCTGTCGCCCTGTCCAACGCTCCGCCCGAGGCGTGGCGGGCGCACGGCTATGCGCTGGTCAAGGCCGGGCGCGGCGACGAGGGCCGGGCGTCCCTTGCCCGCTATCTCGCGCTCGCGCCGCAGGCGACCGACGCCGCAATGGTCCGCTTCACGCTGGCACAATGACGGGGATCGGTCGATGAGACTTGCGACGACCTTCGCGCTGGGCGGCCTGCTCGCCGCGGGCTGCGCGCCGAGCTATACCCTCGTTACCCCGGCCCCGGTCGCGGTTGCGCGCAACACCATCCACGTCACGCCGACGGCGGCGTGGAACAAGGCACCGAAGACGCCGCTCGACGTGGCGTGGGAAGAAAACTGGACCCAGAACGGGCCGCAGCTCGACGTGATCACGTTCATCGGCGGCCTGCCCGACGGCCAAGCGATTGCGCGGCAGCGGCGCAAAGACAACCGCCAGGTTCCCGTGTTCCATGCGACGATGTCGCCCCAGGACCTCGTGTCGATGATAGAAAGCTACCAGCGCATCCGCGGCGGCGCGACGGTGTTCGAGACCAGGGGCGTCGCGCCGGTCACCTTCCTGGGCAAGCCCGGCCTCGCCTTCGACTATGCGTTCGTCGGCGGCGATCAGGTCAAGCGACTCGGCCGGTCGATCGTCGCAATCAATGGCGGCAAGCTCTACATGATGACGCTGGCAGGCACGGCGCTGCATTATTTCAATACCGCGCGGCCGGACTTCGACGCCCTCGCTTCGGCGGCGACGCTACGGTAGCGCTGCCGCATCGTCGTCGCCTTCGTCGCCGATCTTGGCCGCCGAAACGACCTGCTCACCCTCGGCCACGTCGAACAGCTTCACCCCCTGCGCCGCCCGGCCCATCACCCGCACCTCGCCCGCCGTCGTGCGGATCAGCTTGCCCTGGTCGGTGACGAGCATGATCTCGTCGGCGTCGGTCGCGGGGAAGCTGGCGACGACGGTGCCGTTGCGTTCGCTGTCGGCGATGGTCGCGATGCCCATCCCGCTGCGGCCCGACTGGCGGTATTCGAAGGCGCTGGTCCGCTTGCCGAAGCCGTTCGAGGTGACGGTCAGGATGAACTCCTCGGCGGCCTTGAACTCTGCCATCCGCGTCGCGGACAGGATGCGCGGCTGCGGGTCGGGCTTCCATTCGGCCGCCTTGAGGTAGTCGTCGCGTTCCTGCGTCGTTGCGTCGAACGGTTTCAGCACCGACATCGACATGACCGCGTCGCCCTTGCCGAGCGCGATGCCGCGGACGCCGGTCGAGGTGCGGCTGACGAACTCGCGGACGTCGTCGGCGGCGAAGCGGATCGCCTTGCGGTTCCGCGTCACCAGCAGGACGTCGTCGCGCTCGTCGCACAGCGCGACGCCGATCAGGCGGTCGTCGTCGCCGTCGTCGAAGCGTATGGCGAGCTTGCCCGCGGCGTTTATGCTGGCGAACGCGTCCATGCTGTTGCGCCGGACCGAGCCGTGGGCGGTGGCGAACATGACGTGGAGCTTGCTCCACGTTGTCTCGTCCTCGGGCAGCGGCAGGACGGTGGTGATCGTCTCGTCGTCGGCGAGCGGCAGCAGCTGCTTGAAGAAGCGCCCCTTCGACTGCGGCGACCCGGCCGGCAGGCGCCACACCTTGAGGCGGTAGACCTTGCCGGCACTGCTGAAGAACAGGACGGGTGTGTGGGTCGAGGTGACGAACAGGTTGGTGACGACGTCCTCGTCCTTGGTCGCCATCCCCGATCGGCCCTTGCCGCCGCGCTTCTGCGCACGGTAGTCGGCGAGCGGCACGCGCTTGATATAGCCGGCCATCGTCACCGTGACGACCATGTCCTCGCGGACGATCAGGTCCTCGTCGTCGATGTCGTCGCCGGCCGTCACGATCTCGGTGCGGCGCTTGGTGACGTACGGCTGCGCGCCGTCGAGCTCGGCGCGCAGCACGGCGTAGAGCCGCGCGCGGTCGCGCAGGATGTCGAGCAGGTCGACGATCGACGCCGCGCTCGTCTTGAGCTCGTCGCCGATCTCGTCGCGGCCGAGCGCGGTCAGCTTCTGCAGGCGCAGGTCGAGGATCGCCTTCACCTGCGCGTCGTCGAGCCGGTAGGCCCCGGCGTCGGCGGCCGCGTCGGCGGCGAGGTCGCCGCCCTCCTCGATCAGGCGCAGGTACGGCGCGATCTCGGCGCGGTCCCAGTCGTGGTCGAGGAGTGCCGCGCGCGCTTCCGCCGGCGACGCGCTGCCGCGGATCAGGCGGACGCCCTCGTCCATGTTGGCGACCGCGACGACGAGGCCGATGAGGACGTGCGCCCGGTCGCGCGCCTTGGCGAGGCGATGCTTCGACCGGCGGGTGATGACCTCCTCGCGGAACTTGACGAACGCCTCGATGACGTCGCGTAGGTTGAGGAGCTCGGGCCGGCCGCCGCGGATGGCGAGCAGGTTGATCGCGAACGACGACTGCGCCGGGGTGAAGCGGTAGACCTGGTTGAGGACGACGTCGGCGTTGGCATCGCGGCGCAGGTCCATGACGACGCGGACGCCCTCGCGGCTGCTCTCGTCGCGCATCTCGACGACGCCTTCGATCCGCTTGTCGCGAACGGCCTCGGCGATGCGCTCGACCAGCGCGATCTTGCCCTGCTGATAGGGGATCTCGGTGAGGACCAGACTGCGCCGGTCGCCGCGGCCCTCCTCGACCGTCGCGCGCGCGCGCATGATCACGCTGCCGCGTCCGGTCGCATAGGCCTGGCGGATGCCGCCGGTGCCGAGCATCAGCGCGCCGGTCGGGAAGTCGGGCCCGGGGATGTGCGCCATCAGCTCGTCCACGTCGATGCCGGGGTCGTCGAGGTAGGCACGGACGGCGTCGATCACCTCGCCCAAGTTGTGCGGCGGGATGTTGGTCGCCATGCCGACGGCGATGCCGCCGGCGCCGTTGACCAGCAGGTTGGGGAAGCGCGCGGGGAGAACGGCGGGCTCGTGCTCCGAGCCATCGTAATTCGGCGTGAAGTCGACCGTGTCCTCGTCGATGTCGGCGAGCAGCTCGTCGGCGACGCGGGCGAGCCGCGCCTCGGTGTAGCGCATCGCCGCCGGCGCGTCGGGGTCCATCGAGCCGAAGTTGCCCTGTCCGTCGATCAGCGGGACGCGCATCGCCCAGTCCTGCGCCATGCGGACGAGCGCGTCGTAGATGCTGCTGTCCCCGTGCGGGTGGTACTTGCCCATCACGTCGCCGACGATTCGCGCCGACTTGCGGTAAGGCTTGCCCGCGGTGAAGCCGCTCTCGTGCGCGCCCCACAGGATGCGGCGGTGGACCGGCTTCAGCCCGTCGCGGACATCGGGCAGCGCGCGCGCGACGATGACCGACATCGCATAGTCGAGGAAGCTCGTCCGCATCTCGGCGACGATCGAGATCGGCTGGATGTCTGGCTCGCGCGGGGGAGCGCTGGTCGGGTCGGCCAAGGGAGATTTACCTGTCGGGCGACGGTCGTCGCGGAAGCGTCCTACCTAGCTGCTCGCTGTCCGGAACGCCAGTTTTTCGAGGGTCGACACGCCTTGAATTCGCGTCCTTCATTGCGTAATGCGCGGAGCGGAGCAGGGTATCGACCCGACTGCGATTTCGGTCGCGAACCGCAGTCGTCGCCACGGCGTCGTCCTTGCTCGTTGCGTAGGGGGTGGATGGATGAAGAACCCGATCAAATCGATAACCAAGGCGGTGCAGAAGAAACTGCACTTCAAGGATCACGTCCATAAGCCCACGGTCGACCAGCTGCGACTGTTCGCGATCTGGCCCGACGGCACGTGGAGCTTCCGCGCGACACCGCCCGACATGATCTGGACCTACGACAACACCGTCCGCGGCAGCATTCTCAAGTCATGGGCGCGGGAATACCACCTGGAAGCCGAGAAGCACGCCGGCCATGCGATCAGCGAGCACTGGGTCCCGACGCCGCCGATTCCCGCCGACTGGTACCCGGCCAGGGCTGGACTGGGCCATATCATCGAAGACGAGCACACCCTGCACTACGTCGTCGGCAAGCTGCAGCACCTCGGCCACCTCCGCACCTGATCGGCCCGGCGATCCTCTCCGCCTCGCGGGGAGGTGGCACGGCGGGGACGGATCGACCGGCGCCATCGTCGCACCCGGAACCGCGTCACCGTCGCCGCGCTTGACCAGCATGACCAGCCCCCGCCTCAAGCCCCTGCCCGCGCAGGTCATCGTCATCACCGGCGCGTCGAGCGGGATCGGCCGCGCCACCGCCGAGGCGGCGCTCGCTGCGGGCGCGGGGCGGGGGGCGCCCGCGCCCCCCCCCCCCCCGCCCCCCCCCGCGCGCCCCCCCCCGCCCCCC
>CAXTQJ010000125.1:6219-7464 GCA_964246245.1 uncultured Sphingomonadaceae bacterium
CGCGACGGCGCGCAACGCTACGGCGCTCGCCGAGGTCGCCGCGCTCGCTCCCGACCGAACCAAGGTCGTCGTTGCCGATCTCGCCGACGACGACGCGACCGACCGTATCGCCGCCGCCGCGACCGCGCGCTTCGGTCGGATCGACACGTGGATCAACAACGCCGCCGCCGCGAGCATCGGTCGCGCCGCCGATACCCCGATCGCCGATCAGCGTCGCGCCTTCGACGTCGGCTACTGGGGCACGGTGCGAGGATCGTTGACCGCGCTCGCCCACCTACGCGCGACCGGCGGCGCGATCGTCAACCTGGGCAGCATCGAATCCGATCGCGGCGTGATCCTCCAGGCGACGTACAGCGCGATGAAACACGCGGTGAAAGGCTTCACCGACGCCTTCCGCACCGAGGTCGAGGCCGACGGCCTGCCGGTCAGCGTCACGCTGATCAAGCCGGCCGCGATCCACACGCCCTTCCCCGAGCACGCGCGCAACCTGACCGGGCACCCCGTTACCCTGCCGCCGGTGATCTACGCACCGGCGCTCGTCGCGCGCGCGATCCTGTTCGCCGCCGCCAACCCGCGCCGGTCGCTGAGCATCGGCGGCACCGGCGTCGCCGCGACGCTCGCGGCGCAGCACTTCCCGCGGCTGGCCGACCGCCTGCTCGAACGCTTCGGCGAGGCGTTGCAGACGTTCGACCGGCCGGCCCCGGCCGATCGCGACGACAACCTGTGGGAGCCGCGGACCGACGCGGTCGACAGCGCCCAGGAGGTGTATGTCCGGACCCACAGCCTGTGGCTCGAGGCGCAGCTGCGGCCGGGTGCCGCCGCGCTCGGCGTGGCGGCGGCGGGACTTGCCGGGTTGGCCGCGCGCGCGCTGACCCGGCGGCGGTAGTCGCGGCGGCGCCGACGCCGCCGATTCTTCGCGCTTGCGAGCAGGGAGGATCAGATCGGCGATAACCGCTGTCCTACAGACGGTCCCATGCGTTAGCCTGTCGGCATGTCCACGCACCGCACCGATGTCTTCACCAATCGACCGATCGCCACGAACCGGTTTGGTGAAACGCCATCCCTGATGTGGCGTCGCCTTCATCAACTTCGCAAGATTATTGCGCGGCTGCTTGGTTCGCTGGGCCTTAGCCGAGCCGGTCGAATCGCCGGCTGCCAGCCCTGCCGATGACCGAGGCGGCCGAGCCGGTCCACGTCATCGGCGGCGGCCTCGCCGGGAGCGAGGCGGCGTGGCAGTGTGCCCGC
>CAXTQJ010000126.1:0-7442 GCA_964246245.1 uncultured Sphingomonadaceae bacterium
TCGCTCACCCTTACACGAGCGTGAATCGCGACGGAAGCGATGATCCTCCCCGCTCGCGGGGAGGTAGCGCGAAGCGCCGGAGGGGGCGGCGATCGGGTGGCGTCGGCCTCTCGCCCGTACCCCCCTCCGTCCGCCTGCGGCTGCCCCCGCCCCCCGCAGCGGGGGGGCTCAGCGCGTCCGCCCCCCCCCGGGCCCCCCCCGGCCATGCCCGCGCCCGCCCCGGCGACATAGGCCCGCGCCGCCGCCACTGCGTCGACCAACGCGTCGCCGCGCCCCAGCCCGACCGCGATCGCCGACGCGAGCGTGCACCCGGTGCCGTGGGTGTGCCGCCCTGGCAGCCGCGGTCCGGCGAAGCGCGTCTGCCCCTCGCGGGTCACCAACCAATCGACCACCTCGTCGCCATCGAGGTGGCCGCCCTTGGCGAGCACGGCGCGAGCGCCGCGCGCGACGAGTTCCTGCGCCGCCAGCAATGCATCGCCCTCGTCATCGACCGGCGCATCGGCGAGCGCCGCCAACTCGGGCGCGTTCGGCGTGACGAGCGCCGCCAGCGGCAGCAGCGTCATCAGCGCCGCGGCCGCATCGTCGGCGAGCAGCGACGCCCCACCCTTCGCGACCATCACCGGGTCGAGGACGACCGGCGCGTCGACCGTCCGCAGCACCTCGGCCACCGAGGCGATCACTTCGGCCGACCCCAGCATCCCCAGCTTGACGCAATCGACCCCGATGTCGTCGATCACCGCGCGCATCTGCGCCGCGACGATGTCGGCCGGAATGGCGTAGACCGCCTTCACTCCGGTCGTGTCCTGCACCGTCACGGCAGTAAGCGCCGTCGCCGCGTAGCCGCCAAGGGCGGTCACCGTCTTGATGTCGGCCTGGATACCCGCCCCGCCGGAAGAGTCCGATCCGGCGACGACGAGAATACGGGGGATCACCCGTGAAATCGCCGCTCGGTCGCCGCGGGAAAGCGCGCGAGCGCCGCCGCCGGCCGTACCGGACGGCGTTCGAAATTGCCGCCACAATTGGGGCATACGCCACCCAACGGCCCCTCGGCACACGCCGGGCAGAACGTGCACTCGAACGTACAGATGCGCGCGTCGGCGGCCGGCGGCAGGTCGATGCCACAGCGCTCGCAGTCAGGGCGTAGGTCGAGCACTACCCCGCCGCCGCGACCGCCGCGCAGATGTCGTCGACCACTTGCGTGACCACGCCGATGTCCTCGCCCTCGGCCATGACGCGGATCAGCGGTTCGGTGCCGCTCTTGCGGATGAGAAGACGCCCCGCTCCGTTGAGCCGCGCCTCGCCGGCCGCGATCGCCGCCTTGACCGGGGCGGTGTCCAGCGGCGCGCCGCCGGCGAAGCGGACGTTCTTGAGCAGCTGCGGCAGGGGGTCGAACAGGTGGAGGACCTCGCTCGCCGGCTTGCCCGCCTGGACGAGGACGGCGAGGATCTGGAGCGCGGCGACCAGCCCGTCGCCGGTCGTCGCGTGGTCGGAGAGGATCAGGTGGCCCGACTGCTCGCCGCCGATGTTGAAGCCCTTGGCGCGCATCGCCTCGAGGACGTAGCGGTCGCCGACCGCGGTCCGTTCGAGCGTCAGGCCCTGGGCGCCGAGGTGGCGTTCGAGGCCGAGGTTCGACATCACCGTGGCGACCAGCCCGCCGCCCTTCAGCTTGCCGCGCCGCGCCCATTCGCCGACGATCAGCGCCATCAGCTGGTCGCCGTCGACCAGCGTCCCGTTCTCGTCGGCGACGATCAGCCGGTCGGCGTCGCCGTCGAGCGCGATGCCGATGTCGGCTCCCGACGCGACGACGCGCTCCTGCATCGCGGCCGGGTGGGTCGAGCCGACGTTCGCGTTGACGTTGAAGCCGTCGGGGTCGACGCCGATCGCGACGACGTCGGCCCCCAGTTCCCACAACGCCATCGGCGCGACCTTGTACGCCGCGCCGTGGGCGCAATCGATCACGACCTTCAGCCCGTCGAGGCGGAGCGCGAGCGGGAAGGTCGACTTGGCCGAGTGGATGTAGCGCCCCTGCGCGTCGTCGATCCGCCGCGCGCGCCCGATCGCCGGCGGCGCGGCGAGGACGGGGGCGACGTCGAGCAGGCCCTCGATCTCGGCCTCGTCGGCGTCGCTCAGCTTGTAACCGTCGGGGCCGAACAGCTTGATCCCGTTGTCGTGAAACGGGTTGTGGCTCGCCGAGACCATGACGCCGAGATCGGCGCGCATCGAGCGGGTCAGCATCGCCACCGCCGGCGTCGGCATCGGCCCGACCTGGACGACGTCCATGCCGACGCTGGTGAACCCCGCGGTCAGCGCCGATTCGATCATGTAGCCCGACAGGCGGGTGTCCTTGCCGATTAGGACGCGGTGCTTGTGGGCGCCGCGAAGAAACTTGGCCCCGGCCGCCTGGCCGACGCGCATCGCCACCTCGGGCGTCATCGGCGGGGTGTTGGTCAACCCGCGAATGCCGTCGGTGCCGAAGAATCTGCGCGCCATTGCTGTCTCCCCGCGCGGTCATACGCCCGCCGCGACGCCTGCGGCAAGGCGCGCGCGCATCGTTCACCGGCGCGCCGCCGACGTTTGCCGATGACCACGACACAGCGAAGAAGCAAGGCGAAACAGTCACTTGCCGCGTCGGCCCCGATGTCGGGCACCCGGTCGGACGACGGCGATCTTGCCGCCGACCGCTTATTCGGGCAGAATGCCGTTCATGTTGGCTGTCCGCGAACCCCTCGACGCCAGCGCGCCGCCGCCGTCGTCGTCGAACGCGCGCGTCGCCCTCGAAGCCGCCGGCGAGCAGTGGACCCCGCTCCGCGCCGCGGTCTACGACGCGCTCGCGGCGTCGCCGGTCCCGGCGAGCGCGTACGACCTCCTAGACGTCGTGTCGCGGGCGCAGGGGCGGCGGATGACGCCGACGTCGCTGTACCGCATCCTCGACCTGTTCGTCGCCAACAACCTCGTGTCGCGGGTAGAAAGCAGGAGCGCGTTCATCGTCAACGCGCATCCGCTGCGCCGCCACGACTGCATCTTCCTCATCTGCGATACCTGCCGCACGACGACGCACATCGACGACGACGACGCCGTCGAGCAGGTACGCAGCGTCGCCGGCGCGAGCGGCTTCCGCATCGACCGCCCGGTGATCGAGCTGCGCGGGCGCTGCGCCACCTGCCTCGCCGCCTGACGCCGGCGCGGTCCGGGTCGTCACGCACCGGCTGGTATCGACCTTCGCGATAATATATCATGCGCGTGGCGCTGGTCGCCGAGCCGCCACGAGGTTGCCGTGTCCACCCGTCCCGACCGCGCTGCCGGCGATCGCCACACCCTCGATCGCCTCGCGATCTGGCTGTCGGGGCTGTGCCTCGTCCACTGCCTCGTTTTTCCCGTCGCGATCGCGCTCTTGCCGGTGCTCGCCGGGGTGCTGCCGCGGCAATGGTGGGTCCATCCGCTCATCCTCGCCGTCGCGCTCCCGCTCGCGGTCGTCGCGCTGGTCCGCGGCTGGCGGCGCTCGGGCGATGCCCGGCCGGTGCTGATCGGGGCGATCGGGCTGGCCTTCCTCGTCGCCGGGGTCGTCGCCGTCGAGGAAAGCACCGCCGAAGTCGTCCTGACCGTGACCGGCGGCCTCGTCCTGTCGTCGGCGCATTTGCTCAACTGGCGGCTCGGCAAAGCGCGCGCCACGGCGTCGTGCGAGTGCTGCGCCGCGTAGGCCGGCCCGTTCGAAACGGGTGACAGCGGCGGCGAATCGTGATCGTGTCGGCGGCCAACGCCCGAGGAGCCGCCGATGCGCCGCCGCCAGTTCATCGCCGCGCTGCCCGCCGCCGCCGTCGCCGTTCCCCTTCTCGCCCAACCGCGTGAGGCGTCGCCTTCCGCCGCGCCTCCCGCCGCGTGGTCGCCGGGGGCCGACCGCTTCGTCCGCCCCGACGTCACCGCCGGCGACCGGCCGGTCGGAGCGAGTTTCGCGTCGCGCACCGCCGCCTACGGCATGTCGGGCGCGGCGGGGACGGCGCATCCGCTGGCGACGCAGGCTGGCATCGCCATCCTCAAGGCGGGCGGGTCGGCGGTCGACGCTTCGATCGCGATCAACGCCTGCCTCGGTTTCCTCGAGCCGACCTCGTCGGGCGTCGGCGGCGATTGCTTCGCGATGCTGTGGGACCCGAAGGCAGGCAGGGTCGTCAGCCTGGCCGGATCGGGGGCAAGCCCGCGCCGGCTGACGCTCGACATCGCACGGTCGCGAACGGTCCGCGGGGCGCTGCCGCCGCTCGGTGCGGTGTCGGTCTCGGTTCCCGGCGCGGTCGACGCGTGGTGGACGCTCCACCAGCGCTACGGCCGGCTGAAGTGGGCCGAGCTGTTCGCCCCGGCGATCGACCTCGCCGAGCACGGCGCGCCGGTCCCCGACATCATCGCCTACTACATCCGCCGCAGCATCAGCGCCTTCCGCCGGCCGGGGAACGGCATCGAGGAGACGGCGAACGCGCTCGCCACCTACGCCCCGCACGGCGACGGGCCGGCCGCCGGCGGCGTCTTCCGCAACCCCGACCTCGCGCGGACCTACCGCCTGATCGCGCAGGGCGGCCGCGACGCCTTCTACGCCGGCCCGATCGCCCGGACGATCGACGCCTACTTCAAGCGGATCGGCGGCTGGCTGAGCTCCGACGACCTCGCCGCCCACCACAGCGAATGGCTCGAGCCGTACCGGACGCGCTACCGCGACGTCGACGTGTTCGCATTGGGCGCGAACACGCAGGGCATCGCGACGCTGCAGATGCTGGCCATCCTCGAAAACTTCGACCTCGCCGGCGCGGGCTTTCAGTCGGCCGCCTCGCTCCACCTCCAGGTCGAGGCCAAGCGGCTGGCGTTCGAGGACCGCGCGCGCTTCTACGCCGACCCACACTTCGCGAAGCTCCCGGTCGAGTGGCTGATCTCGAAGGACTACGCCGCCCAGCGCGCCAAGCTAATCCGTCCCGACCGTATTCTGTCCCCGGTCTACCCCGGTGAAGCGCCGAGCCACGGCGACACGACCTACTTCACCGCCGCCGACAAGGACGGGATGATGGTGTCGATGATCCAGTCGAACTTCCGCGGCATGGGCTCGGGGCTGGTCGCCGACGGCCTCGGGTTCATGTTCCAGGATCGTGGCCAGCTGTTCTCGTTCGTCGACGGCCACCCAAACCTTTATGCGCCGGGCAAGCGGCCGTTCCAGACGATCATCCCCGGTTTCGCCGTGCGCGACGCCAAGCCATGGATGAGCTTCGGCGTGATGGGCGGCGACATGCAGCCGCCGGGACAGACGCAGATCGTCGTCAACCGCGTCGACTACGGGCTGGAGGTCCAATCGGCGGGCGACGCGCCGCGCTGGCACCACGAGGGGTCGTCGCAGTCGATGGGCGAGGACGCGCCGGGGCTGGGCCCGACCGGGCTCCTCCGCCTCGAATCGGGGGTGCCGCAGGCCACCCGCGCCGCGCTCGCCGCGATCGGCTGGACGATCGGCGGTTCCGACGGGGGCTTCGGCCGCTACGAGGCGATCGAGCGCCGCGACGCGGCCGGCGACCGCGTCTATGCCGCCGCGAGCGAGATGCGCGCCGACGGCTGCGCGCTGGCCTACTGACCGCCGGCCCCCCATATCGCCGCGATGCCGATTGGTTCCTGGCTCCAGCCCCACCCCGAGGGCATCTACGTCGCCCCCGGCGACTTCTGGATCGACCCGTCGAGCCCGAAGGACCGGGCGCTGGTCACCCACGGCCACGCCGATCACGCCCGCGGCGGGCACGGCCATGTGCTGGCGACCGCGGCGACGCTGGCGATCATGGGCGTCCGCTACGGAGACCAGAATGGCCAGGTCGCGCCTTACGGCGAGAGCATTCGGATCGGCGACGTGACCGCGACCTTCGTGCCGGCCGGCCACGTCCTCGGCTCGGCGCAGATCGTCCTCGACCACGGCGGCGAGCGGATCGTCGTCTCCGGCGACTACAAGCGCCGCGCCGATCCGACCTGCGCCGGGTTCGAGCCGGTCCCGTGCGACGTCTTCGTCACCGAGGCGACCTTCGGCCTGCCGGTCTTCCGCCATCCCGACACGACCCAGGAGATCGCCAAGATCACGACGGCGCTGACCGCCAATCCGGAGCGCTGCGTCGTCGTCGGAGCGTACGCACTCGGCAAGGCGCAACGGGTGATCGCCGAGCTGCGGCAGCTCGGCCACGACGCGCCGGTCTATCTCCACGGCGCGGTGCAGCGACTATGCGACCTCTACGTCGACCTCGGTGTCGACCTCGGCGACCTGCGCCCGGCGACGGGGGTCAAGGCGGCCGAGCTCAAGGGCCGCGTCGTCGTCGCACCGCCGTCGGCGCTCAACGACCGCTGGAGCCGCCGCCTGCCCGATCCGATCACCGCGATGGCGAGCGGATGGATGCGCGTCCGCCAGCGCGCGGTCCAGCGGATGGTCGAGCTGCCGCTGATCGTCTCCGACCATGCCGACTGGGACGAGCTGACCGACACCTGCACCGAACTCGCTCCGCGCGAGGTGTGGGTGACCCATGGCCGCGAGGAGGCGCTGGTCCACTGGTGCCAGACGCGGCAGATGAAGGCGCGGGCGCTCGATTTGGTCGGGTTCGATGATGAGGATGATTGAGCCGGTACGCCACGCACGGGCGGCGGCGCACGACGGCCTCGACCGGCCGCTCGCGCGCTGCACTGGTGCCTGCGCCGCGATGACCGTTCAACCGTGGTGCGACCACTCGATCTCCGCCCCCGTCTTCGCGCCACCTTCTCGCGCGCAGAAGAGGCGCTAGGCGGCCGCCGCGCGCGCCGGCAGCCGGACCAGCACCAGCGCCACCGCAACCAGCGCCATGCCGCCGAGTTCGGCCGGCCCGAGCGACTCGCCGAAGCGTAAGCTCCCGATCGTCGCGCCGATCACCGGCTGGACGAGGAGGGTCAGCCCGACGACGAGCGGCGGCAGATAGCCGACGGCGAAGACGATCAACCCCTGACCGAGCACCTGGCTGCCGAACGCGAGCAGCACCAGCGGCGTCCAGTCGGCCGGCCACAGCGATCCCGTCAGCGCCGCGACCGGGAGCAGCGCCGCTGCGCCGAACGCCGTCGCCAGCGTCAGCAGCGGCAGCGGCGCCACATTCGACCGCACCCGGTCGACCGCGATGAAATAGGCGGCGTAGGCGACGCCCGCGCCGATGCACAGCAGGTCGCCGGTCAGATGCGTCGCCGACACGTCGGCGCTGCGCCCGATCAGCAGCGCGATCCCGCTAGCCGCGACCATGAGCGCGAGCAGCTGGACGCCGCCGGGCCGCGTCCGCGTCGTGACGAAGCCGTAGACCGGCAGGAGGAAACTCGCGCAGTTGCCGACCAGCGCCGCGTTGGCCAGCGTCGTCCGCTTGATGCCGAGGTGCCACAGCGCGAGATCGGCGGCGTCCATGCCAGCGCCATCGTCGCTGACGCGGATG
>CAXTQJ010000127.1:0-7354 GCA_964246245.1 uncultured Sphingomonadaceae bacterium
GCTGGCCGACCTCCTCCAGCGTGTGATCGGTGTTCATGCCGATGCCGAAGCGCATCCGGAGAACGCGCTCCTCGCGCGGGGTCAGGCTGGCGAGGACGCGCGTCACCGTCTCCTTGAGGTTGGCGTGGATCGCGGCGTCGACCGGAATGACGGCGTTCTTGTCCTCGATGAAGTCGCCGAGGTGGCTGTCCTCCTCGTCGCCGATCGGCGTCTCGAGGCTGATCGGCTCCTTGGCGATCTTCATCACCTTGCGGACCTTCTCGAGCGGCATCGACAGCCGCTCGGCGAGCTCCTCGGGCGTCGGCTCGCGGCCGATCTCGTGGAGGATCTGGCGGCTGGTCCGGACCAGCTTGTTGATCGTCTCGATCATGTGGACCGGGATGCGGATCGTCCGCGCCTGGTCGGCGATCGACCGCGTGATCGCCTGACGGATCCACCACGTCGCATAGGTCGAGAACTTGTACCCGCGGCGGTACTCGAACTTGTCGACCGCCTTCATCAGGCCGATGTTGCCCTCCTGGATCAGGTCGAGGAACTGCAGCCCGCGGTTGGTGTATTTCTTGGCGATCGAGATGACGAGGCGGAGGTTCGCCTCGACCATCTCTTTCTTGGCGATCCGCGCCTCGCGCTCGCCCTTCTGGACCATGTTGACGAT
The DNA here is from genome assembly GCA_964246245.1 of uncultured Sphingomonadaceae bacterium. GTDB lineage: Bacteria > Pseudomonadota > Alphaproteobacteria > Sphingomonadales > Sphingomonadaceae > Polymorphobacter_B. Next base: position 656 of record CAXTQJ010000127.1, read on the forward strand.
GCGGCGGAACTCGCCGAGGTCGACCCCGGTCGCTTCGGCGATGTCGGCGATCTCGACCCGCACCTCTTCGACCGCGCGCGCCTCGGCGACGGCGAACGCGCCGAAGCGCTTGTCGATCGGCGCGACCCGCGCCAGCCAGCCGGCGTCGAGCTCGTGCCCCATATATTCGTCGAGGAACGCCTTGCGGTTGATCTTGTGGCGATCGGCCAACCGCATCATCTGGCCGCCGAGCCCGAGCAGGCGGCGGTTGTAGCCGTAGAGCTGGTCGACGAGGAACTCGATCTTGTTGTTGTTGAAGTGGATCGACTGGACGCCGGCGGTCAGCTCCTCGCGCAGCTTCTGGTACTTGCGCTCGTCGCTCGGCGGATAGGCCGCGTTGGCGCGGAACGCCGACAGGCGCGCGTCCTGCAGCTTCTGGAACTTGGCGTGGGTCGCGGTGATCTCGGCGAACTTGGCGAGCGCGTCGGGCTTGAGCAGCTCCTCCATCGCGGCGAGCGACAGCGTGTTGTCCTCGTCGTCGTCGTCGGGGATCGCCGGCACCCCGTCGGGGCGGACGCGGCCGGTGAAGGCGGGCTCCTCGTCCTCCTCGGCGTCGGCCGGAGCCGAGACGATGTCGGGCTCGCCGTCCTCCTTGTAGGCGACGGTCGGCAGCTCGGTGCCCGTCGTCGCCGCTTCGCCGCCGCTCTCGGCCTCGGCCGGCGGCTTGACCAGCATCGCGTCGAGATCGAGGATCTCGCGCAGCTGCATCCGGCCTTCGTTGAGCGCGTCGGACCAGTCGATCATCGCGGTGAAGGTCATCGGCGATTCGCACAGCCCGGCGATCATCGTGTTGCGCCCGGCCTCGATCCGCTTGGCGATCGCGATCTCGCCCTCGCGGCTGAGCAGCTCGACCGCACCCATCTCGCGCAGGTACATCCGGACCGGGTCGTCGGTCCGGTCGAGCGGCGCGGCCTTGACCACGACCGGCGCGGCGACGGCGGGGTCGGCCTCCTCGGCGGGCTCGTCGTCCTCGTCGTCGGCGGCGGCGCGCACGGGTTCGGCCCCGTCCTCGGCGGGCTCGTCGTTCTCGATGAGGTTGATCCCCATCTCGCTCAACGCCGCCATCACGTCCTCGATCTGGTCGGACGTGACTTGCGGCAGCGCGTCGTTCAGCTCGTCGTAGGTGATGTAGCCGCGCTTCTTCGCGCGCGCGATCAGCTTCTTGATCGACGCCTCGTTGAGGTCGAGCAGGGGCGCGCCGTCGGTCTCGGGCTTGAGCGCCAAGTCGTCGCCGGCCCCGTTCACTTTTGCCATCAAGCAGGTCCAATCAACTTAGGTCGCAAGCGACTCGGGCGGGCGGTGGAGCCGCTTACTCGGTTCGCGCGACGATTCCAATCGCATGGGCGGCAGCGACGCGTTCGCTATCGGCCAATTCGGCGCGAGCGATATGGTTGCGGCGAACGGCGGCGAAATCGGCTTCTGCCATGCTCACCCGGAAATGGGCATTGGTGGCGGCGATGTCATCCCCCAAAGTTTAAGTTTCACGCTGCGACGGCCGTCGCGGCATCATCAAACCGGTCAAGTTCATCCTCGCGAGTAAACGTAGTCTCTGTCGCGTCGTCATCGGGCCACGCCCAATCGATTTCGACAGGATCGTACTCGTCTGCGATATGAGTCTGCACATGTTGATAAAGTTCTTCGTAGTGCGCGGCGAGCTGCTGCTGTCGTTGTAGTTTTGTTCGTTCCAGTTCGGTCATGAAGGCAGCACCGCCCTCTCCAATATGGGACGCTCTCGCTCTAACATTTAGCTCGTCCAGCTCTTCGCGGATCGCGTGGTATCTGTCGACCGCCCTGATAAACGCGCGCAGATCATCCGGTGCACGCGACAAGCGCCGTCGAAGCGTGGTGAAGGACATTCGTAAATTGTTCGCCGCGCGCACCTTCAGCAGCACGCGCCAGAAGCCCTCGACCTTTAGTCGTGCTGCGAGGTCGTAACGGTCGAGGTCTGGTGCCCATGACAGTGCCTGAATGATTCGCTGACTAAGATTCCGAACGGCAAAGCGATGATGTGGGATGCGGATCAGCGTTTCGTACATCTCGCTGGCCACCGCCGGGTAATTCACGATTCCAACCACGAGCGCGAGCATCTCTGCCTCCAGCAAGTTAATGTTCATCATGGCCGAGGACGGTGTAACAAGCGCCAGACGTGGCGCAGGACGCGCTCCTGGCGCTCCAAAGCTGCGATTGAAGCGCTCATTAAACATCAAATCGTATTGGGCGCGCACGTCGCGGTCGCCTATTGACCGAGCAAGATTACGTAGGTTCACTCTTATTGCGGCGCGCGCCTCGGGAGTTGCAGCAGCAACACGTTCAGCGTGATCATCCCACAAAAGATCAAAGAGCTGGCGACTGGAACCGAGAATTTTCTTGAACGCTTGCGCCCCGCCGGTCCGGACGAGATCGTCGGGGTCCTGTCCCGCCGGCAGCGTTGCGAAGCGCAGCGACCGGCCAGGCTCGAGCAGCGGTAACGCGCGGAGCGCGGCGCGCGAGGCGGCGCGCTGGCCGGCGGCATCACCGTCGAAGCACAGCACCGGCTCGGGGGCGTAGCGCCAAAGCAGGGCAAGCTGCGCCTCGGTCAGCGCCGTGCCGAGCGGCGCGACGACATCCTCGACGCCGGCCTGCGCCAGCGCGATGACGTCCATGTAGCCCTCGACAACGATCAGCCGCTGCGACTTGCGCGCGACCGGCCCGGCGCGGTCGAGGTTGTAGAGCGTCCGTCCCTTGTCGAACAGCGACGTGTCAGGCGAATTCAGGTACTTGGGCTGGCCGTCCCCGAGGATGCGGCCGCCGAAGGCGATCACCCGCCCGCGCGGATCGCGGATCGGAAACATCAGCCGGCCGCGGAAGCGGTCGTACGGGGCGGGGGCCTCGCTGCCGGCGTCGGCGTCGGGGGCGATCAGCAGGCCGGCCTCGACCAGCTTGGCCTCGCCATGCTCGCGCAGCGCCGTGCGCAGGCCCGACCGGGTGTCGGCGGCGTAACCGAGGCCGAACGTCTCGATCGTCGCCGCCGACAGGCCGCGGGCCGCCGCATAGGCGCTCGCCGCCCCGCCGCCGTTCCGCCGCAGCTCCGCCGCGAAGAACCGCGCCGCCGCCGCGGTCACGTCGTGGAGCGAGTTTGCCGCGGCGGCCCGCTCGCGCGCTTCCGGCGACGCCTCGGGCAGCGCCAGCCCCGCCTCGGCGGCGAGGGTCTTGACCGCGTCGATGAACCCCAATCCCTCCTGCTCGACGACGAAGCGGATCACGTCGCCGTGCGCCCCGCAGCCGAAACAGTGGTAGAAGCCCTTGTCGTCGTTGACGAAGAAGCTCGGCGACTTCTCGTTGTGGAACGGGCAGCACCCCTTCATCTCGCGCCCGGCGCGGGCGAGCTTCACGCGGCGGCCGATGACGCCCGACAGCGATATGCGCGCGCGGAGCTCGTCGAGGAAGGCGGGGCTCAACGTCATGCGTCGGTCACGGCGGCGGTCAAGCCATCCGACGCGATCGCCAGCCTCCGCTCGCGACATGCGAAATCAGCGAGATACGGACCGATCGCGATCCGCCGACTGAACTTCGCTCCGTTCGGACGCCGCCCGCGCCGATGCCGCCATGGCTTCGCCGCCGCCTCGGTCGGTTCGCGCCGCATCGCCGCCGCATCGGCGCGCTGCTGCCGCGAGAAAACCGCCGCGCGCGTCCGCGGCCGGCCCGACCCCTCCCGTCGCTGAAGGGGAGGCGCGTCGCCGCTCATGCCAGCGCCGCCTTGACCATCGCGCTCGCGCTCGCCATGTCGATCTGGCCGGCGAAGCGTTCCCTGAGCGCCGCCATTACCCGGCCCATGTCCTTCGGGCCGGTCGCGCCCAGTTCGGCGATGAGGTTGCGGACGACCGCCTCGGCCGCGCCCGCCGCCATGCGCTGCGGCAGGAAACCCTCGATCACGCCGAGCTCGGCGCGCTCGGCGTCGGCGAGTTCGGGGCGGTTGCCGGCGACGTACATCTCGATCGATTCGCGCCGCTGCTTCGCCATTTTGGTCAGGACGTCGGCGACGACGACGTCGTCGTCCTTCGGCGCAGGTCCGGTGCGCAACTCGATGTCCTTGTTCTTCAGGGTCGACGAGATCAGGCGCAGCGCCCCCAGGCGCGGCGCATCCTTCGCCTTCATCGCGTCGATCGTCGCCACCTTGATGTCGTCGCGGATCATCCGTTCACCCCGAGTCGGTTGACCGGCGAGGATAGCGCCTCGGCCGCCGCGATGATAGGTTGACCGCTCGCCGGGCACCCCCTAGACGCCCGGCGTTTGCCCGCAACCCAGCCGACAGGAGGCCCCTTGGCCGACGCCGCCGCGCACGCCTCGCCGCCCGCGCAACCGACCGGCGCGACGGGCGTGCTCGTCATGGCCGACGGCACGACCGTCTGGGGCATCGGCATCGGCGCCGAGGGGCGGGCGGTCGGCGAGGTCTGCTTCAACACCGCGATGACCGGCTACCAGGAGGCGATGACCGACCCCAGCTACGCGCGGCAGATCATCACCTTCACCGCGTCGCACATCGGCAACACCGGAGCCAACGCCGAAGACGTCGAGGCGACCAACCCCCACGCGCTCGGCTGCATCGTGCGCGAGGTGCCGAGCGAGGCGGCGTCGTGGCGCGCGACCGGGACGTTCGACGGCTGGCTGAAATCATGGGGGCGCATCGGCCTCGCCGGGGTCGATACGCGTGCGCTGACCCGCCGCATCCGCGACGCCGGCGCACCGAACGCGGTCATCGCCCATTCCGCGGACGGGGTGTTCGATCTTGCCGCGCTCAAGGCCGAGGCGGCGGCATGGCCGGGGCTCGAAGGCATGGACCTCGCCGCCGAGGTGTCGGCGACGCAGAGCTACGGCTGGGACGACGGGCTGTGGACGCTGGGGCAGGGGTACGCGACCCACGCCGCCAACCCGGACGGCCCGCGCGTCGTCACGATCGACTATGGCATCAAGCGCAACATCCTGCGCAACTTGGTCGCCGCCGGCGCGCGGGTGACGGTGGTGCCGGCGACGGCGACCTTCGCCGAGATCATGGCGCACGAACCGCAGGGCATCTTCCTGTCGAACGGCCCCGGCGACCCGGCCGCGACCGGTATCCGCGCCGTCCCGACGATCCAGGCGGTGCTCAACGCCGGGGTGCCGCTATTCGGCATCTGCCTCGGCCACCAGCTTCTTGGGCTGGCGGTCGGCGCGAAGACCTACAAGATGCATCAGGGCCACCGCGGCGCGAACCACCCGGTCAAGCGCCTCGCCGACGACCGCGTCGAGATCACCAGCATGAACCACGGCTTCGCCATCGACGCCGCGACCTTGCCGGCGAACGCCAAGGCGACCCACGTCAGCCTGTTCGACGGCTCGAATGCGGGACTGGAGCTGACCGACAGACGCGCGTTCAGCGTGCAGTATCACCCCGAGGCGAGCCCGGGGCCGCAGGATAGTCATTATCTATTCGAGCGGTTTGTAGGATCATTGTGAACTCGGCCTTATTTCTTTTGCTGTTTTCCAACCCGAATGTTTCACAAGAGCAGGCTGTCGCTGCTGTATCTTCATTGCGGACTCAACTCACAGCGAATGCTTTTAAGTGGACGGGAACAGCAGATCGTGTCGCTTCAAATCCTTCGATTATCGAGCGGATCGCTGTCCATCTAACAGAACTAAACGTTCTCATCGAACGAACTGGCCTGTCAAATGCCGAGAAAGCTAAAGCTCACGCACTTTGCAGCGCGCTGGTTAGCCTTATCGCGTCGCCAGAGCCAGAGTGGCGTGCCGTAACCAATTTACTATCTACACAGGGAATGCCGACGATTACACCGTCCACGGATCGATCACCCGCGCCCCGGTCCAGGCAAAGTCGCGCACGTTGCGCGTTGCGACCGTCATGTCGTGCGCGATACCTTGCGCCGCCAGCTGGGCATCGAGCAACTTGGTCGGCTGATTTTCGAGTTTTCGCCGGGCGATCAGCTTGCCGAAAACATGAGCATCGGGTGAGCGGAACGGAAGCGTCCTCGCCGCATGGACAAACTCGATATCGGCCAGCCATTGTTCCAAATCGGAGCGCCGCATCGCCGCCTCCGGGTTTTCGATGCCCAAGCGAATTTCGGCGATCACGATCGTCGACAGCCAGATGTCGGCGGCATTGGCCACGAACCAGTCGACCACCTGGGCATCCGGTCGCCTGCGCTTCAGTTCGCTCCAGACGTTCGTGTCCGCGAGGATCACAGTTGGGGGAAGTCGATGACTTCGGCCTCTTCCTCCCGATCGAATACACCTTCGCCAGCGCCGTTCGCTACCCTGCACAGGTGGTCGACAAATTCGCGAGGCGTCATGGCGCGAAGGTGAGCGGCGCGCGCGTCGACAGGCGAGACGTAAGTTCGTTCGACCAGCGCGCGCAGTTCGCCCTCAAGCGACAGGCCGTTGGCCGCCGCCGACAGGCGGGCATTGTGTTTCGCCACGTCGCTGACGTTGCGAACCATCAACGTGGCCATCGTGCTTCTCCTTGCCATCAACGTTAGCAATGAAAGCATAGCTGTCAATGCCCCGCCGCACCGACCTCCGGACCATCCTCATCATCGGCGCCGGTCCGATCGTCATCGGGCAGGCGTGCGAGTTCGACTATTCGGGGACGCAGGCGGTCAAGGCGTTGAAGGCCGAGGGGTACCGCAT
>CAXTQJ010000128.1:0-7321 GCA_964246245.1 uncultured Sphingomonadaceae bacterium
CCGTTCCGGCCGACGCGCCGGCCGCGGGGGCGGAGCCCCGCTCGCGCGACGCGGCGCTAAACGCCGTGCTGGCGCTGGCCGACTACTTCGATCAGACCGAACCGCAGTCGCCGATCGGGCTGTCGCTGCGCGAGGTCGTGCGCCGCGCCCGCCTGCCGCTCGACGCCCTGCTTTCCGAGTTGCTTCCCGACGCCGCCACGCGCACATTATTTCTGCAGCGTGCCGGTATTCGATCGGCGGTTTCGGACGTTGAGGCGTACGATTAATCCGGAGGGCATCCATGGATAGCGTTCACGACAAGCTGAAGAAGGTCCGCAAGCCGCGCGTCCATATCACCTACGATGTCGAAACCGAGGGCGCTGTCGAAGTCAAGGAGCTGCCGTTCGTCGTCGGCGTGATGGGCGATTTCTCGGGCGACCCGACCGAGCCGCTCGCCCCACTGAAGGACCGCAAGTTCATCCAGATCGACCGCGACAACTTCGATCAGGTTCTCCGCCGCATGGCCCCGGGCGCGCGCTTCCGGGTCGAGAACACGCTCGCCGGCGACGGGTCCGAGATGGTCGTCGACCTGAAGTTCCAGTCGATCGAGGACTTCGAGCCCGGCCGCGTCATCGACCAGGTGCCGCCGCTCAAGCAGCTGCTGGCGACGCGCAACAAGCTGCGCGACCTGATGACCAAGGCCGACGGTTCGGAGCAGCTCGAAAACCTGCTCGAATCGATCCTCAAGGATCAGGGGCAGCTCGACCGATTGAAGCACGAGCTCGATCCCGCGGCGACGACCCCGGACAAGGAGGCCTGATCATGGCAAGCCGCTTCCAGGCCGACCCGCGGTCGAACACCATTCAGGAGGGGACGAGCGTCCTCGATCAGGTCATCGGGGCGACCAAGCAGACCGATGCCTCCGAAGTCGCCGAGCTGCTGCGCGCGCTGACCGACGAGGCCACCGCCGGCACGGTGACCTTCTCCAAGAACCTGACCGTCACGATGCGTCATGCGATCGAGAATCTCGACGCGATGATGTCGAAGCAGCTTGCGGCGGTGATGCACGCCGAGAAGTTCAAGGAGCTCGAAGGCTCGTGGCGCGGCCTCCACTACCTCGTCCAGAACAGCCTGACCGGGCGCGATCTGAAGATCAAGGTGATCAACGCCTCCAAGCGCGACCTCGCGCGCGACCTGTCGAAGGCGGTCGAGTTCGACCAGTCGACCCTGTTCAAGAAGATCTACGAGAACGAGTTCGGCACACCCGGCGGCGAGCCGTACAGCGTCCTCCTCGGCGACTACTACTTCGGTGCGGGGCAGGAGGACATCGAGCTGCTGCGCAACCTGTCGGGGGTCGCCGCCGGCGCATTCGCGCCGTTCATCTCGGCGGCCGCGCCGGCGATGTTCGGCTTCGACAGCTTCGAGGAGCTGTCCAAGCCGCGCGACCTCGCCGACCGCTTCCAGGCGACCGAGTACAACAAGTGGCGCAACTTCCGCGACACCGAGGACAGCCGCTTCGTCACCCTGACGATGCCGCGGGTTCTCGCCCGGCAGCCGTACGGCGAGACAACGAAGGCGATCGACGAGTTCCGCTACGAGGAAGCGCCCGCCGACGCCAACGGCGCGCCCAAGCCGATGCAGCACGACGACTATTGCTGGATGAACGCGGCCTACGCGCTCGCCCAGCGGATGACGACGGCGCACGCCGAATCGGGCTGGACGACGGCGATCCGCGGCGCCGAGGGCGGGGGCAAGGTCGCCAACCTGCCGACGCACCTGTTCCAGTCGGACGACGGCGACATGTCCGAACAGTGCCCGACCGAGATCGCGATCACGTCGCGGCGCGAGAAGGAGCTGAGCGATCTCGGCTTCCTGCCGCTGTCGCACTACAAGAACACCGACTACGCCGTGTTCTTCGGGGCCCAGACGACGCAGCGCCCGAAGAAGTACGACCGGCCCGAGGCGACCGAGAACGCGGCCATCTCGGCGCGGCTGCCGTACATCATGGCGACGTCGCGCTTCGCCCACTATCTCAAGGTCATGGCGCGCGACAAGATCGGCTCGTTCATGGAGGTCGAGGACGTCGCGGTCTGGCTCAACCGCTGGATCCTCAACTACGTCAACGCGGCGGAAGGCGGCGGCCAGGAGATTCGCGCCAAGTATCCGCTGCGCGAGGCACGGGTCGAGGTGACCGCGGTTCCGGGCTCGCCGGGCAGCTACAACGCCGTCGCCTACCTCCGGCCGTGGTTGCAGATGGAGGAGCTGACGGCGTCGCTCCGCCTCGTCGCGCGCATCCCCAAGAAGGCCTGACGTCGCGGCCGTGGCGGCAGCGCAGCCCGCCGAACCGCCCGTCCCGCCCCCGCCGCTCGGCCACGACTTCGTCCGGCGCGTCGGGCGGGGCGAGGCCGGGGCGGCGTGCGCCGACTTCCTGACGGCCGATTCCGGGGCGGCGATCGCGCAGTGGTTCGGCCCGCCGCCACGGTCGGCGGCGGAAGCGCGCCTGCGCCTCGACCGCGAGATCGCGGCGATCGACGCGGCGCTGTCGGACGCGGTCGCGGCGCTGATCGGCCATCCCCGCTTCCGCGCGCTCGAGGCGGCGTGGCGGGCGATCGCGTGGCTCGCCGAAAGCCTGCCGCCCGACAACATGATCCAGCTCCGCCTGCTCGACGTCCGCTGGCATGAGCTGGCGCGCGATCTCGAACGCGCCCCGCAGTTCGACCGCAGCGCGCTGTTCCTCAAGGTCTACGAGGAGGAGTTCGGCACGCCGGGGGGCACGCCTTATTCGCTGCTGATCGCCCTGCACGAGGTCCGCCACCGTCCGGCGGCCGCCCACCCGGTCGACGACGTGGCGACGCTGCGCGAGCTCGCGACGGTCGCGGCGGCGGCGTTCGCACCGATCATCCTGTCGGTCGCCCCGGCGCTGCTCGCCGCCGACACGTTCGGCGATCTCGACCTCCGCCGGTCGCTCGCCGCGCAGTTCCGCCAGAACGAATACAACCGCTTCCAGGCGCTACAGCGGCGCCCCGACACGCGCTTCCTTGGCGTGGTCGCCCCGCGCATCGTCGTCCGCGCGCCGTGGAGCCACGCCTCGCTCCGCGACATCGGCTTCCGCTACACCGGCGTCGACCGGGCGCTGACGATCGGCGGTGCGGTCGCGGTCGCCCAGATCGCCATGCGCGCGTTCAACGACACGCGCTGGCCGGCGGCGCTGACCGGCACGGTCCGCGACGAGCTCGCCGGCGGCCTCATCACCGGGCTGCCGGAAATGTCGTTCGCCACCGACCGGCCCGGCGTCGCGATCCAGCCGCCGATCGAGATCAACGTCTCCGACACGATCGACCGCGAGCTGAACGACGCCGGCATCATCGTCATCCGCCGCGTGCGCGACACGCCGTGGCTGGCGGTCTACAGCCTGCCATCGCTCCACAGGCCGCCGGCGACGTTCCACGGCGAGGCGGCGCGGGCCAACGACCGGCTCGGCGCGATGCTCAGCTACATGCTTTGCGTCGCGCGCTTCGCTCATTATATCAAAGTCATCGGCCGCGACCTCGTCGGCTCGGCGGCGGCGCCCGCCGAGGTCGAGGCGCGGTTGCAGCGCTGGCTCAACGGCTATACGACCACCGGCGACCGGCTGAGCAGCGAGATGCAGGCGCGCTACCCGCTCGAGGAGGCGAGGATCCAGGTCGCCGACGCCGCCGGCCGGCCGGGAGCCCTCGAATGCTCGGTGTGGCTCAAGCCCCATTTCCAGATCGATCAGGCGGTGTCAGAGTTTCATCTCATCACGACCGTCGCGAAACCGGGATAGTCCGCTTGAAGGAACTGGCATGGCGCTGAGCGACGACCGGCTGCGCGACGGCGACCTCGACGGGGCGCGCGAGGCGTTGATCGATGCCGTCCGCGGGGCCCCCGGCGACGCCCGCGCGCGGCTCGCGCTGGCCGAGGTGCTGATGGTCGCTGGCGACCTCGACCGGGCCGACATCCACCTCGACGCGGCGCAGAACCTCGACACCGGCTTCGCCCTTGCGGTCGCGCTCAGCCGCCAGCTGATCCGCGCCGCGAAGTGGCGCGACGAAACGTTCACCGCCGGGCGCCTGCCCGATCTGGTGACGCCTCGCGCGCCCGCGATCGATGCCGGGCTCGCGGCGATCCTGGCGGTGCGGTCGGGGACCGAGCCGGCGGCAGTGTTGAACGACGCCGCGATCGCCGGCCGGATCGACGGGCGCGACTTCACCGGCTGGCGCGACGGCGACGACCGCACCGCCGAGGTGCTCGAGGTGATGACGGCGACCGGCACCTACGCCTGGGTGCCGTTCGCGGCGATCCGGGCGCTGCGCTGGCGTCCGGTCGAGCGGCTGCGCGATACGGTCTGGCGGCCGGCCGACCTCGACGTCGCCGACGGCCCGAGCGGCGTCGTCTACCTGCCCGTCATTTACCATGCCGGGGCGGACGAGCAGTCGCCGGCGCATCGGCTCGGACGCGCGACCGACTGGCACGACGGACCGCCGACGCGCGGCATCGGCCTGCGGACGTGGCTGATCGGCGACGAAGCCATCAGCCCGGGCGACTTCACCGAGCTGGCGCCGGTATGACCGGCCTGTCGGTCGTCGACCGCCTGTCCGAGCCGCGCGCCGGGAGCGAGCTGTCGATCTTTCGCGAGGGACTTCGCCGCGATCTCGAGGCGCTGCTCAACACGCGGCGGCGGCTGGTAACGCCGCCGGGCGAGCTCGACGCGCTGGAGGGCACGCTGATCGACTACGGCCTCGACGACTTCACCAACGAATCGTATCTGTCGGAGGAATTCCGCGACGAGTTCGTCGAGCGGGTCGAGCGGCTCATCCGGCGCTTCGAGCCGCGCATCGGGCGCTTTACCGTGACCGTTCGCGACCAGCCCGACCAGCTCGAGCGCACGCTCCGCTTCCGCGTCGCGGGCGTCGTCGATTTCGCCGGCACGCCGCAGGAAATCCACTTCGACAGCCACGTCGACGCGGTTCGCGGCCACCTCGTGCTGCGGCCGTGAGACGGCGACGGCCAGCCGGGCGCGGCATCGGCCGGCGCTGAGGGGGCGGCATGTTCGACGACCTCCTCCCCTACTACAACTCCGAGCTACGCTTCATGCGCGAGATGGCTGGCGAATTCGCGCGCGCCAATCCCAAGATCGCCGGCCGGCTGCGGCTGTCGTCGACCGCCGTCGAGGATCCCCACGTCGCGCGGATGATCGAGGCCTTCGCCTTTCTCGCCGCGCGCACCCGGCTCAAGCTCGACGACGATTTCCCGGAGCTGACGCAGTCGCTGCTCGGCATCCTTCAGCCGCACACGCTAGCGGCGTTCCCGTCGATGTCGGTCGTCGAGCTGGCCCCGCCGGTCGGGCTCGATCACGAGGTCGTGCTGCCGGTCGCCACCGAGTTCATGACCGAGCCGGTGCGCGGCGAGCCGCTGCGCTACCGGACGACCTACCCCGTGTCGATCTGGCCGATCGCGCTGACGGCGGCGCGGCTGAGCGGACTGCCGCTCGCCGCCCCGCCCAACCCCCACGCGACGGCGGCGGTCGGCGTCCTGCGGCTCAGCCTCGCGTGCATCGACCCCGACGCGACCTTCGGCGGCCTCGGCGTCGACACGCTGCGTTTCTATCTCCACGCCGAGGCGCGCGTCGCCAACATCCTCTACGAGCTGATCCTCGGCGGCACCGTGTCGATCGCGCTGGCCGATTCGGCGGTCGACCCGCGGCCCGTGCTGCTGCCGGCGTCGGCCGTCCGCAGCGTCGGCTTCGGCGATGCCGAAGTCTCCGTCCCCCTGCCCCCGGCGGCCGAGCCGGCGATGGCGCAGGTCGGCGAGTTCTTCGCCTTTCCCGAGAAGTTCATGTTCTTTGACCTGACCGGCCTGTCGGCCAAGACGCTGCGCGACGGCGGACGGTCGATGGAGGTGTTCCTCTACTGCGACCGCTTCGATCCCGCGATCGAGCATCTCGTCACCCGCGACCGTTTCCGCCTGTCGTGCGCGCCGGTGATCAACCTGTTCCGCGAGCGCGCCGAGCCGATCCGTCTCGTTCCCGGCCGCTTCGACCATCGCGTCGTCCCCGATGCCCGCCGCGAGGCGGTGATCGAGGTCCATTCGGTCGACGAGGTGACGGTGACCGACCGCGTCGGCGCGGCCCAGCCGTTCCATCCCTTCTTCGCCATCGGCCGCCCGCGCCTTGGCCCCGACCTCCGCTACTGGCACACGACGCGCCGCGGCAGCCCGCGCCCCGACGGCGGCGACGACGTCTTCATCACCACGATCGACACCGCCGGCCTGCCCGTCGCCGACGCCGAGCTCGTCGCGTCGATCGAGCTGACCTGCAGCAACCGCGAGCTGCCGCGCATCCTGCCGTTCGGCGAGGGCCGGCCGCAGCTGACGATCGTCGGGGCCCCCGACACCGTCGGCACGGCGACCTTCCTCATCGCCCCGACCGATCCGCTGCGGCCCAAGCGCGGCCGCGGCGACCTGTGGCGGCTGATCAGCCACATGTCGCTGGCGCACATGAGCGTCGCCGATCCCGAGATCGCGCTCCGCGTCGTCAAGGAGCTGCTCGTCCTCCACGACCACAGCGACGCCGCCGCCGCCGGCCTGCTGCTCGAGCGGCTAACGGCGGTCGAAGGCCGACCGGCGACGGCGCGCGCGCCCGCCGGCGGCCACGTCGTCTTTCTCCACGGCACCGACCTGACGCTCGAGTTCGACGATCGCCGCCTGTCGGGAACGGGGTCGTTCCTGCTCGGCGCGCTCTTGGCGCAGGTGTTCGGCGCAATGGCTGCGCTGAACACGTTCAGCCGGACGACCCTCCGCCTCAAGGGCGAGCGGCGGGCGTGGCACCGCGGGCCGGCGCGCAGCGGCAGCCGGCCGATCATCTGACATGACCGACGGCGCGCCCGAGTTCTTCGAGTTCGTGCGCGCGCGGCTCGCGACCGGCCGCGGCGCGAGCGATCGTGCCACCTCAATCGGCGGCGATGCGACGCCGCCGCACGAGACCGTGCGCTTCGACGCGGCCGTCGGGCAGCGCTTCGCCGCCGACGAGATCGTCGCGGTGGCCGACGCCGCCGGCCGGCCGACGCGGGTGACGGCCGCCTTCATGGGCCTGACCGGGCCGGCGGCGGTGCTGCCCGAGCATTATACCGAGCACGTGGTCGACGAGCGGCGCGAGCGCAACGCGGCGCTGAGCGACTTCCTCGACATGTTCAACCACCGCGCGCTCAGCCATTTCTGGCGCGCGTGGGCCAAGTATCGGCTGCCGGTCGCGGTCGGGGGGGGGGGGGGGGGGCCGGGGCGGCCGCGCGGCGCCCCCCCCCCCCCCCCCCCCCCCCCCCCGGGG
>CAXTQJ010000129.1:0-682 GCA_964246245.1 uncultured Sphingomonadaceae bacterium
CCGCCCCCATCAGTTCCTTTTCGACCGCGCCCCCGTCCCTGCCGGCGACGCGGAGGATCGCGCCCCACCCGCCGGGGCCGGGGTTGCCCTTGCACGCGCCGTCGGTCGCGATGACGACCGTTTCGCTCAAGCGCCGAGCACCTCGGCGAGCGTCGCGCTGCGATACCACGCCAGCCGCCGGGCGAACGCCATCGGGTCCTTCTTGGTCACCAGCGCGTCGGCCGGGGTCGTGATCCAGTCGTAGGCGCGGGTCAGGATGAAGCGCAGCGCCGCCCCGCGGCACAGCACCGGCAGCGCCGCGGTTTCGGCGCCGGTCAGCGGGTGGGCGCTGCGATAGCCGGCGATCAGCGCTGCGGCGAGGGCGGAATCGAACCGCCGCCCGTCGGCCGAGAAGCACCACGCGCCGTGCATCACCGCGAGGTCGTAGGCGCGCAGATCGGTGCAAGCGAAATAGAAATCGATCAGCCCGGTGACGCGTCCGCCGTGGAGGAGGACGTTGTCGGGAAACAGGTCGGCGTGGATCGTCGACCGGTCGAGCCCGTCCGGCCAGCGCGCGGCGAGCGCGCCGAGTTCGTCGGCGACGACCGCGGGGAGTCCCGGGGGGGCCCCGGCGCAGCCGGCGCCGCTGAGCCCCGCCAGCCGCCGCCCCCCGGCCGGGCCAGGGGCGTTGGGCCGGGTGGGG
>CAXTQJ010000129.1:692-4638 GCA_964246245.1 uncultured Sphingomonadaceae bacterium
CGTGGGATGCGAGAGCGAGACGCCGTCGAGAAACTCGATCAGGCACGCCGGCCGGCCGCACAGCATCTGCAGCGCGCGTCCGCCGCGATCGGCGACGGGGCGCGGCACCGGCAGGCCGCGGTCGGCGAGATGCGTCGTCAGCGCGAGGAAGTAGGGCAGATCGTCGGCGTCGACGCGGTCCTCGTACAGCGTCAGGAACAATCGCTCGCCGCGGTCGGTGTCGAGCAGAAAATTCGAGTTCTGCACCCCCTCGGCGATGCCCTTGAAGGTCACCGCCGCGCCGAGGTCGTAGCGCAGGAGGAACGCGGCAAGCGCTTCGGCGCTGACCGGGGTGAACACCGCCATCAGGCTGGGGCGCGGGCCGGTCCCGCCCCGGCACCCGGCTCAGGCATCGAGGCCGCGCGGCAGCTTGAACACGACGTTCTCGACCGCGCCCGTGACCTCCTCGGTCGCCGTGTCGAACCGCGTCGCGAGCAGCGCCATCAGTTCCTGGACGAGCACTTCGGGAGCCGATGCGCCGGCGGTGACGCCGACGGCCGCGACGCCGTCGAACCAGTCCCAGTCGAGATCGGCGGCGCGCTGGATCAGGTAGGCGCGGCTTCCCGCGCGCTCGGCGACCTCGCGCAGGCGCTGCGAATTCGACGAGTTGACCGCGCCGATGACGAGGACGAGGTCGCACTGCGGGGCGATCGCCTTGACCGCCGCCTGACGGTTCGACGTCGCGTAGCAGATGTCCTCGCCCTTTGGCCCGCTGATCGCGGGGAAGCGCCGCTGGAGGCACGCGACGATCGCCGCGGTGTCGTCGACCGACAGCGTCGTCTGGGTGAGGAAGCCGACGTTGGCGGGCTCGGCGAGCATTACCGTCTCGGCGTCGGCGAGTGTCTCGACCAGCGTCATCGTGCCGGGCGGGACCTGGCCGAAGGTGCCGATCACCTCGGGGTGGCCGGCGTGGCCGATGAACAGGATGTGCCGCCCCTGCGCGACCAGCCGCTCGGCCTGGCGGTGGACCTTCGACACCAGCGGGCACGTCGCGTCGAGATAGTTGAGGCCCCGCGCCGCCGCCGCGACCGGGACCGCCTTGGGCACGCCGTGGGCGCTGAACACCACGGGCACGCCGTCGGGCACCTCGTCGAGCTCCTCGACGAAGACCGCGCCCTTCAGCTTGAGCGCGTCGACGACATGGGCGTTGTGGACGATCTCGTGGCGGACGTAGACCGGCGCGCCGAAACGCTCGATCGCGCGCTCGACGATCGTGACGGCGCGGTCGACCCCGGCGCAGAAGCCGCGCGGCGCGGCGACGACGACGCGCAAGGCGGGTCGCGACGCGAGCGGACGGGTGAGCGGCGACAGGGCGTTCATGACCGTCGATTCTCTACGCCAAGTCGCGTCGGCGCACCATAACTTGTGCGCGCGACCGCCGCTTCCTATGCTATGACCAATCGTCGCGAAGGGTTTCAGCTTGGATCATCGCCTCCGCGTCGCGGCGCTCGCCGCGGGGCTCGTCACGCTCGGGGCCGCCCTCGGCGGATGCCAGCACAACCAGCTCCTCGTCCAGCGGAGCGCGTGCCCGGCGGTGGCGGTGCCGAACTTCACCGGCGACACGACGCTCTTTCGCGGCGACGGCACGGCGGCGAGCGACATCGACGTCGTCGCGGTGGTGACCAACGTCCGCGGCGCGTGTACCGACAGCGGCGACGGGGTGGGGCCCCGCGCCCTCTTCGACGTCGTCGCCCGCCGGGCGGCGACCGCCGGCGCGCGGACGGTGACGCTGCCGTTCTTCGCCAGCGTCGTCCAGGGCGGCAACCTGCTCGTCTCGAAGCAGATCGGCGCGGTGGCGGTGACCTTCGGCGACGGCCAGGCGCGGGCGCAGGCGACCGGCCACGCCCATGCCGAGGTCGACCGCGCCGCGACGCGGATGAGCGACGCGATGAACCGGAAGGTCAACCGCGTCCGCAAGCCCGGCGACCTCGACGCCGCAACCGATCCGCTCGCCGACCCCGAGGTCAAGGCGGCGGTCCGCGCGACGACCTTCGAGGTGCTGGTCGGCTTCCAGCTGAGCGACGAGGCACTGGCGTACAACGCCGCGAAATAGGGTGATCATCGAGCTCACCGTGGGCCGCCGCGAGCGACTATGATGGGTCGAAGCGAGGCGACCATGGCCATCACTCTTCTCCCTTTGAGCAGCGGCGGCGTCAGCCTTGAATTTGTCGCCGACGACCTCGCGACCGTGCGCGCGCGCATCATCGAACGCTTCGGCCCCTACGAGGCGGAGCCGTGGATCGACGGGGCGTTTCTGACCGTCGATGGCAAGCAGTTGGTCTTCACCGACGACTGGGACCGGCCCTGCCTCCTCGCGACGACGACGCGCGGCCACGCCGTGCTTCGCGCACTGGCCGAACCCCTCGCTGTCGCCGCCGAGTAGCCCGCATCGGCCGTTGACACCTTCGCTGCACCGCCGCAAAGTCGGTTCGTCGTCGGGTTTCGGCTCGGCGTCGGCGCGGGAGAGCGTGGCGGGGCCGTGAGGCGACCGCCGCCGCCGAAGGAGCAAGCCGCCCCCGGCAAACTCTCAGGCACCACGGACCGCGGCGGCGCATCAGCGGCGATCTGGAAAGCGGGCTACGCTCTCGGGCGGGCCCCACCGAAGGGGTAAGCCGGGCACGCCCGGTCAAAGCTCTCAGGTGCAAGCGACAGACGGGGGCACGGTCGGCGGCGACGCCGGCTGCACGCTGTCGCGGACCGCTGATGACCGACGCCCTTCTTCCTCTCGACGGCCTCCATCGCCGCCTCGGCGCGCGGATGGCGAGCTTCGCCGGCCATGCGATGCCGATCCAGTACGCCGACGGCATCATGGCCGAGCACAACTGGACGCGGGCGAGCGCCGGGCTGTTCGACGTCAGCCACATGGGCCAGCTGACCCTGCCGCCGGCCGCTGACGCCGCGCTCGAGGCGCTGCTGCCGGGCGACATCACCGGGCTGGCCGCGGGGATGCTGCGCTATTCGCTGTTGCTCAACGATGCCGGCGGCATCCTCGACGACCTGATGGTCACCCGCCGGGGTTTAGGTGGGGAGGGGGGCGACCTCTACCTCGTCGTCAACGGCGCGACCAAGGCGGCCGACCTCGCTCATCTTCGCGCCGCCGGGCTCGACGTGACGTGGCGCGACGACCTCGCGCTGTTCGCGCTGCAGGGGCCGCTGGCGGTCGCCGCGCTCGACCGCCTCGTCCCCGGCGTCGCCGACCTGCGCTTCATGCGCGCCGCCGGCTTCGGCTGGGACGGCATCGACCTGTGGGTCAGCCGCTCGGGCTACACTGGCGAGGACGGCTTCGAGGTGTCGCTTCCCGCCGCCCGCGCCGAAGCCTTCGCCGAAGCCCTCCTCGCCCAGCCCGAGGTGCGGCCGGTCGGGCTGGGCGCGCGCGACTCGCTGCGGCTCGAGGCCGGGCTGCCGCTCTACGGCCACGACCTGACCCCCGACACGACCCCGGTCGAGGCCGGGCTGGCCTTCGCGGTGTCGAAGCGGCGGCGCGCCGACGGCGGCTTTCCCGGGGCCGCGATCATCCTCGCACAGCTCGCCGAAGGCGCGAGCCGCCGGCGCGTCGGCCTCGCGGTCGACGGCCGCCAGCCGGTGCGCGAGGGCGCCGCGGTCATCATCGACAGCGAAGTCGCCGGGCTGGTCACCAGCGGCGGCTTCGGCCCGGCGCTCGGGGCTCCAATCGCGATGGCCTACCTCCCCGCCGCCGCGGCCGCCGCCGGCCCCGCCGGCGCGGTCGAGGTCCGCGGCCGCCGCCTCGCCGCGCCCGTCGTGGATCGAGGGCCGCCGCGCGAACGCGTAGATCACCCGCAACACGGCCGACTGGCCGCTGGTCAGGTGCACACCATCGGACCGCTTCAGCGCCCGGGCCAGCAGGTGCGTCCCCGAGTGCGGGGCGCCGATGATGAATACCGGCTGC
>CAXTQJ010000129.1:4648-7245 GCA_964246245.1 uncultured Sphingomonadaceae bacterium
GCCGTCGAGGTCGAGGTCCGCGGCCGCCGCATCGCCGCGACGGTCGTGCCGATGCCGTTCTTCCCCAAGTCGTACGTCCGCGCAGGAGCCACGCCATGACCCGCTATTTCACCACGGACCACGAATGGGTCGACGACGGCACGGGCACGGTCGGGATCACCGACTATGCCCAGGGCCAGCTCGGCGACGTCGTCTTCGTCGAGGTGCCGGCCGCGGGGACGACGGTGACCAAGGGCACCGCCGCCGCCGTGGTCGAATCGGTCAAGGCGGCATCCGACGTCTATTCGCCGGTGTCGGGGACGGTCGTCGCGGCGAACGATGCGCTCGAAGCGGAGCCGGCGCTGGTCAACACCGACCCCGCAGGCCGCGGCTGGCTGTTCAGCCTGACCCTGTCGGAGCCCGACGAACTCGCCGGACTGATGGACGAAGCCGCGTACGCGACCTTCGTCGCGAGCCTCTGACCATGGCGTGGGACCCGCAGGCCTACGCCACCCACGCCGCGTTCGTGCCGGCGCTCGGCAACGCGGTGTTCGACCTGCTCGCCCCGGCCGCGGGCGAGCGCATCCTCGACCTCGGCTGCGGCGACGGCGTCCTCACCGAGCGGCTGGCCGCGGCGGGAGCCGAGGTGGTCGGGGTCGACGCCGATGCGGCGATGGTCGCGGCGGCGGTCGCCAAGGGCCTCGACGCGCGCACCGGCGACGGGCGGCGGCTGGCGTTCGCGGGCGAGTTCGACGCCGTCTTCTCGAACGCCGCGCTCCACTGGATGGGCGAGCCCGCCCCGGTCGTCGCCGGCGTGTTCCGCGCGCTCAGGCCCGGCGGGCGCTTCGTCGGCGAGTTCGGCGGCCACGGCAACATCGCCGCGATCCGGGTCGCCGTCCGGGCGGTGCTGACGGCGCGCGGCTACCGCGTGCCCGCGGCCGAGGACAACTACTATCCGACCGCGGCCGAGTACCGCGCCGCGCTCGAGGGCGGCGGCTTCGTCGTCGACGGCTGCTGGATCGTGCCGCGGCCGACCCCGATCGCCAGCGGCATGTCGGCGTGGCTCCAGACCTTCCGCGGCGGCTTCATCGACGCCGCCGGCGTGCCGCCGGACAAGCGCCAGCAGGTCATCGAGGATACTCGCGCGATGCTCCGCCCGATCCTCGCCGATGCAAGCGGCAACTGGACCGCCGACTATGTCCGCCTGCGCTTCGCCGCGCACAAGCCGGAGTAGACATGCGTTACCTTCCCCTGACCGACGCCGACCGCCGCGACATGCTGCGCACCATCGGCGCGCCCGACATCGACGCGCTGTTCGCCGATGTCCCCGAGGCGGCGCGGCTCGACAGGCCGATCGCCGGCCTGTCGCGCCACATGCCCGAGATGCTCGTCGAGCGGCACCTCGCCGGCCTCGCCGCGCGCAACATGACCGCCGGCGGCGGCCCGTTCTTCGTCGGCGGCGGGGCGTACAAGCACCACGTCCCGGCCACGGTCGACCACGTCATCCAGCGCGGCGAGTTCCTGACCAGCTACACGCCGTACCAGCCCGAGATCGCGCAGGGGACGCTTCAGGTCCTGTTCGAGTTCCAGACCCAGGTCGCGCGGCTGACCGGCATGGAGGTCGCCAACGCCAGCATGTACGACGGCTCGACCGCGATGACCGAGGCGGTGTTCATGGCCCGGCGCGTCACCCGCCGGACGACGGCGCTGGTATCGAGCGGGGTCCATCCGCACTACGTCAACGTGCTGAAGACGCTGACCCGCTTCACCGACGACGACGTCGCTGTCCGCCTGCCCGACTTCACCCCCGACGACGACCTCGCCGAACTGGCGGCGAAGGTCGACGGCGACACGAGCTGCGTCGTCGTCCAGAACCCCAACGTCTTCGGCCACGTCGCCGACCTCGCCCCGCTCGCCGCCGCGTGCCACGCCGCCGGCGCGCTGCTCATCGTCGTCGTCAGCGAGGTCGTGTCGCTCGGCCTCGTCCGCTCGCCCGGCGAAATGGGGGCCGACATCGTCGTCGGCGAAGGCCAGTCGATCGGCAACGGCCTCAACTTCGGCGGTCCCTACCTCGGCCTGTTCGCATGTCGCGAAAAGCACGTCCGCCAGATGCCCGGCCGGCTGTGCGGCGAGACGGTTGACGCCGACGGCCGCCGCGGCTTCGTCCTGACGCTGTCGACCCGCGAGCAGCACATCCGCCGCGAGAAGGCGACGTCGAACATCTGCACCAACTCGGGGCTGTGCGCGCTGGCGTTCAGCGTCCACCTCAGCCTGCTCGGCGAGGCGGGGCTGCGCAAGCTCGCCGCGCTCAATCATGCCCGCGCGGTGCAGCTCGCCGACCGGCTCGGCCGGATCGACGGGATCGAGGTGGTGACGCGGCGCTTCTTCAACGAGTTCACGCTGCGGCTGCCGGTCGAGGCGCGGCCGGTGGTGCGCAAGCTCGCCGATCGCGGCGTCCTCGGCGGGGTGTCGCTCGGCCGGCTCTACCCCGGCATCGAGGCGCTCAAGCACGGCATGGTCGTGGCCGTCACCGAGACCGCGACCGATGCCGACTTCGACGCCTTCGAGGACGCGCTCGACGAGGTGCTCCCTTGATCCTCGGGCTCACGATCCTCCCC
>CAXTQJ010000130.1:0-7188 GCA_964246245.1 uncultured Sphingomonadaceae bacterium
CCGACAAGACGACGGTGACGACGACGAACAAGCAGCAGTAAGCTTAGGCCGCGCCGGCCCGCCTGCCTGGCGCGGTTTCCTTGTCGCCCCGACTACCCTAGACGCCGAGACATGCCGCGCGCCGTCCTTATGCTGTTGCCGCTGTTGGCCGGCGCGGCGTCGGCGCTCGGCTTCGCGCCGCTCGACTGGTGGCCACTGACGCTTGTCGGCGTCGCCATCCTCGTTGCGCTGGTGGATCGGGCACCAACGGTCCGTGGTGCAGCGCTCACCGGATGGCTGTTCGGCATCGGGCAGTTCACCGTGTCGCTTGGCTGGATCGCGACCGCCTTCACTTACCAGGCAGCGATGCCGGCGTTCATGGGCTGGGTCACCGTTGTCCTCCTGTCGATGTTTCTCGCGCTCTACCCGGGACTGGCGGCGGGGTCGGCGCGGGTATGGCCGGGCGGTCGGATCAGCCGGGTACTGGTCTTCGCCGCCGCGTGGATGCTTGCCGAGTGGCTGCGCGGTCATGTCCTGTCGGGCTTCGCGTGGAATCCGCTGGGGGCGGCGTGGCTGCCGGTCGGATCGGTTGCGCTCGCGGCGGCGTGGATCGGCGGGCTCGGGCTTTCGGGCATCATGCTGCTCGGGGGTGGCGCGGTCGCCGCGATCGGTCGAGCCGCGCAGAGCCGAGCGCTGCCGCCATGGTGGTCCTATGTCATCGCGGTATTCATCGTTTATTCGGTCGTCGGCTTCACGCGCTGGTTCGCGCCCGCCGCCGCTCCCCTCGCCGGCCCACTCGTCCACCTGATCCAGCCAAACATCGGGCAGGGCGAGAAATACGACGACCCCGCGCTTCACGTCGAACGCTATCTCGCGCTGTCGCGGCAGGCGATCGGCGGTGATCCGCATCCGCAGTCGATCACCATCTGGTCGGAGTCGGCGGTGCTCGATCTCGTCGCCGAGGAGCCGGCGCTCCGCGCTCACCTCGCGTCGTTCCTCGCGCCCGGCGACCTGCTGCTGTTCGGCGGCGAGGCGCTGATCCGCAATTCCGATGGCACGCCAGCCGAAGCGACCAACAGCCTGTTCGTGCTCGATTCCCGCGCCAGCCTGCTCGGTCGCTACGACAAGGCGCACCTCGTCCCGCTTGGCGAATATGTCCCGGCGCGGCCGCTGATGACGAAGCTCGGCCTTGCTCGCCTCGCGCCGGGCGGCATCGACTTCCTGCCCGGCCCCGGGCCGCGCACCCTCACCCTTCCCGGTTTCCCCGACGCCGGCATTCAGATCTGCTACGAGGTCATCTTCCCCGCCGCCGTCGTCGACGAGGCGCACCGGCCGGCGTGGATCGTCAATATCTCGAACGATGCTTGGTTCGGCGCGTGGGGGCCGCCGCAGCACCTCGCCCAGGCGCGGCTGCGCGCGATCGAGGAGGGCCTGCCGATCGCGCGCGTCACCCCGACCGGGATCAGTGCCGTGATCGACGCGCACGGCCGCATCGTCGCGTCGATCGGGCCGGGCGTCGCCGAGACGCGGTCGCTGCGCCTGCCGCCGCCGCTGCTGCCGACGCCGTTCGCGCGGTATGCGCACGGGACGACCTTCGTCTTCGGCGCGGCGCTCTTGCTCGCCGCAGTCGTCCTGCGTCGACGGATATAAGGCAAAGTTTATGTTGCTTGCCTGGGGCAGGCGCGACGACTAATCGACCCCGGCACATCACGAAGGTCTTCTCATGGCGCGCAAGTCGTTCCTGTTCACCAGCGAATCCGTGTCCGAGGGGCATCCCGACAAGGTCGCCGATCAGATCAGTGACGCCGTCGTCGACCTGTTCCTCGGCAAGGACCCTTACGCCCGCGTCGCGTGCGAAACGCTGACCACGACCAACCGCATCGTGCTCGCCGGCGAAATCCGCTGCGCGCCGATGATCGACGAGCATGGCCAATGGCGCGACGGCGCGCTCGCCGAGATCGAGGCGGCGGCGCGCGCGACGGTCCGGCGCATCGGCTACGAACAGGCCGGCTTTCACTGGCAGCACGCCGACTTCGCGAACCATCTCCACCCTCAGTCGAGCGAGATCGCGCAGGGCGTCGACGCCAGCGGCAACAAGGACGAGGGGGCCGGCGACCAGGGCATCATGTTCGGCTACGCGACCGACGAGACGCCCGACTTCATGCCGGCGACGCTTTACTACGCGCACAAGATCCTCGAGCGGATGGCCGCCGACCGCCATGCGGGCACGGCACCGTTCCTCGAGCCCGACGCCAAGAGCCAGGTGACACTCGAATACGAGAACGAGATGCCGGTCCGCGCGACCGCGCTCGTCGTGTCGACCCAGCACAAGCCCGGCTATTTCTTCCACAACAACGAAGGCGATCCGGCGAAGTACGGCGAGCTGCGCGACTATGTGACCGGCGTCCTCCACCACGTCCTGCCCGCCGGCTTCGTCACCGACGCGACGCAGATCTTCGTCAATCCGACCGGCAGCTTCGAGATCGGCGGCCCCGACGGCGACGCCGGCGTCACCGGACGCAAGATCATCGTCGACACCTACGGCGGCGCGAGCCCTCACGGCGGCGGCGCGTTCAGCGGCAAGGACCCGACCAAGGTCGACCGCTCGGCGGCGTACATCAGCCGCTACCTCGCGAAGAACATCGTCGCCGCGGGCCTCGCGCGGCGCGTCACGATCCAGCTGAGCTACGCCATCGGGGTGTCCGAGCCACTGTCGCTCTACGTCGATACCCACGGCACGGGAACGGTCGACGAGGCGAGGATCGAGGCGGTCCTGCCGACCCTCGTCCGCCTGACCCCGCGCGGCATCCGCGAACATCTCGGCCTCAACAAGCCGATCTACCAGCGCAGCGCGAGCTACGGCCACTTCGGCCGGACGCCTGATGCCGACGGCGGGTTCAGCTGGGAGAAGCTCGATCTGGTCGACCGGCTAAAGGCAGCGGTGGCGTAATCGGTTGCCGGATGAGTTCACGGCGAATCGGTCTACGAGATCATGCAAGCTTGTCCATACCGGCCGATGGGCGCGATTGAAGCTGATGCCGAATGGGCCATTGCCAATGACCGCGCCGTTCGCTTCCGGTTCGACGAATACCTGACACTGGGGCTGGTGCCATTCGCGCATAGGCGCGGCTTTGCCGCGACACATGTCCAAGTTCGTCAAGCGTTTGGGCGCCGGTGATCGTACGACTCTTTTGCGACGTTGCGTGATGTGGTGAACCCCCTGATCGAAGTCGATGACGACGGCTGGGTGGCGATCAGCGACTGGTCGATGGCCGGTCGCAACACGCCATGACCGCCGACCCTGCCACCCTTCGCCGCCTCTACGGCCGGCGGCAGGGCCATAAATTGCGCGCCGGACAGGCCGACCTCGTCGAGACCCTGCTGCCGCGCATTGCCGTGCCCGCCGCCGGGCCGCTCGACGCCGCGACGCTGTTCGGCGACGCCCGCCCGCTCTGGCTCGAGATCGGCTTCGGGTCGGGCGAGCACCTTGCCGCGCAGGCTAGCGCCAACTCCGATGTCGGGCTGATCGGGGCCGAGCCGTTCCTCAACGGCGTCGTCGGCGCGCTCGGGCATGTCCGCGACGGGGCGCTGACCAACGTTCGCCTTCACATGGGCGACGCGCTCGACGTGCTCGATCGGCTGCCCGAAGGCGGACTGACGCGCGCCTTCCTGCTCCATCCCGATCCATGGCCGAAGGCGCGCCACGCCAAGCGGCGCTTCGTCAACCCCGGCCCGCTCCATCTACTTGCGGCGAAGCTCGCGCCCGGGGCCGAGTTGCGCATCGGCACCGACGACGCGACCTACTGCCGCTGGACGCTGCTGCAGATGGCGGCGCGGCGCGATTTCGTGTGGACCGCGACGACGCCGGCCGACTGGCAGGTCCGTCCCGTCGACTGGCCGGCGACGCGATACGAGGCGAAGGCGCGTCGCGCCGGCCGCGAGGTCTGGTACTTCAGCTTCCGACGTCGCTAGGCTCGCTCGGCGCGGCAAACCCCGATGTCATCGCCGGCGATGCCACGCGTTCTCGTCACACCGTCGGTCCGGTTTCGCACTGAAACCTAGGTTAACGACGGTGTCGCTCACGCCAGCGTACATTCGCCGCCATCGGAACGCGTGGAGTGCGACGGTCCGCCGCCTCCCCGTGAAGGATGACGACGCGACATGGCCGACTTCGACCGTTCCGAAAACAACCTCCTCGGTCTGCTTTCCCCTGCCGACTTCGCGCTGATCGCATCCGACCTCACCGTCGTCGACATGGTCAAGGGCGAGCGCTTCGTCCGGCCCGACGACGACATCCGGTCGAGCTGGTTCCCGCTCGGCGGCGTCGTCTCCGTCGTCGCGGCGACCACCGGCGGCAACTTGGCCGAGATCAGCATCGTCGGGCGCGAGGGCATGATCGCCGTGGCCACGCTGCATGGCATCGATTGGGGCGCGATGGAGATCTTCTGCCAGCTTCGCGGCCGCATCGCGCGAATGCCGGCAAGCGCATTGCGCGCGGCGATGGCGGCGAGTCCGTCGCTGCAACGGCTCTTGCTCGCCTACGCCTACACCTTCACCGTTCAGACGGCGTATTCGGCGCTGGCCTATGCGACCAAGCCGATCGAGGCGCGGCTTGCGCGCTGGCTGCTGATGACCCTCGACCGGATCGACGGCAACACCGTCGGCATGACGCACGAGGCGTTCGCGCTGATGCTCGGCGTCCGCCGCGCCGGGGTCACCGTTGCGATGCAGGGGCTCGAGGCCAAGGGCGCGATCACCGCCCGCCGCGCCGAGGTGGTCTGCACCAACCGCGCGGTGCTCGCCGACATCGCCGGCGACGCCTACGGCGGGGCCGAGACGGCGTACGCCCGCGCCCTTGGCGTACGGATCGACGCGTTGCGCGGCTAAGACCCCGCGTTGCGCCGCCCGGACATCCCGGCTACCCCCGCGCGATGGTCGCGTTCCTCGAATTCGAAAAGCCGGTCGCGGAACTGGAGGCGCGCGTCGCCGACCTGCGCGCCGAAGGCTCGGACGAGGCGCGCGCCGAGGCCGACCGCCTCGCCGAGCGCGCCGAGCGCCAGCTTGCCGACATCTATTCGCGCCTCACGCCGTGGCAGAAGACGATCGTCGCGCGCCACGCCGAGCGACCGCACTTCATCGACTACGTCGCGGGGCTGATCGACGATTTCACTCCGCTCGCCGGCGACCGCAAGTTCGGCGAGGACGCCGCCATCGTCGGCGGCATCGGCCGGCTGAAGGGCCGGTCGGTGATGGTCATCGGCCACGAGAAGGGGTCCGACACCGCCAGCCGGGTCGCCCACAACTTCGGCATGGGCCGCCCTGAGGGCTATCGCAAGGCGGCGCGGCTGATGGAGATGGCGGCGCGCTTCCAGCTGCCGGTGGTGACGCTGGTCGACACACCGGGGGCCTTTCCCGGCATCGACGCCGAGGAGCGCGGCCAGGCCGAGGCGATCGCGCGCGCGACGGCGGCGTGCCTCGACCTCGACGTGCCGATGGTCGCGGCGATCGTCGGCGAGGGTGGCTCGGGCGGCGCGGTCGCGCTGGCGACGGCGAACCGGATCGTCATGTTCGAGCACGCGATCTACGCCGTCATCTCGCCCGAGGGGTGCGCGTCGATCCTGTGGCGCGGCGACAACACCCCCGGCGTCACCCCCGACGGTCGCCCGGTCCCGGCTGGCCCGAACCGCGCCGCCGAAGCCGCCGAGGCGATGAAGGTGACGGCAAGCGACCTCAAGAAGCTCGGCGTCATCGACCGCATCATCTACGAGCCGCGCGGTGGGGCGCACCGCGATCCGGCGACGGCGATCGCGCGGCTCGGCACCGCGATCGCCGCCGAGCTTACCGCGCTCGAAACGCAGACGCCGGCCGCGCTGCGTGCCGGGCGGCGGGCAAAGTTCCTCGCGATGGGGCGCGCGGGGTGAGCGACGACGTTCTCCCCTCCCCGTCAGGGGAGAGAAAGCAGATACTTACCGTCGTCGCCGCGGCGCTGGTCGACGCCGACGGGCGCGTCCTCGTCGCCGAGCGGCCGCCGGGCAAGCACCTCGCCGGGCAGTGGGAATTTCCCGGCGGCAAGATCGAGCCCGGCGAAACGCCCGAGGACGCGCTCGTCCGCGAGCTCGCCGAGGAGCTCGGCATCGATACCGCGCAGGACTGCCTCGCTCCGGCCGGCTTCGCCAGCCACCCCTACCGCGACTTCCACCTCGTCCTGCTGCTGTTCGCGTGCCGCAGGTGGCGCGGTACGCCGCACGGCCGCGACGGCCAGCGGCTTGCGTGGCACCGCCCGAACGCGCTGTTCGCGCTGCCGATGCCGCCGGCCGACCGGCCGCTGCTGGGGCTGCTCGCCGCGATGGTCTGAGCCCCGCGCGCGAACGCGAAATTGAGCTGTCCTACATGCCGTGCGTCGGGCAGACTCGGCCCGATGGCCGTTCCTCCCCCCGCTGCACGCTGTCGCCGCCGACATTCGGCACCGCGGGTCGCGCAGCCCTCCCCTACGTGCCACCAACTTCATCAACTTCGTCAAGCGCGCCTGACACATCCTACACCGCGACTCGACGCGGCGGCGCCAGATGCTTTAGCGGCCGCGCCCGGTAAGGGTGATCACCTGCACCGTGACCGCGACCCGTCCGGCCACGGCGCGGCCGGCGAACCGCCGGGCCGCCGCCGCCAGCACGTCGCGGCGCAGCGGCTCGCGGCCGGTCAGGATGTTGCCCGACCCCGCCCCGCGCAGGTCGCGCAGCACCGCGGCGAGGTCGTCGTAGCGCACCGTCAGCGTGTCGGTCTCGGCGACCGGATCGGCGAAGCCGGCGCGCTGATCCTCGCTCGCCGTGCGTTGCGGCCCCGAGTTCGCCGAGCACCGCGGGAAACTCGCCATGGAGCCCGCGTTCGTCGAGCGCGTGTGGGGTCGGCGCGACCTCGCGCCCTGGTACGGCGCAACCGGCCAGAGTGGCCCCGTGGGCGAAGCATGGCTGACCGGCCCGGCGTGCCGCGTGGCGACGGGCGGCGGAACGGCCATGCCGCCGTCATGAGCCGCGGCGGCGACGCTGCCAAGCGCGCGGCGTGTCGCGGCGGCGCGCGCGGTTTACCTCGGCGGGCAACGGCGGCATGATCGGTGGGCCATGACCGTTGCCGCGACCGCCGCCGACCGTCCGCGCCGCAGCGCGCTGCTCCTGCCGGCGGCGAACCCGCGCGCGGTCGCGGCAACGGTCATGG
>CAXTQJ010000131.1:0-4388 GCA_964246245.1 uncultured Sphingomonadaceae bacterium
CGACGCCGCGCGCATCCGCGCCTTCTTCGTCGCGCCCGCCTGCGCCCGGCGCGGGGTCGGCGCGGTCCTGCTGAAGGGGTGCGAGGCGGCGGCGGTCGCGGCCGGCTTCACGCGCGCGGCGCTGATGGCGACGCTGCCGGGCGTCCCGTTCTACGCCGCCCACGGCTATGTCGCCGGCGCCGTGGAGACGCACGACTATGGCGGCGTCGCCGTGCGCTTCGTCCCGATGGCGAGACAATTGTTGCATGTCGGTGACAGTCGGTCGGCATAAATGCCGCGTCCGGTTTTCGCTTGTTGCACCGCCGCATCGTTAACGAGATGATCACGGCCAACGGGCGTCGATGGGTCGCCCGCGGCGCGAACGCCGAAGGGGGTCTTCATGACGACTGCGACGACGGCACGAAAGATTGTCCTCGGTGCGCTGCTCGCTTCGGCGGCGGTGCCGGTGCCGGTGTTGGCCCAGGCGGTCGTCGCCGGCCCGAGCAGCGCGACCGCGCCCGACACCGGCACCGCCGAGATCGTCGTCCTCGGCACCCGCCGTCTCGCCCGGCCACTGACCGATTCGGCGTCGCCGGTCGACATCATCACGTCGTCCGAGCTGCAGACCCAGCCGTCGGCGAACGTCATCGACGTGCTGAAGGACATCGTGCCGTCGTTCTTCGTCGGCCAAAACACGATCTCCGACGCGTCGACCTTCGTTCGCGCGCCGTCGCTGCGCGGCCTGCCGGCGGACGAAGTGCTCGTCCAGCTCGATGGCAAGCGCTTCAACCGGTCGGCGCTGGTCCAGGTCTACACCGGCGGCGACACCGGTCTGTCGTTCGGGTCGCAGGGGTCGGACCTGTCGTCGATCCCGTCGATCGCGATCAAGAGCCTGCAGGTCCTGCGCGAAGGCGCCACCGCGCAGTACGGCTCCGACGCGATCGCGGGCGTTCTCAACTTCGGGCTGCGCGACAACAAGACCGGGTTCGAGGCGATCGCGCGCTACGGGCAATTTTACGACCACGGCGACGGCAAATCGAAGGACATCCAGGCCAACCTCGGCCTGTCGCTCGGCGACCGCGGCTTCGTCAACATCAGCGGCGAATACAGCGACGACGGCCAGACCATCCGCAACTCGACGCGGCCGATCGCCCTCGTCTTCGCGGCGCAGAACCCCGGCCTCGCGTCGCAGCTGCCGAACTATCCCAATCCGGTGCAGACCTTCGGCTCGTCGCCGACGCACGGCTGGAAGACGATCGTCAACGCCGGCTACGACGTCACCGACAACAGCCGGCTCTACGTCTTCGGCAACGCGGCGCAGTCGTTCACCAACGAGAGCTTCAACTACCGCTCGCCGATCAGCGGCACGGCGGTCGACGTCCAGGGGGTGTCGCACGGGCTCGGGGCCAACGGCTCGTTCAACCCGATCTACCTGACGCCGTGTCCGGCGGGCAACGTGACGTGCCCCGCGGGCGGCTTCGTCTCGAACGGCCAGACGTTCAGCTTCACCTCGATCTACCCGGCGGGCTTCACCCCGCGCTTCCTCGGCAAGAATACCGAGCTGTACGGCGCAGTCGGGTACAAGGGCCACACCGACGGCGGCTTCACCTACGACCTATCGGTCAACACCAGCCGCAACTCGCTCGACCTGTCGATGTATAATTCGCTCAGCCCGACATACGGGCCGCAGTCGCAGACGTCGTTCAACTTCGGATCGCTGATCCAGAAGGAGACCGACGTCAACCTCGACCTCAGCCAGCCGGTCAATATCGGGCTCTACAGCCCGCTGACGATCTCGGCCGGAGCGGAATACCGGCACGAGGATTACACTCAGACGGTCGGCGACGTGCAGTCGTACGGGGCGGGTCCGTACACCGCGGCGGTCCCGCTCTACCGGCAGCTGATCCCGGGCCTGTATACCCGCGACGGCACCAGCAGCGGCCAGTCGCCGGGCGCGAGCGGCTATGGCGGCACCCCGCCGAACGCCGCCGGCACCTTCGGCCAGAACAGCTATGCGATCTACGGCGACCTCGAGGCCGACATCGTCAAGGCGCTCAGCGTCGGGCTGGCCGGCCGCTACGAGCACTACAACAACTTCGGCGGCGACTTCGTCTACAAGGTCAACGCGCTCTACAAGCTGTCGGACGCCTTCTCGGTCCGCGGCACGGTCGGCACCGGCTTCCACGCGCCGTCGCCGGGCCAGTCGAACGACCAGATCCTGACGACCAACTTCGTCGCCGGCAACCAGGTCCAGACCGGGACCTATTCGAACGCGAGCCCGATCGCGCAATATTACGGTGCCCAGCAACTCGGGCCAGAGAAGTCGTACAACTATGGTGCCGGCTTCGTCGTCAAGCCGCTGCGCGCGCTGACCGTGACCGTCGACGGCTACAGCATCTACGTCAAGAACCGGATCGGCATCACGCAGAACTTCACCGTCACCGCCGCCGACATCGCCGCCCAGCCGGCGCTGCTGTCGGTCGGGCAGGGCGGCGCGGTCAACTACTTCACCAACGGCTTCAACAGCGTCACGCAGGGTGTCGACGTCGTCGGCAGCTACCGCATGGGCCTGCTCGAGCCGGGCGACTTCAACCTGACGCTGGCCTACAACTTCAATCGCAGCCGGGTGACCAGCGTCGACCGGATCACCGCCCGCGGCCAGACGGTCAACATCCTCAGCGATGCCCAGATCGTCGACGTCGCCCACCTCGCGCCGGCGCACCGCGTCGTCCTGACCGGCAACTTCACCCACGACCGCTTCACCATCCTCGCGCGGCTCAACTACTACAGCAGCTGGGTCGATGCGGTCGATTATCCGATCGTCAATGCGGCGGGCTATCCGGTCGGGCAGGTGTTCGGCGACAAGGTCACCGCCGACCTCGACGTCGGCTACGACGTGACCAAGTTCCTGACGCTGTCGGTCGGCGGCACCGACATCTTCAACACCAAGCCCGACCGCATCGCCCACGTCGAGGGCGTCAACAACGTCTATACCTCGACCAACAGCCTGTCGGACGGCCAGGTCTATCCGCGCAGCGGCGGTCCGTTCGGGATCAACGGCGGCTTCTGGTACGTCCGCGCCAAGGTCAAGTTCTGATCG
Organism: uncultured Sphingomonadaceae bacterium; assembly: GCA_964246245.1. Lineage (GTDB taxonomy): Bacteria > Pseudomonadota > Alphaproteobacteria > Sphingomonadales > Sphingomonadaceae > Polymorphobacter_B. Next base: position 3,080 of record CAXTQJ010000131.1, read on the forward strand.
CCTCGCCGATCCTTTCCCGCTTCGCGGGGGAGGATCACGGCCTTGCCCGTCGCCGCCGCCACGACATGATGCGGCGACACCAAGGGGGAACAACGTCATGCGCCGTCCGCTGCTCCTACTGACCGCGACCGCCTTTGCCGCGACGGCGGCGTCGGCGCAGGTGACCAAATACCCCTTCTCGCCGCCGGGAATGATCCTCGAGTCGGCGGCGGTCGGGCCCAAGGCGCAGCTGCTGTTCCTGTCGGGGCAGGTCGCGTCGCCGCTCGACCCGGCGAAGACGAGCGGCCCGGCGGCGATGGCGACGATGACGGCCGCCGACTTCGGCGACACCAGGACGCAGACGATCAGCGTGCTGACGAAGATCAAGGGCATCCTCGCCGCGCACGGCTATACGCTGGCCGACATCGTCAAACTGACCGTCTTCGTCGCCGGGGATCCGGCGCGAGGCGGCAAGATGGACTTCGTCGGGATGAACGACGGCTTCAAGACCTTCTTCGGCACCGCCGACAACCCTGGCACCGTCGCGCGTTCGACCGTGCAGGTCGCCGCGCTCGCCGGCCCGGCGTTCCTCGTCGAGATCGAGGCCACGGCCGCCAGGTAGGGCGCTTGCGTCGTCGTCGCGGCGCGTTAGGCTGGTGTCGAACGACAGGGGGCGGCGATGGATCATCGAGTGGCGGCGGCGATCGGGCTGGGGCTCGTCGTCGTGACGATGCCGGCCGCCGCCGCGCCCGACCTCGCCACGATGCTGTCGTACCCGTTCCTCGACGGGCTGACGTCGGCGCGCGACGCCGACCGCATCGCATGGACCGGCAACGTCGCCGGTATCCGCACCGTGTGGACGGCGAGCGGCCCCGACTTCCACCCCCGCGCGGTCAGCGTCGCGAGCGGCGACGACGGGCAGGAGCTGACCGGCCTCGACGTCTCGCCCGACGGCGCGCGGCTGGCGTGGGTCCGCGGCGGCGATCACGACGCCAACTGGGCGGGCGAGCTCGGTCTCCAGCCCAATCCCGCGAGTGCGACCGACCAGCCCAAGCTGACCGTGTGGACCGCTGCAACCGCCGGCGGCGAGCCGGTCGCGGTCGGCGAGGGCGACGCCCCCGTCCTCGCCAACGGCGGCCGCATCGCCTACGTCAAGGGCGGCGAACTGTGGGTCGGCACCGCGGTGAAGGACGGCACCAAGCGCGTCTACGACGAGGGCCGCGACACCGATCTCGCGTGGTCGCCAGACGGCCAGCGCCTCGCCTTCGTCTCGGTGCGCGGCGACCACAGCTTCGTTGGCGTCTATTCGGTCGCGGCGAAGACGGTGACG
>CAXTQJ010000131.1:4418-7176 GCA_964246245.1 uncultured Sphingomonadaceae bacterium
CCCGGGGCGCGTCCCCCCCCGGTTCAACCCCCGGGGCCGCGCCCGAGCCGCAGCGCGTCGACGCGCCCCGGCCGTGGGCGATCGTCGTCGCCGACGCCAGCAGCGGCGTCGGCCATCCGGTGTGGCGCAGCCCGCGGACGCTGGTCGGATCGTACACCGGCGTCCCCGGCGGCGCGACTTTGAAATGGATCGCGGCCGACAGCCTGGTCTTCCGCGCCGAGTTCGATGGCTGGGCGCACCTCTACGCGCTGCCGGCGGCCGGCGGCGAGCCGAAGCTGCTGACCCCGGGCGATTTCATCGTCGAGGACGTGCGCCCCGACCGCGACGGCCGCGGCGTGCTCTACAGCGCCAACACCGGCGGCGCGACCGGCGACGACGATCGCCGCCACGTCTTCCGCGTCGGGCTCGACGGTGCGCCGCCCGTCGCGCTGACCCGCGGCGACGGTGTCGAGTTCGAGCCGGTCGCGGCGGCGGCGGGGCGCTTCGCCTATGTCGGCGCGCCCGCGACGCGGCCGGCGGCGCTCCATCTGGTCGACCGCGCCGGGCACGACGTCGCGGGCGACGCCGGGGCCGACGCCTATCCCGCCGCCGCGCTCGTCGTGCCGCAGCGGGTCGTCTTCCCCGGCGTCGACGGGACGAAGGTCCACGGCCAGCTGTTCACGACGGGTGGCACCGCGAAGAAACCCGGCGTGATCTTCGTCCACGGCGGCCCGCCGCGGCAGATGCTGCTCGGCTGGTCCTATATGGACTATTATTCAAATGCTTACGCGGTAAATCAGATGCTCGCGGCAAAGGGCTTCGTCGTGCTGTCGGTCAACTACCGGCTCGGCATCGGCTACGGCCGCGCCTTCCAGCACCCCGACCGCGGCGGCCCGGCGGGGGCGAGCGAGTACCAGGATGTCGTCGCCGGCGCGAAATACCTGCAGCGGCTGCCCGAGGTCGATGCCAGCCGGATCGGCATCTGGGGCGGGTCGTACGGCGGCTACCTGACCGGTCTCGCGCTCGCGCGCAACTCCGACCTGTTCAAGGCCGGGGTCGACTTCCACGGTGTCCACGACTGGTCGAAGCTCTTGGCCGAGGAGGCGTCGCCGGCGAAGCGCTACGAGCAGGGCGATTGGGCGGCGGCGCAGAAGACCGCCTTCCTCGCTTCGCCCGACGCCGACGTCGCGACGTGGCGGTCGCCGGTCCTCCTCGTCCAGGGCGACGACGACCGCAACGTCCGCTTCAACCAGACGATCGACCTCGCCCGCCGCCTCGACGCGGCGAACGTGCCGTACGAGGAGCTGATCCTGCCGAACGAGATCCACGGCTTTCTCCGCCACGCGAGCTGGCTCGTCGCCGACGCCGCGACGATCGACTTCCTGACGCGGACGCTGAAGCCGTAAGGAGAGGGTGCACACCCTAGCGCCGCCGCCGCCCACCGGCTAAGCCGCACGCGATGAAGCGCACCACCGGCCACGACCGCGCCGTCACCGCGACGTGGGGCCCCGCCACCCGCGCCGTCCGCGGCGGCACGCTCCGCTCCGAGTTCGGCGAGACGAGCGAGGCGATCTTCCTCACCTCGGGCTATGCCTACGACACCGCCGGGGAAGCCGCCGCGCGCTTCCGCGGCGAGGCGCCCGGCATGACCTATTCGCGGCTGCAGAACCCGACCAACCTGATGCTCGAGGAGCGGCTGTGCCTGCTCGAAGGGGCCGAGGCGGGACGGGTGACCGCGACCGGCATGGCGGCGATGTCGACCGCGCTGATGAGCCACCTGTCGGCGGGCGACCACCTCGTCGCGGGACGGGCGCTGTTCGGGTCGTGCCGGGTGCTGGTCGACACGATCCTGCCGCGCTTCGGCATCGAGACGACCACGGTCGACGGCCGCGACACCGACGCGGGGGCGCGCGCGCGGCGGCCGAACACGAAGGCGTTCTTCCTCGAAACGCCGTCGAACCCCGGGCTCGACCTCGTCGACATCGCCGCGGTCGCCGGGATCGGCCACGACGCGGGAGCGACGGTGTTCGTCGACAATGCCTTCGCCTCGCCGGTCCTCCAGCGGCCGCTCGACCTCGGCGCCGATGTCGCTCTCTATTCGGCGACCAAGCACATGGACGGGCAGGGGCGGGTGCTCGCCGGCGCGGTGCTCGGGTCGGAGCGCTGGATCAGCGACACCTATCTCGCGATGGCGCGCCACACCGGCCCGGTACTCAGCGCATTCAACGCGTGGGTCGTCCTCAAGAGCCTCGAAACGCTCGAGCTGCGCGTCCGCCGCGCGGTCGACAATGCGCTCGCCGTCGCCACCGCGATCGCGCCGCGGATCGACCGCCTGCTCTACCCCGGCCTGCCGAGCCATCCGCAGTACGACCTCGCGCTGCGTCAGATGGCAGCGGGGGGCACGATCGTCACGCTGTTCGTCGCCGACCGGGCCGAGGCGCACGCCCTCCTCGACGCGCTGGCGCTGATCGACATCTCGAACAACCTCGGCGACTCGCGGTCGCTGATGACCCACCCCGCGTCGACCACCCACGCGAGCGTGCCGGCGGCGGTCCGCGAGGAGATGGGCATTACCGAGGGGATGCTGCGCCTGTCGGTCGGGCTCGAAGACGCCGCCGACGTCATCGCCGACCTCGACCAGGCACTGAGGAGCATCGGCCGGTGAAGGCGTTCTTCCCCTACGCCGCGACGACCGCGGGCGTCACCGTCCGCGTCGCGCCGCGCTTCCTCGACGAGCAGTCGGACCCCGACGCGGGCCGGTGGGCGTGGAGCTATCACA
>CAXTQJ010000132.1:0-7103 GCA_964246245.1 uncultured Sphingomonadaceae bacterium
GATCGCGCGCGGCGAAGCTGTGCCGGACAAGGTTCTCCTCGCCCGCTTTCGCCGCGCGCGATCGCCAGCCCCAGGCCGGCGTCGCCGATCGTCCCGCTGATCCACAGCTCGTCGCCCGGCCGCGCGCCGGCCCGCGACAGCGCCGCCCCTCGCTCGACCTCCCCGATCGCGGTCAGGCCGAGGACCGCGGCGGCTAGGCCCCGCACCGTGTCACCGCCCCACAACGCCACGCCCCAGCGGTCGAGCCCGCGCCCGAGACCGCTCGTGAAGGCCGCCAGCCATCCCTCGTCCTCGGCGGCGCTCAACCCCAGCCCGAGCAACACGCCGAGCGGCCGCGCGCCCATCGCGGCGAGGTCCGACAGATTGACCGCAAGGAGCTTCATCGCGACATCGCCGGGCGGGTCGTCGGGCAGGTAATGGACGCCGGCCGCGAGTACGTCGTGGGTCAGGACGAGGTCGCGCCCGAGCGGCGGAGTCAGCACGGCGGCGTCGTCGGCGAGCCCGCGCGCGACCGGCGACCCGGCCAGCGGCGCGAGCAGCCGCGCGATCAGGTCGCGTTCACGCAGCGGCGACTTCTCCACGAGCTTCGCGCGCGACGGCGTCGAGCAGGCCATTGACGAACTTGGTCTCGCGCGGATCGTAGAAAGCGTGGGCGACGTCGAGGTATTCGTCGATGACCGTCGCGGTCGGGACGTCGGGGCGCGCGATCAGTTCGTAGACCCCGGCGCGGAGCAGGCCCTTCAACGGCCGGTCGAGGCGGTCGATCGCCCAGCCTTCGGCCAAGTTGGCGGCGATCAGCGCATCGATCTCACGCCCGCGCGCCGCGACTCCGGCGACGATGTCGTCGAAGAAGATCGCGTCGGCAGGACGATATTCGGCGTCTTCGATGACCGCGCCGAGGCGGTGGCGGTGGAACTCGTGGAGCAGGCCGGGGACGGTGCCGCCGCACATCTCGCGCTGATAGAGCGCCTGGACCGCGGCGAGCCGCGCCGCCGACCGCGCGTTGCCGGTCCGCGCCTTCTTCTTCGCATTGGCCATCGCGGGCATGTAGCGGCGAGGGTCGCCGCTGTCACCCTCCCGACGACCGCCGCGCGGCCGGGCTGCCCTCAGCGCCGTAGCGTGAAGCGCACCCGCCGACCGCGGAAGTCGAGCGCGACGCGGCGAAACGCTTCGAGCACGTCGGTCCCGATCAGCAGCGCCGGCGACTTCTCCAGCCCGAACAGGCGGAACGGCGGCGCGTCGGCGAACGCGACGCTGACCCCGCTGAGGTCGAGGCCGCCGATCTTGATATTCGGCAGCGCCGCGAGGTTGGCGGTCAGCGTCTGCCCGGTGACGCTGGTCAGCACGACCGGCCGCGGCACGGCGCGGCGGCTCCCGACGACCCGCGCCTCGAGCGCGAGGTTGCCCATGGTGATCTCCGACCCCGTATCGATCACGGCGTAGATCGGCACGCCGCCAACCGACGCCGCGGTCAGGATCAGCTGCCCGTTCCGCCGCCGCGCGACGACGACGATCTCGTCGCCGCCGGCGACCGGCTCGGGCCGCCTCGCGTCCTGGACGGTGATCGTCTTCCGGTCGAAGTCGAGCATCAGCCGCTGATCGACAAGCGCGTCGATGCCGACGATGCCCTGCGCGCCGAGATAGCGTTCGGGCAGCGCCGGCGCAGCGATGTCGGGAATGCTGCTCTGGCCGAGCTTGAGACGCCCGATCTTGACCGTCGCCACGCGTGCCGACCCGGCCATGCCCTGGAGCTTGACGACGTGCCCCGGCGGCAGCGCGAGCTGTTCGGCAAGGCCGAGACCGACGACCGAGCGGTCGGCCCCCGAATCGACGAGGAAGCGGAACGGCCCATGACCGTCGACGTCGACGGCGATGAACATCCGCGACTTGACTTGGTCGGCGGCGAGCGGATCGCCAGCGACTTCGAGGCTGTTGTCGATCACCGCCGGCGGAATGGTGGGGACGACAGCGGGCTCGAGCACCGGCGGCACTGCCACCGTCCCACTCCCCAGGGCCGCCGCGATCAGAAGCGCGATCATGCCCGCGGTGTGAGCCGATTCAAGGTTCGCCGCAAGGACGGACCTCTTGCCTCGAAAAAAGACCGATCGCGCCTATTCCTTGCTCCCCACCAGCGCAAAAGTCGCCCCCTGCGGGTCGGTGGCGATGACGATGTGGTCACCGCCGGGAATCTCGTGCGGGCCCATGACGACGCGGCCGCCACCGGCGGCGATCCGCTCGGCCGCGACCGGAATCGACGCGACGCGGAAGTAGAAGGTCCAGCCGGGGTGCTGCCCCGGCATGACCGGCGCGATGCCGCCGATGCGGACGCCGTGACCGACGAAATAGTAAGTCCCGGCCGGGCCCATATCCATCTGGCCGTCCTTCACCCAGCCAAAGCGCTGGCCGTAGAAGTGGAACGCCGCGGCGACGTCGGGCGTGGCCAGTTCGTTCCACGCGACGTGGCCGTCGATCGCGGGTTCGGTGGCGAAGGCGTTGCTCGTCGTCTCGGGCCGGTCGGCGAACGGCATCGGAGTCATCACGTAGAACGGCGCACCGGCCGGATCGGTGACCATCGCGAAGCGGCCGACGCCGGGGATATCGCGCGGCGGGACGATCGTGCGGCCGCCGCCGTCGGCGACACTCGCCGCTGCGGCGTCGACGTCGGCGACCTTAATGTAGCCGAGCCACGCCGGCCGCGCGCCGCCGGCGACCATCGCATCGTCGAGGGTGAGGATACCGCCGACATGGCCGGCGCTCGCGACGATCTCGCGATACTCGGGCTGGTCGCCGACGGTCCAGCCGAGGACGGCGGCGTAGAAGCGCGCGGCCGCGTCGGCGTCGGGAGTGATCAGCTCGTACCAGATCCAGTCGCCGTGCTTGTTGGCCATCGCTCGAGCTCCCCATGGGCCGTGCCGTGGGCAAGTTATAGCCAATCGCGCCGAAGGTGGCGACGGCAAGATCCTCCCCGCTCGCGGGAAGGATCATCGCGACGGGAGCCGTGCTCGCTCGCCTACCCGGCGAACCGCTCCCGCAGCGCGATCATCGCCAGCGCCGCCTTCGCCGCCTCGCCGCCCTTGTCCTTGTCGTTGCGCCGCGCCCGCGCCCACGCCTGCGCCTCGTTCTCGACGGTCAGGATGCCGTTGCCGATCGCGACGCCGTCGAGGGTCAGCGCCATCAGCCCGCGCGCCGACTCGCTCGCGACGACCTCGAAATGGTACGTCTCGCCGCGGATGACCGTGCCCAGCGCGACGAAGCCGTCGTAGCGATCCGCCGCGAGGCCGACCGCACCCGGAATCTCGAGCGCACCGGGAACGGTGACGGTGTCGTGCGTCGCCTTGGCCGCATCCAGCGCCGCCCGCGCGCCATCGAGAAGCGCGTCGGCAAGCGCGTCGTAGAAGCGGGCCTCGACGATGAGCAGATGCGGCATTGTCAGGTCTCCGGACGGCCCGCGGCGGCCAGCGCGCCGCCGGTGTAGCGGGGATCGAGGCTGACTTCACGCCCGAACCAGCGCGGCGGAACGATCGCCGCGAGCGCCGCGGCACTGTCGGCCTCGATCTCGGCGAGTTCGAGTCCGGTAAGCGCCCCGGCGAAGACATCGAGGCTGAACCCACCGACCGCGTAGCGCCGCTTCATCACTGCCGCCGCCGGCAGCGCCGCGAAGACTGCGAATTCGGCTTCGGTCAGGTAGGCGGTGACGATGGACCGTGCGGCCGGATCGACGGCGTCGTACTTCTTGGTCAGCTTGAGCGCGAGCGCGCCCGACGCCTCGTCGGTCATCCGGCGTAGACGCAGCCGGTTGCCATCGATGTAGCGATCCTCGATCGCCACGTGCGCCGCACCGTCGAGCGCCGGCCGGTCCGGGTCGCCCCGCCCGCGGCGCTCGCGCGCGCTGGGCGCGGATTTTGGGGCGTGCTCCTCGTCGGCCAAGGTCCGCACCTAATCCACTGCTCCCGGGATCGGCCGCTCGCCGACGACGGTCAGGCCGTAGCCAGTCAGGCCGACGATCGTGCGGTGGGCGTTGGTCAGGAGGATCATGTCGGTGACGCCGAGATCGACGAGGATCTGCGCACCGATGCCATAGTCGCGCAGCGCCGCGACCGCCTCGCCCTGGCCGCGGGCACGCATCTGCTCGGAGATCGCGGTCGGCGCGCCGTCGCGCAGGACGACGACGATCCCCGCGCCTTCGGCGGCGATCGCGTCCATCGCGCGGGTCAGCTGGCCCGAGCGCTCGTCGTCCTCGGCGAACAGATCGGTGAACATCGACAGGGTGTGCATCCGCACCAGCGTCGGCTTCGTCGGGTCGATATGCCCCTTCTGCAGGACCATGTGCTCGCCGTATTCGGCAGTGTTGGCATAGGTCATCGCCGTCCACCGGCCGCCATGGCGGCTGTCGAGGGTCATCGCGGCGACGCGCTTGACAAGATTGTCGTGGCGCATCCGGTAGGCGATCAGGTCGCGGATCGTGCCGATCTTGAGGCCGTGGTCGGCGGCGCAGCCGATCAGGTCGTCCAGTCGCGCCATCGTCCCGTCGTCGTTCATGATCTCGCAGATCACGCCCGACGGATTGAGCCCGGCGAGCCGGGCGACGTCGACCGCCGCCTCGGTATGCCCGGCGCGGACGAGGACGCCGCCATCGCGGGCGACGAGCGGGAAGACGTGGCCCGGCGTGACGATGTGGCTCGCGTCCTTGCCCGCGTCAATTGCGACCGACACGGTCCGCGCGCGGTCGGCGGCGCTGATGCCGGTGGTGACGCCGTCTTTCGCCTCGATCGAGACGGTGAAGGCGGTCTCGTGGCGGGTGCCGTTGTGGCGGCTCATCAGCGGCAGGCCGAGCGCCTTGACCCGGTCGGCGGCAAGCGCGAGGCAGATCAGCCCGCGGCCGTGCTTGGCCATGAAGTTGATCGCCGCCGGCGTCGCCATCTGCGCTGGGATGATCAGGTCGCCCTCGTTCTCGCGATCCTCGTCGTCGACAAGGATGAACATGCGGCCGTTGCGCGCCTCGTCGATGATCTCCTCCGGCCCGACGAGCGCGCGCGGCGCATTCTGGCGCGTCAGGTAGGTGTCGAGCTTGCGCAGGGTGTCGGCAGTCGGGTTCCAGTCGGGCTCGCCGAGGTTGCGAAGGGAATTGGCGTGAAGGCCGGCGGCACGCGCCAGTCCCGACCGGCTCGCACCGCTATCGCCGACCAGCGCCCGCACCTTTTCGATCGTCGTCATCGTCACACTCCAGTGTGCGATGAGAGAACATCCATCACATTACGATGTCAAGACCTCGCGCATCCGGCCGAGATAACGGGCGAGGACATCGATCTCGAGGTTGACCGCGTCGCCCGCGCCGAGACCGCCGAGCGTCGTGTGCGCGGCGGTATGCGGGATGATGTTGACCGCGAACTGCGCCCCGTCGCTATGGTCGGCCACCTCGTTGACGGTGAGCGATACCCCGTCGAGCGCGATCGACCCCTTCACGGCAACGAACGGCGCGATCGTCGCCGGCACCACGATGCCGATTCGCCGCGAGCCGCCGTCGGGGCGGACACCGACGACCGCGCCGGTGGCGTCGACGTGGCCGGTGACGATGTGTCCGCCGAGTTCGTCGCCGACCTTGAGCGACCGTTCGAGGTTGAGCCGCGCGCCGACCGCCCAGTGCGCCGCCGCGCTCCGCGCCAGCGTCTCGGCGCTGACGTCGACCGCGAAAGTACCAGGGGCTCGGTCGACCACGGTCAGGCAAACCCCCGAGCACGCGATCGACGCGCCGAGCGCGATGCCGGCGGTGTCGTAGTCGGTAGCAATGACGACGCGCAGGTCGGCGCGCTGTTCGACCGCGACGACGGTGCCGATGTCGGTGACGATGCCGGTGAACATGCCGACGGCCTACCGTACGCGAACATATTCCTCAACCCGGTCGACGCCGAGGTCGATCGTGTCGAAGCGTTGCCAGCGGCCGTGCGCCGCTGCCAGATTGGCGAGCCCGACGTCGCCGACCGCGTGGCAACCGCCGACGACGATCGGCGCGCGGTAGAGAAGCAGCCGGTCGACCCGGTCGGCGGCGAGCAGGCTCGTCGCCACGCCCGCGCCGCCCTCGACCAGGACCGTCAGCACGGTCGGATCGGTGTCCAGGTCGGCCAGGTCGCGAAGGAGCAGCGCCTCGCCGACCCTCGCCCCCGCCGGGATCGCGGCGAACGTCCGGCTGAGCACCGCCCGCCGCGGACCGCGATCGGCCAGCCCGTCGAGACGCACGTCCAGCGCAGGGTCGTCGGCGGCGAGCGTCCCCGCGCCGACGACGATTACGTCGGCACGCGCTCGTTCGAGGTGCGCCTGGGCGCGCGCCCGGTCGCCGGTCAGCCAGCGGCTTTGCCCATCGGCCAGCGCGATCGACCCGTCGAGCGACACCGCCAGCTTTAAGGTGACATGCGGTCGACCATGCGCGACGCGGGTGAGGAAGCCGGCGTTGAGATGATCCGCCTCGCCTTGCCGGCCACCGACCGCGACGTCGATGCCGGCGGCGCGGAGGCGGGCAAATCCCTGGCCCCCGGTGCGCGGATCGGGGTCCTCGCCGCACGCGACGACGCGCGCGACGCCGGCGGCGATCAGCAGGTCGGCGCACGCCGGCCCGCGCGGCGAGACGTGAGCGCAGGGTTCGAGCGTGACGTACGCCGTCGCCCCCCGCGCCGCATCTCCCGCAGCGGCGAGCGCCATCGCCTCGGCGTGCGGCCGCCCGCCCGGCTGGGTCCAGCCACGCCCGACGACGCGACCGTCGTGCACGATCACGCAGCCGACGCTGGGATTGGGCGCGGTTCGTCCGACCGCCCGCTTGGCCAGCGCCAGCGCGGCACCAAGCCTGCGCTGGTCGTCGGTCACTTGGCCTTCGGCGCGACGAACCCCTCGGGCTGCAGCGCTTTGGGCTCGGCGGTGACAAAGGCGTCATACTGGTTCTGCGCCTTGACCCGCGCGGGCCCGGTGAGCGTCGCGATGTAGGCGCGCGATTCGGCCGCGTCGGCGCGGGCGCGGGCGACGACGGTGGCCTGGTCGGCGGCCATGTCGGCGGCCGAGCGGCCTGCCGGCCAGCTCTGGACGAAGACCACCGGCACTACCCGCCCCGAATAGCC
>CAXTQJ010000133.1:0-6679 GCA_964246245.1 uncultured Sphingomonadaceae bacterium
ATCCGTCGATCTGCCCATCGATGACGTCGTCGGCATGGCGGCACCACGCGTACAGCAACGTCGCGCGGTCGCGGGTCACGGGCTCGAACAGCCGCGAGGCCAGCGCGAAGCTCTTCGACCCGCGCGCGATCGCTGCTCGTGAAGCGGCGACGAGCGGGTCGGTCATTCGGCGGCGAGCGCCACGCTGTTGTGCCCGATCCCCGCCGCGCCGAGGTCGGCCAGCATCAGCTTCGCCGTCGCCTTGGCCGAGCCGACGACGCCGGGAATGCCCGCCCCCGGATGCGTCCCCGCACAGACGAAGTAGAGGTTGCTCAGCACGTCGTCGCGGTTGTGCGTGCGGAAGAACGCGCTCTGCCATAGCACCGGCTCGAGGCTGAAGGCGCTGCCGAGGTGGGCGTTCAGCTCGACCTTGAAGTCCTGCGGTGTGAACGTCCGCATCGTGACCAGGTCGTCACGGAGCCCGGGGATCAGCGTCGCTTCGAGCGCATCGAGGATGCGGTCAGCGTAGGTCGGCCCCTCGACCACCCAGTCGCCGGCGTACTTGCCCATGTGCGGCACCGGCGACAGGACATAGAAGGCGCTGCATCCCGGCGGGGCCATCGCCGGATCGGTCGCGGTTGGATGGTGGAGATAGAGCGAGAAGTCATCGGCGAGCACCCCGTTGCGGTAGATGTCGGCGAGCAACGCCTTGTACCGCGGACCGAACAATATCGTATGGTGGCGGATGTCGGGATGCGTGCGCCTAAGCCCGAAGTAGGTGACGAACAACGACGGCGAGAAGCTCTTCCACCGGAGCATCCGCGCCGCCTGCGTACCGCGCGGATGGTCACGGAGGAGGTCGCGGTACGTGTGGACGACATCGCCGTTCGACGCCACCGCGTCGAAGTCCTGCCGCTGGCCATCGGCGGTGACGACGCCGGTGACGCGGCCACCTTCGGCCGGGATCGCGGTGACACCGGTGCCGATCACCGTTCGGCCGCCAAGGTCCTCGAACAGCTTGACCATCCCCCTGACGAGGGCGCCCGTGCCGCCGCGGGGGAACCACACCCCCCACTTCTTCTCGAGGGCATGAATGAGCGCGTAGATCGAACTGGTCGTGAACGGATTGCCGCCGACGAGGAGCGAGTGGAAGCTGAACGCCTCGCGCAGCTGCGGGTCCGCGATGTAGCGCGCGACCATCGCGTAGACCGACCGGAACGCCTCGTAGCGCATCAGCTGCGGTGCGGCCTTGAGCATCGAGCCGAAGTCGAGGAACGCCTCGTGGCCCAGCTTCTCATAGCCCTCGCGGAAGACGTTCTCGGAATAGGCGAGGAAACGCTTGTACCCGTCGACGTCGCGCGGGCTTTTCGCCGCGATCTGCGCGAACAGCGCGTCGTCGTCGTTCGAATAGTCGAAGACGAAGCCGTCGTCCCACATCAGCCGGTAGAAGGGCGTCACCGGCAACAACTCGACATAGTCGGACAGGCGGCGACCGCTGAGCGCCCACAGCTCGTCGAGGCACGACGGGTCGGTGATGACGGTCGGTCCGGCATCGAAGGTGAAACCCGCGTCCTCGAAGACGTAGGCGCGGCCGCCGGGCTTGTCGCGCGCCTCGATCAGCGTCGTCTCGATGCCCGCCGATTGCAGGCGGATGGCGAGCGCGAGGCCGCCGAAGCCGCTGCCGATCACCGCTGCCGTCGTCATCGCCACATCCTCACGATCGCAACAGGACGCCGAGCGCACGACCGAGCGGAACGGGCGGCCGGCCGACCATCGTCCGCAGCTTGTCCCACCCCGTCGACCGACCGGCGTAGAACCGGCGGACAAGGTCGGCGTCAAGCCGGTAGAAGCGCTGGAGCACGCGCCAACGCTCGTCCGGTGCGGCAGCATCGAACAGCATCCGATTGAGAAAGCGGTAGAAACGCCGCTCGCGCCACGTCGCTTCGCTGTGATGTCGCAGGGCAGTGTAGAGGCTCGCCGGGTCGAGTGCCGGCAGCCCGGCGACGAGTTCGGCGGTCCGCACCGCGTCGGGAAAGCTGTAGCCGGTGATCGGGTTGAACAGCGCCGCGCGCAGTCCGACCGCGGCGATGCGCGGCGCGGCGTCCCAGAAGGCGGCGATGTCGCCGCCCAGCGCGATCGGCAGGACGCCGGTCTCCTCGCGCACCACCCGCGCCACCGACCAGCCCTGCGCCGCGATATAGTCCATGACCCGTCCTCGCAGCACGTAGGGGGCGAGGTCGGTGCCGTCGCTGTAATACGTGTCCTCGACCAGCACCGTCCGCGGCCCGAACGGCAGCGTGTAGACGAAGCGGTAGCCGTCGACCTGCGGCACGGTCGCGTCCATGATCACCGGCCCGGCGAGGCCATGATCGCCGGCCAGCTCGACCTCGAGCCCGAGAAACTTCTGCGCGCGGAGATCGAGCGCCGGCGATGCGCCCCGACCGCCAGAGACGGGAGGCGACGGCTGCCCCCGCCCGTCGATCACCGCCGTCGCGGTCAACGTCCGTTGGTCGGCGAGCGTCACGCTCGTCGCCTCGAGCCCAACGATGTCCGCTCCGGTGAGCACGGTCGCCCCGCTCGCCGCGACCGCCGCCGCGAGCGTCGCCGAGGTCGCCGTGCGATAACCGGCGGCGAGCGACCGCGCGTGGTCGGGGAAGCGGATCGAATAGCGGTCCCACCGATGCGCCATCAGCGGCGCGGTCCATGCCACCTGCGCCGGCGCCACATCGGCCTCGAACGACGACCAGCTGTGGTTGCCGCCGACCGTCGACCCGCTCTCGATGATCGCGACGCGCGTCTCGGGGCGAACGGCGGCGAGCCGTAGCGCGATCAGCCCGTTGGCCAGCCCGCCGCCGGCGAGGATCAGGTCGAAGTCCATCGCCGACGGGCTTAGCCCGGATACGGCACCAGCGACAGCGCGGCATGATCGACGCTGGCGTCGTCGAGCGCTCCACCCGCGAGTGCCGGAGCGCGCGCCGACGCCGCACGGCCATCGCGGCCGACGCAGCACCGGGGGTCGCCGCCGTCCGCGAAGATGAACAACGCCACGAAGTTCACATCGACGGAAGCCGAGCGTGGCGGGGACCCAAGGCTCCGGTCCCGGTGCGTCGCGTCGCGCTACGCCCCTGACCGCCGCCTATCCAGCAAAGGCTAGCGCGACCAGCCGCCGCGTGACGCGCCGCGCCGGGTCGGCTACCGTCGCCGCGTGGCCATGACCCTGTTTCTCGCCGCGCTCGGCATGACCGCGATCGTCGGGCTGCGCTATTTCGCGGTCTCGGGGACGCTCGCGGCGGTGACCCTGCGCCTCCATCCGACGGTCGGGCCCGCCGCCGGCCGCCGCCCCGCGCCGGTCCGCCGCGCGATCGCGTGGTCGCTTCTCGCCGCGCGGGTCTACGGCGTCCCGGCGGGGATCGTCGCTGCGCTGTGGCGGCTCGGCGGGACGGCGATCTACGCCGGCACGCCGCACGGCGTGGTCGGCTGGCTGGCCCTGCCGGCGAGCGCCTTCGCCTACCTGTTCGCGCACGACACGTGGTTCTACTGGACCCACCGCTGGATGCACCGGCCGGCGGTGTTCGCCCGCGTCCACGCCGTCCATCACGCGTCGAAGCCGCCGACGGCGTGGGCGGCGATGAGTTTCCACTGGACCGAGTCGCTGTCGGGGGCGGTCGTCGTGCCGCTGCTCGCGCTCGTCGTCCCGATCCACGTCGCGGCCCTGCTCGCGGTGCTGACGGTGATGACGTGGAACGGGGTGATCAACCACATGGGGTGGGAGATCTACCCGCGGAGCTGGGTCGCCGGCTGGTTCGGCCGCGCGGTGATCACGCCGTCGCACCACCACCTCCACCACCGCGATTATCGCTGCAACTACGGCCTCTACTTCCGTTTCTGGGACCGGGTCGGCGGCACCGATCGCGGCTGGGCGCGCGAGCTGTTGGCGGACCGCACGACATGAGCGACATCCGCTGGCCGCCGCGCTTCCGCCCGGGTATCGCGCCGGTCCACGTCCGGAACGAGTTGACCGTCGCCGCGCCGCCGGCCGCGGTGTGGGCGAAACTGATCCGCGCCACCGGCTGGCCCGATTATTACGCCAACGCCAGCCGGGTGCGCCTCGACGGCGGCGGCGACGACCTGTCGGCCGGCGCGACCTTCCGCTGGCGGACGTTCGGCGTCGACCTCGTCACCACGGTCGAGGCGTTCGACGCGCCGACCCGCATCGCGTGGCTCGCGCGCGGCGTCGGCGTCGAGGCTTACCACGCATGGCTGCTCGCACCCGCCGGCACGGGAACGCACGTCGTCACCGAGGAGACGCAGTACGGCGCGCTCGCCCGCCTCGGCGCGCTGGTCATGCCGCGGCGGATGCACGACTGGCACCAGAAGTGGCTCGAGGGCCTCGCCCGCGCCGCTATCCCCAGTCCACCACCCGCCACTCGCGTACCGTCGCCAGCCGCCGCAGCGCGCGCGACGGGTTGACCGCGGCCGGCTCCTCGGCGAGCGCGAGCAGCGGCGCGTCGGACACATGGTCCGAGTAAGCCCGGACGATCGTCGCGCCCGGCATCCGCGCCGCGACCATCGCCGCCTTCGCCGCGCCGTAGCAGTTGTCGCCGGCAAGGCGGGGGCGAAGGGTGTCGCCGTCCCATACCGATCCCGTCGCGACGACCGTCGCGATGCCTAGCCGCGCCGCGATCGCCTCGGCGTAGAAGGCGAAGCTCGCCGTCGCCAGCACCGGCTCGATTCTCCCGGCGCGGTCGGCGGCGAGTTGCGCCAGCGCACCGGGACGCAGCGGCACGGTCGCGGCGAACGCCGCGGCGGTCCGCGCCACGTCGCCGCGCGTCGCGCCGGCGCCCATCAACAGCCGGTGCGCGATCTCCTTGACCCGCCCGCGCGTCACGACGCCGAGCCGATAGCCGACCCCGGCGGCGCCGGCGAGCGGCAGCAGCGCCAGCCGCCACGGCGCATGTCGCCGCGCCCAGAATATCAGCCAGCGGGTATAGGTCGGCCACGCCGTAATCGTCAGGTCCATATCGTACACGGCAACGCGCATCGGTTCGCGTCATCGCCCGATCGCCGCTCCGGTGCAACCGAAGCGGCGGCGCGACGTTTGCCTCTTGCCGGAACCGGAACGTTCCCCCAACAATCGGACGCGATGACCGCCGCCACCTTGCACCTCGACGATGCCCCGGGGGGCCGGCGGACGCTTCACCTCGGCGGCGACCTGACCGTCGCGTCGATCGGCGCGGTCGCACCCGACCTGGCGGCGGTACCGCGCGACGGCGACCTGACGGTCGATCTCGGCGGCGTCGACCGGATCGACACGACCGGCGCGTGGGTCGTCCACAAGCTGCTCCGCGACCTCGACGGCGCGGGGAGGAAGGCCGACCTCGACGGCGCGTCCGACGACGCCAAGCGCCTCATCGACCAGGTCGCGGCGAACGACAAGCCCGCGGCGCGCCGCCCACCGCACGCCAACCGCGCGGTCGAGCGGCTCGACCTGATCGGCCACGCCGTCGTCCATGCGATCTACACGCTCGGCGAGTTCCTCGCCTTTCTCGGCCAGACGATGGTCGTCCTGTTCCAGACGCTGATCGGCCGGCGGTCGCTGCGGTGGAACGCGGTCATCCACCAGATGGAGGTGGTCGGGGCCAACGCGCTCGGCATCGTCACCCTGCTGCTCTTCCTCGTCGGCATCGTCGTCGCGCAGCAGGGCGCGGTCCAGCTCCAGCAGTTCGGCGCCGAGGTGTTCACCGTCAACCTGATCGGCCGCTCGGTCGTCCGCGAGCTCGGCATCCTCCTCGTCGCGATCATGGTCGCCGGCCGCTCGGGCTCGGCCTTCGCTGCGCAGATCGGGTCGATGAAGCTCAACGAGGAGATCGACGCGATGGCGTCGATCGGCATGTCGCCGATCGAGGTTCTCGTCGTGCCGCGGGTGATCGCCATGGTCGTGATGATGCTCCTCCTGGCGCTCTACGGCGCGGTCATGGCGATCATCGGCGGCGGGCTGTTCTGCTGGATTTCGCTCAACATCCCGCCGGCGAGCTTCGTCCTGCGCATCCAGGACGTGACGCCCTTGAGCGACCTGCTGATCGGGCTGTTCAAGGCTCCGGTGTTCGGCTTCATCATCGCCGTCACCGGCTGCTTCCAAGGGATGGAGGTGACCGGCAACGCCGAGTCGGTCGGCCTGCGGACGACGCAGGCGGTCGTCCAGTCGATCTTCCTCGTCATCGTGCTCGACGCGTTCTTCGCCGTGTTCTTCACCGCGCTGGGGTTCATCTGATGGCCGCCACCCCCGCTTCGCCACCGGCCGGCCCCGACGGCGATGTCGTCATCCGGGTCAGGGGGCTGAAGAACAGCTTCGGCGAGCAGGTCGTCCACAAGGACGTCAACCTCGACGTTCGCCGCGGCGAGATCCTCGGCGTCGTAGGCGGATCGGGGACGGGGAAGTCGGTCCTGATGCGCTCGATCATCGGCCTGCAGACCCCCGACGGCGGCGAGATCGAAGTGCTCGGCCGGAACGTCGCCAGCCTCGACGACGCCGCGGCGAAGGACCTTCGCCGCCGCTGGGGCGTGCTGTTCCAGAACGGCGCGCTGTTCAGTTCGCTGACCGTCGCCGAGAACATCGAAGCCCCGATGCGCGAGTTCTTCACGCTCGACCAGATGCTGATGGACGAGATCGCGAGCTACAAGATCGCGATGGTCGGCCTGC
>CAXTQJ010000133.1:6689-7081 GCA_964246245.1 uncultured Sphingomonadaceae bacterium
CGGAATGAAGTTCCCGTCGGAGCTGTCGGGGGGCATGAAGAAGCGCGCCGGGCTGGCCCGCGCGCTCGCGCTCGACCCCGAGCTGCTGTTCCTCGACGAGCCGACCGCCGGGCTCGACCCGATCGGCGCGGCGGCGTTCGACGAGCTGATCAAGCTGATGCGCGACACCGTCGGGCTGACGGTGTTCCTCGTCACCCACGACCTCGACACGCTCTACGCGATCTGCGACCGCGTCGCGGTGCTCGGCGACGGCGTCATGCTCAAGGTCGGAACGATTCCGGAACTATTGCAGTTTGACCATCCGTGGGTGCGCGAATATTTCTCGGGGCCGCGCGGGCGGTCGGCGGCGGCGACCAACGCGATCGAACCGAAGGCGACCGACGCCGACCTCG
>CAXTQJ010000134.1:0-4798 GCA_964246245.1 uncultured Sphingomonadaceae bacterium
CCCCCTGAAGGGGAGGGGTCAGATCGCCGCCGTCGCCACCTCGTCGCTGTGGACCTTGAAGCCGCTCAGCGTCGCCGGGCCGAAGGCGGTGGTCAACGCGGTGTCGGTCGCGTCCCTACCGCGCGCCATCAGGATGCGGCCGATCCGCGGGGTGTTGTGGCGCGCGTCGAAGGTGTGCCACTCGCCGCCGAGGTAGACGTCGAACCACGCGCTGAAGTCCATCGCCGCGTCGATCGGCGCGACGCGGATGTCGCCCAGATAGCCGGTGCAGTAGCGCGCCGGGATGTTCATGCACCGGCACAAGGTGACGGCGAGATGAGCGAAGTCGCGGCAGACGCCGACCTGCTCTTGATGCGCGTCCCACGCGGTGCGGGTGGCGCGAGCGTGGGGATAGCCGAACTTGATCCGGTGGTGCGCCCAGTCGACGATCGCCTCGACGCGGGCCCAGCCGGGCGGGATATGGCCGAACAGGCTCCACGCGGTGTCCGACAGGCGGTCGGTCTCGCAATATCGGCTGCCGAGCAGGTAGACCAAGATGTCGTCGGGCAGGTCCTCGACCGGGTGCTGGACCGCTTGCGGCGACTGGCGGTCGGGCAGGCCCGAATCCTCGACGACGAAGTCGCACGACAGCGTGATCCCGCCGGGCGGGACGACGAGCCTGGTGCAGGTGTTGCCGAACACGTCGAGATAATCGTACATCGGCACCTGCGGCGCGGTCGTCAGCCGGTGCGGCGTCATCAGGTCGCGGTGCCGCGACGGATGGATGCTCAGCATCGCCATCAGCGGCGTCGGCACCTCGGCGGCGAAGCTGATATCGTAACCGCAGCGAATCAGCACAAGGCATCCTCCCGCTCGACCGTGACCGTTACGGACACGTCCATTCCAACGTCGCTGCCGGGAAATCCGATCCACGTCCCCGACAGGGGGACCGCCTGATAGGGGTCGCGCGCGACGGCGACGCGGATCAGCCCGCGATTGCCGACGATGCCGTTGGTCGGGTCGTACTCGACCCAGCCCGATCCCGGCAGGAAGACGTGGACCCACGCATGGGTGTTGCCGCCGCCGACGTGGGTGTCGCTGGCCCCGGGGTCGTAGACGTAGCCGGAGACGAAGCGCGCGGCGAGGCCCAATGCCCGCGCGGCCTCGATCATCAGGACGGCGAAGTCGCGGCACGTGCCGGTCCGCCGGGAGAGCGTTTCGAGCGGTGACTGGGTGCCGGGGGCGCTACGGCCGACATAGGTGAAGTCGCGGTGGATCGCGCGGGTGATCGCCTCGAGCAGGACGGTCGTCTCGACCCGCCCTTCGTCGCCGATGAAGCCGCGCGCCCAGCGGTCGACGATCCGCTCGGGATCGTGGTGCTGCCGCTCGATCGAGCGGATCAGGTCGGGCATGTCCTCGGACGAATAGGTGAACGGATAGCGGCGGGCATAGCTTTCGAGCGCGAACGTCTCGACCACCGACGGGCGGTGGTCGAGCGTCGCGTGCGCGGCGATGTAGAGATGGCTCGCCGTCCCCTCGAAGCAGGCGACGGCGACGGCGTTGCCGAAGACGTCGTGGAGCCAGCGCACTTCGGCGGGGGCGGGGTCGATGTCGATCCGCGCGTCGAGCAGCTGCTGGTCGTAGCTTTCCAGCGGCCGGACCATCAGTCGATGGTCGCCGAAGGTGACCGGCTGGCGGTAGGCATAGGTCGTGATATGCGCGATGGACAGGACCGGCATGACGATTCCGCAACTGCTCGACGACGACGAACCCGAACCGGCGAGACACGTCAACCCGAATGGCGCCTCGCCGTTCCTGCTGATCGGCGACCACGCCGGACGACGGGTGCCGCGCGTCCTCGCCGACCTCGGGCTGGCCGACGCCGAACTGGCGCGCCACATCGGCTGGGACATCGGCGTCGCGGCGCTCGGCACGGCGCTGGCGACCGCGCTCGACGCGGTGTTCGTCCATCAGCGCTACTCGCGGCTGGTGATCGACTGCAACCGCGCGCCCGACGCCGTCGACGCGGTCCCGGCGGTCAGCGACGCGACGGTGGTGCCGGGCAACGCCGGCCTCGGCCCCGACGACCGCGCGGTGCGTGTGGCGGCGGTGCACGCGCCGTATCACGCCGCGATCGCGGCCGAGATCGCCCGGCGAAGGGCGAACGGCGCGGCGACGCGGCTCGTCGCGCTGCACAGCTTCACGCCGGCGCTGCGCGGGACGGCGGGGGCACCGCGGCCGTGGCACTGCGGCATCCTCCACGACGGCGCGAACGACGGCCTCGCGAACACGCTGCTCGCCGCGCTTCGCGCCGAGGGCGACCTTGTCGTCGGCGACAACGAGCCGTACGCGATGGACGGCATCGACTATACCGTTCCGCGCCACGCCTTCGCCGCCGGCCTGCCGTACGTCGAGATCGAGGTGCGGCAGGATCTGCTCGCCGACGACGCCGGGATCGCGGCATGGGCGGCGCGACTCGCCCGGCTGCTGACGACGTGATGTTGACGACGTGATCTTCCCCGCCTGCGGGGAGGATCGTCGACACGCGGCTTCGCCCGCCGGTGCGGGGGCACCACAGGGCGGAGGGTTTGCAGGCCCCTGTTCCGGTGCATGATCATGTCCGGTCGCGACAGGGGGTTCCGGGACAATCGGCGAAAGGACGTGCGGACCCCGGCGGGCCTTGCGGTCTTCTATTCCGCAGCGATCTTCAGGGGCGATCACAGGTCGATCCACGTTCGATCATCAGTCCGATCAGGGTCGATCGAACCGCGGGCCGGACGCGGCGGCCGCTGGCGCGACCCCTCCCGTTCGTGCGCGAGCAAGGCTATACCTGCGGCGGGAGATGCGCATGACGACGATCGACGACTGGGCGAAGCTGGCTGCGACCGAGGTCAAGGGCCGCGACCTCGACTGGCCGACGCCCGAGGGCATCGCCGTCAAGCCGCTCTATACCGCCGCCGACACCGCGCACCTCGACCCCGGCTTCCCCGGCTTCGCCCCGTTCACCCGGGGGGTCAAGGCGACGATGTACGCCGGGCGACCGTGGACCATCCGGCAATACGCCGGCTTCTCGACCGCGAAGGAGTCGAACGCCTTCTATCGGCGTAATCTCGCCGCCGGGCAGAAGGGGCTGTCGGTCGCCTTCGACCTCGCTACCCACCGCGGCTACGACAGCGACCACCCGCGCGTCACCGGCGACGTCGGCAAGGCCGGCGTCGCGATCGACAGCGTCGAGGACATGAAGATCCTGTTCGACGGCATCCCGTTGGGCGAGATGTCGGTTAGCATGACGATGAACGGCGCGGTGATCCCGTGCCTCGCCTTCTTCATCGTCGCCGCCGAGGAACAGGGGGTGCCGCCGGAAAAACTCGAGGGGACGATCCAGAACGATGTCCTCAAGGAGTTCATGGTCCGCAACACCTACATCTATCCGCCCGAACCCTCGATGCGGATCGTCGCCGACATCATCGCCTTCACCGCCGCGCGGATGCCGAAGTTCAACTCGATCTCGATCAGCGGCTACCACATGC
Source organism: uncultured Sphingomonadaceae bacterium (assembly GCA_964246245.1). GTDB lineage: Bacteria > Pseudomonadota > Alphaproteobacteria > Sphingomonadales > Sphingomonadaceae > Polymorphobacter_B. The sequence goes on from CAXTQJ010000134.1 coordinate 3,510, forward strand.
AGGAGGCCGGCGCGACGCAGCTCCAGGAGCTCGCCTTCACGCTGGCCGACGGCATGGAGTATGTCCGCGCGGCGATGGCGCGGGGGCTCGACGTCGACGCCTTCGCGCCGCGGCTGTCGTTCTTCTTCGCGATCGGCATGAACTTCTTCATGGAGGTGGCCAAGCTCCGCGCGGCGCGGACGCTGTGGAGCCGGATCATGGCCGACTTCGGGGCGAGGGACCCGAAGTCGCTGATGCTCCGCACCCACTGCCAGACGAGTGGCGTCAGCCTGCAGGAGCGCGACCCGTACAACAACGTCGTCCGCACGACGGTCGAGGCGCTGGCGGCGGTGCTGGGGGGCACGCAGTCGCTCCACACCAACGCCCTCGACGAGGCGATCGCGCTGCCGACCGACTTCTCGGCGCGGATCGCGCGCAACACCCAGCTGGTCCTCGCCGAAGAAACGGGGGTGACGCGCGTCGTCGACCCCCTCGGCGGCAGCTACTACGTCGAGGCGCTGACCGCCGATCTGGTCGATCGCGCCTGGGCGATGATCACCGACATCGAGGCGCGCGGCGGCATGACCATCGCCGTCGCCAGCGGCTTCCCCAAGCTCCAGATCGAAGAGGCCGCCGCCGCCAAGCAGTCGGCGATCGACCGCAGCGAGACCGTCGTCGTCGGGGTCAACAAGTACGCGCCGGCAAGCGAGCACCCGATCGACATCCTCGACGTCGATTCCGAAGCCGTCCGCGACGGCCAGATCGCGCTCCTCGCCAGGGTCCGCGCCGGGCGCGACCCTGCGGCGGCCGAGGCGGCGCTCGGTGCGCTCCGCGCCGGCGCGGCGGGCGACGTCAACCTCCTCGCCCTCGCCGTCGACGCGGCGCGGGCGCGGTGCACATTGGGTGAGATCAGCAGTGCGATGGAGGACGCCTTCGGTCGCCACGCCGCCGTCGTCCGCATGGTCAGCGGCGTCTACGGCCAGGGCTTCGGCACCGATCCCGGCTTCGCCCGGGTCAAGGCCGGCATCGCGTCGTTCGAGGCGCGCAAGGGCCGGCGGCCGCGCATCCTGATCGCCAAGATGGGCCAGGACGGCCACGATCGCGGGGCCAAGGTCGTCGGCAGCGCCTATGCCGACCTGGGCTTCGCCGTAACCGTCGGGCCGCTGTTCCAGACCCCGGCCGAGGCCGCCAAACTGACGATCGCCGAGGACGTCGACATCGTCGGCGCGTCGAGCCTCGCCGCGGGACACAAGGCGGTGCTCCCCGAACTGATCGCCGCATCCGGACTGCCTGCAGCCTCGGTCGCGGCG
>CAXTQJ010000134.1:4808-7061 GCA_964246245.1 uncultured Sphingomonadaceae bacterium
GCACGAGCGCGATCTACGGCCCCGGCACCAACCTGGTCGCCGCCGCCGCCGACCTGCTACGGCTGCTCGGCCACAATTTGCCACCGGAGGGGTTGAACGAGGCGGCGGAGTAGGCGGACGTTCTCGATGATGTTATAACATCGGCTATAACTGGCAGTGGTCCAGTGACGAACTGGTCCGCGCGCTTCATGCCGAGCAACTTGTCCACCATGGCGGAGCCGACGGGGTGCGCGATTTCCGGTTACTGCAATCGGCACTTGCACGGCCGATGAACGTCGCGGCCCAAGGTGACCAGGATGCGGCGGCGCTGGCGGCAAGCTATGCGTTCGGCATCGCGCGAAATCATGCCTTCATCGACGGCAACAAACGCACCGCCTTCGTCGCCGCCGCGACGTTCGTCTAGCTGAATGGTTTTCGCATGACCGCGCATGAAGCGGACGTCGTAACACCGATGCTCGGCCTCGCCGCCGGCGAGATCGACGAAGCGGCGACGGCTGCATGGTTCCGCGCCAACAGGGTCCGCGCATGACCGTCACCCACGTCGTCACCGGCGCCAGCCGCGATCTCGGCGGTTTCTCGGTCGCGCGCGTCCTGCCGCAGGCAAGCTTGCGCAGCGTCGGGCCATTCGTCTTCTTCGATCACCTCGGCCCGGCCGATTTTGCGCCCGCCGCGGGGATCGACGTGCGGCCACATCCGCACATCGGGCTGGCGACGGTGACGTACCTGTTCGCCGGCAGCCTCGGCCACCGCGACAGCCTGGGGACGGTCGTCGACATCGAACCCGGCGCGGTCAACTGGATGACCGCGGGGCGCGGCATCGTCCACAGCGAGCGGACGCCGCCGGCGGCGCGTACCGCGGGACAGACGATGCACGGCATTCAGTCGTGGGTCGCATTGCCCGACGGCGACGCCGAGGCCGATCCTGCCTTCGCCCACCACCCGGCCGCCAGCCTACCGTCGATCACTTTCAGTGGCGCGAGGCGGACGCTGATCGCCGGCACCGCCTTCCACGCGACCTCGCCGGTCGATGCGCGCAGCCCGCTGTTCTACATCGACGTCGACGCCGAGGCGGGGGCGTCGGTCGCGCTGCCGTCGGATCACGAAGAACGCGCGGTCTACGTCGTGTCGGGATCGATCGACCTCGCCGGCGCGATTTACCGTGCCGGCACGATGGTCGTCGTCGCTCCCGGTGGCGAGGTCGCCTTCACCACCGCGGCGCCGACCCGTGCGATGCTCCTCGGCGGCGCGAGCGTCGGGCCGCGCCGGCTCGAGTGGAATTTCGTCGCCGCGTCGCAGGCGCGGATCGACGCGGCCAAGGCCGACTGGGTCGCCGGCCGCTTCCCGCGCGTTCCCGGCGAAACCGAGTTCATCCCGCTGCCCGGCAGTCCCGCCGCGGTCGCCGAGGGCGGCGCGACGAGCTGAGGAGACGGCCGTGATCACGCGCATCTGGCACGGCTGGACGACAGCGGCGAAGGCCGACGCCTATTGCCATCTGCTGCTGACCGAGGTCGTCCCGGCGATCGAAGCGCGGGGCATCGCCGGCTTCCTCCAGATCGACGTCCTGCGCCGCGACGATGGCGGCGAGGTCGAGTTCACCACCGTCATGCTGTTCGACACGATCGACGCGGTCCGCCGCTTCGCCGGCGACGACTTCGCCGCCGCGCACGTCCCCGCCGCGGCGCGGTCGCTCCTCGCGCGCTTCTTTGCGCGCGCGGCGCACCACGACGTGGTCGATCGCCGTCGCCAGCCCGATCATCCACGCGGACGGAGCTAGGGTCTTTCCCGCCGCTTCGGGGCGGCTTACACGGACAAGATGTTCATCCGCCTGACCGACTCCGTCGCCGTTGCCGGCCAGATCGCGCCCGACGATGTCGCCGCGGCGGCGGCGGCGGGCTTCACGACGATCGTCAACAACCGCCCCGACGACGAGGAGCCCGGCCAGCCGGCGGACGCCGACCTGCGCGCCGCCGCCGCGGCGGCCGGCGTCGGTTACACCGCGCTGCCCGTCGCCCACGGTTTCAGCCGCGAGCAGGTGACCGCGATGGCGGCGGTGCTCGACGCCGCGACCGGGCCGGTCCTCGCCTTCTGCCGGTCGGGAACGCGATCGACCAACCTGTGGGCACTCGCCGAGGCGAGTCGCGGCGGCGACGCCGACACGATCGTCGCGGCGGCGGCGCGCGGCGGCTACGACGTCGCCGGGCTGCGGCCGACGCTGGTCGCGCTGGCACAAGGCTGAGCGGCGATGGTATGGAC
>CAXTQJ010000135.1:0-3527 GCA_964246245.1 uncultured Sphingomonadaceae bacterium
TGTCGTCCTTTCGCAGCAGCTTCCGCATCGGCGCCGCAACCTTCTCGTTCACCGACCTCGAAAGCACCGCGCGCCACTACGACGCGGTCATGCGCCTGACCGAGGCGTGCCTCGCCGCCTTCCCGATCCGCGTCCACGTCGTCCGCTACGACGCGCTCGTCGCCGACTTCGATGCGACGGTGCAGGCGTTGTGCGCCGCGTCTGGCGTACCATGGTCGCTGGCGATGCGCGGCTTCGGCCGGACCGCGCGACGCCGCGGCGGCGCGACCGCGAGCGCGGGCCAGGTCCGCCGCGGCCTCTACGACGGCGGCGGCCGGTGGCGGCGCTACGCCGATCAGCTGGCGCCGGTGTTGCCGCTTCTCGCGCCATGGGTCGAACGCTTCGGCTTCGCGCCGTGATTGCCGCCGCGAGACGCGCGCGGTAGAGCTGCGCGGTGCAGCGGCGGGGCAAGTGGCAATGCGGGTACTGGCGTGGTGGGCGGCGGTCGGGCTCGCCGTGCTGAGCGCTCCCGTCGCCGCCGCCGAACTGACCCTCGAGCGCGTCTTCGCCTCGCCGTCGCTGTCGGGGCCGACGCCGCGCGCATTGGCGCTGTCTCCCGACGGGCGGACAGCAAGCTTGCTCAGGCCCCGCCCCGACGACCGCGACCGTTACGACCTGTGGGCGGTCGACGTGGCGACGGGCGCGAGCCGGATGCTCGTCGATTCGACGAAGGTCGGAATCGGCGCGGCCCTGTCGGAAACCGAGCGGATGAACCGCGAGCGCCAGCGCATCGCCAACGTCAAGGGCATCGCCAGCTATAGCTGGGCCCCCGATTCGTCCGCGGTGCTCGTGCCGATCGACGGCGGGCTGTGGCTGGCGAAGGTCGACGGCACCGTCCGCGCCCTGACCACGGCGGCGACGACCGACGCGCAGCTGTCGCCGAAGGGGCGGTTCGCTTCGTTCGTCCGTGATCGCAACGCCTACGTCATCGACCTGCACGACGGGCGCGAGGCGGCGCTGAGTCACGACGGGTCGGCGACGATCGGCTGGGGCGCGGCCGAGTTCATCGCCCAGGAAGAACTTCACCGCTTCGCCGGCACGTGGTGGTCGCCGACCGACGCACGGATCGCCGTCGAGCGCGTCGACGAGAGCAGTGTGAAGGTCGTCCAGCGCGCCGCGATCGGGGCCGACGGCACCCGCGTGTACGCCCAGCGCTACCCCGCCGCCGGAACGCCGAACGCCGTCGTCGAGCTGTGGTTGATGAACCCCGACGGTTCGGCGCGGGTCAAGGCCGACCTCGGGACCAATTCCGACTTCTATCTCGCCCGCGTCGACTGGGCGGCCGACGGTCGCGCGGTCTACGTCCCGCGGCTCAGCCGCGACCAGAAGCGGCTCGACCTCCTCACGGTCGACCCCGCGACGGGCGCGGCAACGACGGTCTACAGCGACACGGCGGCGACGTGGATCAACCTCAACAACGACTTTCGCGCGCTCGACGACGGCTCGATCATCCTCGGTTCGGAGCGGAGCGGGTTCGCCCATCTCTACCGGCTCGTCGACGGCAAACTGACGCCGATCACCCACGGCGACTGGGCAGTCGACGGCGTCGCCGGGATCGACCAGACGACGCACACGCTGTTCTTCACCGGCTTTTCCGACACCGTCCTCGAACGCCACCTCTATGCGGTCGACTACCTGTCGCCCGGCAGGACGACGTGCGTCGCCGATCCCGTCCTCAGCCGCGGCGACCACGTCCACGACCTGTGCGGCCTGCCCGCTGGACTGAAGCGCCTGACCCAACCCGGCGGGTGGCACGACGTCGTCATGGACAAGGGCGGAACGGCGGCACTCATCACCCGCTCGACGCCGACCCAGCCGGCGCAGACGTGGCTCGCCGACGCCGGCGGCAAGCGCATTGCGTGGATCGAGGAAAACCGCCTCGACGCGACCCACCCCTATGCACCGTATCTCGCCGCGCACGTCGAGCCGACTTTCGGCACGATCGCCGCCGCCGACGGCACGCCGCTACATTATCGCCTGTTCGTGCCGCCGACGCCGGGGCGGCACCCGGTCTATTTCACCGTCTATGGCGGCCCGGGCGCGCAGGCGGTCGCGCGGACCTGGGTCCCGCCAACGATCGAGTTCCTCGTTCATCATGGCTGGGCGGTGTTTCAGCTCGACAATCGCGGTGCAACCAACCGCGGCAAGGCGTTCGAGGACGTCCTCTACCGCGCAATGGGTAAGACCGAAGTCGCCGACCAGCTCGCCGCGCTCGCGTGGGTCAAGGTGCAGCCGTGGGCCGCGGCGGACAAGGTCGTCGTCAACGGCTGGAGCTATGGTGGCTACATGACGCTCAAGCTGCTCGAAGCCGCACCACACGCCTTCGCCGCCGGCATCGCCGGTGCGCCGGTGACGCGGTGGGAGCTGTACGACACCGCCTACACCGAACGTTACCTCGGCGATCCGGCAGGCGAGGCCTATCTGCTGTCGGACGCGCTGCCCGACGCCGCGAATATCGCCGACCCGCTGCTCCTGATCCACGGCATGGCTGACGACAACGTCGTGTTCGAGAACTCGACCGCGTTGATGGCGGCGCTCCAGCACGCCAACCGGCCATTCGACTTGATGGTCTACCCCGGCGCGACCCATGCCGCCGAGGCGACGCTCGGCGTTCACGTCTGGCAGACCCGCCTGCGCTTCATGGCGCGCATCGCGCCGACGGGGTACTAGTGCCCGTCCCCACCTCGAAGGACATGGCCCCGCCGTCGCGGCAGCTGTCGCGGCTGGCGCTGCTATGGCGGTTCGTCAAAGCCTATCCCGGCCATCTCGCGGCCGCGCTGGTCGCGCTGTTCATCGCCGCGGTGTCGACCGTCGCCGTCGCGCCCGGGCTGCGGCTGGTCGTCGACCGGGGCTTCCAGGCCGGCTCGACGCCGGCGACGATCGCCCCATACTTCCTCGGCCTGCTGGCGATCGTCTTCGTCCAGGGCATCGCCACCGGCGTCCGCTTCTATTTCGTCAGCTGGCTCGGCGAGCGCGTCGTCGCCGACCTCCGCATGACCGTCCAGCGCCACCTGCTGACGCTCGATCCCGCCTTCTTCGAGGAGAACCGGCCATCGGAGATCGCCAGCCGCCTGACCAGCGACACCACCGTCATCGAGCAGGTCGTGTCGACCTCGGCGTCGGTCGCGCTCCGCAACCTGTTCATGGGGGTCGGCGGCATCGGCTACATGCTCTGGGTCAGCCCGAAGCTGACCGGGCTGATGCTGCTCGTCATCCCGGTCACCATCCTGCCGATCATCTTCTTCGGCCGCCGGGTCCGCGACCTGTCGCGGTCGAGCCAGGACCGCATCGCCAGCGTCGGCACGATCGTCGCCGAGGTCCTCGGCGCGATCAAGGTGGTCCAGGCGTTCACCCAGGAAGTGCGCGAGGCGGCGCGCTTCGCCGGCGCGGTCGAGGCGACCTTCGCCGCCGCCAAGCGCCGCATCCGCACGCGCGCCTTGATGACGGCGATCGTCATCTTCCTGATCTTCGGCGCGATCGTGCTCGTG
>CAXTQJ010000135.1:3537-6398 GCA_964246245.1 uncultured Sphingomonadaceae bacterium
GGGCGCTGGGTCGCCGCCGCCGACGGCGTCGCCGGCCGGATGAGCGGCGGCGCGATCGCCAGCTTCCTCGTCGCCGCCGGCCTCGGCGCCGGCGGCTTCGGCGCGCTGACCGAGACCTACGGCGACTTCATGCGCGCGGCCGGCGCGTCGAGCCGCGTCGAGGAACTCCTCGCCGCCCGCCCCGACATCCGTGCCCCGGCCGACCCCACGCCGCTGCCGGCACCGGCCGAGGGGCGGCTGACGCTCGACGCCGTCACCTTCCATTACATGACCAAGCCCGACGCGCCGGCGGTGATCGACTTCAGCCTCGACATCGCGCCGGGCGAGACGGTCGCCCTCGTCGGGCCGTCGGGCGCCGGCAAGACGACGCTGTTCGCCCTCGTCCAGCGCTTCTACGACCCGCAGAGCGGCGTCATCCGGCTGGACGGCGTCCCCCTTCCCGCCGCCGACCCGCTCGATATCCGCTCGCGCATCGCCGTGGTGCCGCAGGAGACGGTCGTCTTCGCGACCTCGGCTTACGAGAATATCCTCTACGGCCGGCCTGACGCGACCGAGGCGGACGTGTGGGCGGCGGCCGACGCGGCCAACGCCAGCACCTTCCTCAAGGCGCTGCCCGACGGCATCCACACCTTCCTCGGCGAGGCGGGGTCGCGCCTGTCGGGCGGCCAGCGCCAGCGGATGGCGATCGCCCGCGCCGTGCTCCGCGACGCCCCCCTCCTCCTCCTCGACGAGGCGACGAGTGCCCTCGACGCCGAGTCGGAGCGCCTCGTCCAGAACGCGCTCGAGAAGCTGATGGCGGGCCGGACGACGCTGGTCATCGCCCACCGCCTCGCTACCGTCCGCTCGGCCGACCGGATCGTCGTCATGGACGGCGGCCGCATCGTCGCGCAGGGACGGCACGACGCGCTGATCGCGCAGGGCGGGCTCTACGCAAAGCTGGCGCGGCTCCAGTTCGAGGATGCGGGATAGGAGGTCAGCGTGCGGCGGCTGCATTCAGTGATCGACTGGCCAACCGCCGCCCTGACAGGTGTGCTGATCTTCTCAGGTCTCGTCCTGCTCGACTGGAGACAGATCTATCCTCACTCCTTGATACGCGCAGGCTTGGTCGGTTTCTTAGCCTCAATGGCAGCGCGCTGGTTGGTCGAGCGCTATCGCCGGTCGCACTGAGATGTCAGATCGCGCAGACCAGCCCGGTCTCGATCAGCTTGCCGACCAACGCGGGGTCGGTGTCGCCGAGGCGCTGGGCGAGGCGGGTAACGGTCAGGCGGTCGCCGCGGCTGTTCCTCACGATGCGGTTGAGCTCGGCCATCTGGCCGATAGTCAACCGCGCCGCGAGGCGGTTGCCCATGCACCGCGCCTGGCTGCCCGGTACGCCGGCGGCTTCGAGGTGGTCGGTGATCCGCTCGGCCGGCGTCGCGCACGCGGCGAGCGCGAGCGCAGCGGCGACGGCCAGCCGCTTCACGCCGGCGTCCGCAGCCGTGGCGCGAGCCGAGCTGGGCGCGTCGCCGGCAGCCGCCACCACGGGACGTGCGGATGGAGGTGGTGCTCGTGATGGTAGCCGCCGAAGTTGAAGCACGTCACCACCGACAGCCACGGCCCGAACGCCGAACTGCGCGCATTGTGCCGGTCGGGGAAGGCGTCGCCGTGGCGATGCGGCAGGAACGTCCCGAACCAGAATAGCTGGATCAGCGCGAGCAGCGCCGGTGCGGCGTAGAACACCGTGATGTTGACCCAGCTCGCGCCGAAAGCGAGGTGATAGACCCACAGCGTGACGATGATCCGCACCATCTGCCAGTGCGAATAATATTGGCGGAAGAAGCGCGCCAGCCACCGCCCCGGCCGGGTCGGATTGGCGACGTCGAAATCGGGGTCGCGCCCCGTCCCGACGTGGCGGTGGTGAGCGAAGTGGTTCGGTAACAGCCGGTCGTAATCGAGCCCGGCATAAATCATCAGCGCCACACGGCCAATCGCGCGGTTGAGCGCCGGCCGCCCCGGTGCGAATGATCCGTGCATGCAGTCGTGGGCAATGATGAACAGCCCGGTCGACAGCCACGTCTCGACGAGCACCAGCGGCACCGCGAGCGGCCACGTCGTAGTGGTCAGCGGAAACGCGAAGATACCGCCGAGATGGATCGCGAGCCAAGCCACTGTGATCGCGGCGGCGGAAACCATACCGGTAACGCGGTCGGCGGCGGCGCGCGACTTCGACAGGGGTATGGCAGCGGTCACGGGTGCGACCCTGCGGCGAAACTGCCGACGTGCAAAGCCCCCTGCGACGATTTATAGACGAGGCGATGCGGTTCGACGTCACCTGGAGCGAGGGCCTCGCCATCGCGCTCGCCGCCCTCGCCGCGATGGAGGGCGTCGCCTATGTCGCCCACCGCTGGGTGATGCATGGCTTTCTATGGGGCCTCCACCGCTCGCATCACGCGCCGCGCCGCGGACGGTTCGAAGCGAATGACTGGTTCGCGGTGATGGGCGCGGCCCCCGCCATCGCGCTGATCTGGCTCGGTACGCTGACCCCGCTCGGCACCGCGCTGACGTGGCTCGGGGTCGGCATCACTGCCTACGGCGTCATCTACTTCGGCTTCCACGACATCATCGTCCATCGGCGCGTCGCCGTCGGCTGGGTGCCGCGCGGGCGTTACATGAAGCGAATCGTCCAGGCGCACCGGCTCCATCACGCGGTCGAATCGAAGCACGGGACGGTGTCGTTCGGCTTCGTCTATGCGCCGCCGGTCCGTGACCTGCTGGCCAAGCTCGAGGCGGGCGGCGCGGGGCGAATCAGGGCATCGTCCAAAGTCCGGCGCGAGATGACGCCGCAGCCGACTGCGGAAGTTGCCACCGCCGACGTCGGCTGA
>CAXTQJ010000135.1:6408-6992 GCA_964246245.1 uncultured Sphingomonadaceae bacterium
GCGCGCGCGCGACCGCCGCAAACTTCTCGGCCGTCGACGTCGACACCCGCCGATCGAGCGCGGCGACGCCCCCGGCGCGCACCCGCCGACCGATGCCGCCGTAAATGTCGGCCGCCGCGAGCACCGCCCACGCCGACCGCCACGGCAACGCCGGCGTGCCGAAGCGCGCCGACGCGGCGTAGCGCTCGGCCTCGACGCAGAGACGGGCGACGACGGTGGCGAGCGTGGCGTGGTTGTGGGGAGCGGCGAGGAAGGTGAAACGCTCTTCATCGGTGTCATCCGGGCGCAGGCCGGGATCCATCATTCGAGTTGATAGCTCCCGGCCTGCCTCGGAACAGTTCACGCTGGACGTCAGCCCCGCCCCCGCCAGCCATTCCTCCGGCAAATAACACCGCCCGTTCGCCGCATCGTCGATCACGTCGCGCGCGATGTTGTCGAGCTGGAAGGCGATACCGAGGTCGCACGCGCGGTCGAGCGTTGCCCGATCGTCGGACGGCACCCCCATGACGATCGCCATCATCACCCCGACGCACCCGGCGACATGATAGCAGTAGGTCAGTGTGTCGGCGAAGGTGACGATGCGG
>CAXTQJ010000136.1:0-6471 GCA_964246245.1 uncultured Sphingomonadaceae bacterium
CAGCACGTTGGTCGCGCCGATGTTCCCCGACCCGACCGCCCGCAGATCGCCGGAACCGGCCACACGGGTAAGCAGCAGACCGAAGGGAATCGAGCCGAGGAGGTAGCCGATGGCGGTCCAGAGACCGAGCGAGGCCGTCATGACGTCGGCAATATCGGGGCTGAAGCGCTGCGGCGAGCCAGCTCGGCGAGGTTGATCCAAGCCGCGATAAAGGGCTCGCGTGTGGCAGGGTTGGCCAGCGCCAAGGTTGCGAAACTCGGATAACCCGTAAGCTTCCCGGTGCTCGGCGACCCGGCGACGGCGACGATCCCATTAATCGCTTGCACGAAAGCGGCGGGCTCGACAAATGCCGGGCGCTTCGCGATCAAGTCCAGATTGATCGCCCAGGCTCCTTTAGCGTACAATCCGAACGGCTTGATGGTCTTGCCATCGTCCGTCGTCAGCGCGAGCGAAACCCAGCCCCCGACGACGGTCGATATGCCGCCGACCCGATCCGCGAAATCGATGAAGTCTCGTGCGCTGGCAATTGCGGCTTCGCCGTGGCGACGCGGACCCTCAGCGATCCATTCCTCGATAGTTCGGTCGCGGACAGGCGCCGCGCGTCCCTGCTTCGCCGCCGCCGCCCGCTGCGTCGCGCCGATGAGGTGCGGTACGAGCGCCCGGGCGCCGCCTTCCGCGACGAACCAACTCAGCTCGACCGCGAGCACCTCGGCCTGCATCTGTTCGTTGAGGAACTCGACGACGCGGGCCAGCTCGGGTGGAATGTGATCGGCGACGAACAGCAGACGCAGCTTGCCCGCCTTGAGGTTGGCATCGACGCGGTCCCAGAAGTCAGTCTCGTCGCCGTCGAGGAAATCAGCGAGATCAGCGGCGGGATAGCGGCCCTCGCTGTCGCACCGCGCGGCAAACGACCGCGCCATCTCGCCCGCCGGCCAGTGCTTGACCGCGTTGGCGGCGTAGTCGAGCATCTGGCCGACGACTTCGCGGCGGATGCGGGTGTCGCTCGCGCGCTTGACCTCGACAAGGACGGGGACGCCGGTGCGAGTGACGAACAGGTTGTCGAGCGACCAGCGGCCGCTGCCGCCCTCGCTGTCGCCGATCGCCGCCTCGCGGCAGATGGTCAGCAGGTCGCCGTCGTCGCCGAGCATGTCGGGGAAGCGCGCGATCAGCGACTGGATCTCGACCTCCCCGGCCGGCGCACCGGGGGCCATGCGGACGAGATCGCCGGCGGCGTCGATGCTGAAGATCGTGTTCTGCGCCATCGGCGTCTCCCCGCTCCGCGTCGTAGCCGCTGCGCCGGTGCACGTCATCCGGTGATTGATCCGTGGCGGATGATCCGCGAAGCCGGTGGATGTCGCGGCGCTGGGTCGGCCCGATGACGGCGCGGGCGAAGTCGAAATCAGGGGACGGCAGCTGGCCACTCGGTTAGGCGCAGGAACAGCGTCGCGCGCGCCGGTCGGTCGATGCCCCGACGGCCGTGCGCGGAGCGAACGCCGCACCGACTGGTGGCGGCATAGCGTGGGACGACAGGGGGCGGCGATGACCACCAAATTCCAGTCGCTCGAAGCCGGCCGCGGCGTCGCTGCGCTGCTGGTCGTGCTCTACCATGCCAGCAGCAAGGTGTTCGCAGCCCCGAAATACTGGAATACGCACGTTTTCGGCGGCTTTTTCGATTTCGGCCATGCCGGGGTTGCGTTCTTCTTCGTCCTCAGTGGCTTCATCGTCGCGCACATGCATGCCCGCGACATCGGCCATCGCGAGCGGCTGATGAAGTATGTCCGCAACCGGGTGCTGCGCATCTATCCGGTCTACTGGCTTGTCCTCGCCGTCGTGCTGGCGACGACGGCGGCGGGGTTCAACGCCCGTGTCGCCCTCTCGCCGGCGCTGGTCGCGTCGTCGTTTGCGCTCGTCGGCAACGACGCGCATTCCACCGTGCTCGCGGTCGCGTGGACGCTCTACCATGAGATCGCCTATTACTTCGTCTTCGGTGTCTTCATCTTCGCTCCCCGCCTTGGGCTCGCGCTCGCCGCCGTCTGGCTTGCCGGCATCGCCGCCGCCGCGATTGGAGACGGCTTCCTGCCGATCTATCTCGGCAATTCGATCAACCTGCTGTTCCCGATCGGGATCGCGACGTGGTGGGTGTCGATCCATCGGGGAGGTCATATCCCGATCGCCGTCGCGTGGCTCGGTGCCATGGCGTTTCTCGCCGTGGGCATGGATGAGGTCTTCGCCCCGACCTTCGCCGAGCCGGTCCGCAACCTGCTGTTCGGCCTGTGCAGCGCCGTGACCATTGCCGGCCTCGTCGCACGCGAGCGACGCCGCGCGATCGAGATTTCGCCGATCCTTGCCGTGCTCGGGACGGCATCGTTCTCGATCTACCTGATCCATTTCCCGCTGCTCGGCTTCCTGGCGCGGATCCACGGCATCGCAGCGGTGCGGGCGCTGCCCGACGGGCTGGTGTTCGTCGTGCTCGTCGCCGCGGTCACGTTTGCCGGCATCGTCTTCCGGCAGCTGGTCGAGAAGCCGCTCCTCAAATGGACACACCGCGAATGGACGCGGCTGGCCGGGCGCGACGGCGAAGCCGACACCGGGCGTCCCGAACTGCGGCCACGCTGACCTTAAGACCGCGATCGGGCCAGTCGTCGCGCCCACCGACGCATAGATGACGACAGCAGTGGCTTGCCCTACATCTTCGTCATGCCCGACACCCTCGCCATCGCCCTCCACCAGTCGAACGCGTCGGTCGGCGACCTGCGGGCGAACGCCGACGCGATGCTCTGTGCGCGGGCCGAAGCGGCCGACGCCGATCTAATCGTCACGCCGGAACTGTCGCTGATCGGCTATCCGCCGGAGGATCTCGTCCTCAAACCGGCGGCGGTCGAGCGTTGCGCCACCGAACTCGACCGGCTCGCAACGGCGACGGCGGACGGCGGGCCGGGCCTGCTCGTCGGGCTGCCGTGGGTCGAGGGCGGTCGCCTCTACAATGCGATGGCGCTGCTCGACGGCGGACGGGTTGCGGGGCTGACGCTGAAGCACGACCTGCCAAACTACGGTACGTTCGACGAGAAGCGGGTGTTCGCCGCCGCGCCGCTGCCGGGACCGCTGCCGTTCCGCGGCGTGCGGCTGGGGGTGCCGATCTGCGAGGACATCTGGACTCCCGAGGTCACCGAATGCCTCGCCGAGACCGGGGCCGAGCTGCTGATCGTACCCAACGGCTCGCCGTTCGAAGTCGGCAAGGACGACCGGCGGCTGAGCCTGAGCGTCAGCCGCGTCGTCGAGACCGGGCTGCCGCTTGCCTATCTCAACCGCGTCGGCGGGCAAGACGAGCTGGTGTTCGACGGGGCGAGCTTTGTCCTCAATGCCGACCGGGCGACGGTCGTCCAGCTTCCCGACTGGGACGAGGTATTGGCTCTAACTCAATGGACACGCGGAGCGGCGGGCTGGACCTGCGCGGCTGGCGGGCTGGCGCGCCTCGACGACGATCCGGCCGACATCTATCACGCGATGGTCGTCGGCCTGCGCGACTACGTCGGGCGCAACCGCTTTTCCGGTGTCGTCCTCGGGCTGTCAGGGGGGATCGACAGTGCGCTGTCGGCGGCGGTCGCGGTCGATGCGCTCGGGGCCGACCGGGTGTGGTGCGTGATGCTGCCGTCGCGCTTCACCGGTAGCGACAGCCTCGACGACGCCGCCGAGTGCGCGCGGCTGCTCGGCTGTCGGCTCGATACCGTGCCGATCGCGTCGGCGATGGCGGCATTCGACGACATGCTGGCGCCGCTCTTCGCCGGGCGGGCGAGCGACCTCGCCGAGGAGAACATCCAGTCGCGTATCCGCGGGGTGACGCTGATGGCGCTGTCGAACAAGTTCAGTACGATGCTGCTGACAACCGGCAACAAGAGCGAGATGTCGACCGGCTATGCGACGATCTATGGCGACATGGCCGGCGGCTTTTCGGTCCTGAAGGACGTCTACAAGACGACCGTCTTCCGCCTGAGCACGTGGCGCAACGCGAACCGGCCGCGGCTCGGGCTGGGCCCAGCGGGTCCGGTGATGCCGCAGCGGGTGATCGACAAGCCGCCGACCGCCGAGCTGCGCGACAACCAGCGCGACGACGACAGCCTGCCGCCGTACGACCTGCTCGACCGCATCCTCGCCGGGCTGATCGAGGATGAGAAATCGGCGAGCGACCTCGTCGCCGCCGGCTTCGACGCCGCCACCGTCGCCCGGATCGAGCGCCTGCTCTACGTCGCCGAATACAAGCGCCGCCAGGCCCCGCCGGGGGTGAAGATCGGCCGCCGCAACTTCGGGCGCGATCGGCGGTATCCGATCACCAACGCGTTTCGAACGGGGTAATCTCGACAGGAGTCGAAATCTGGCCTATTTTCTGGCCAGAGGTGCTGCGTCATGACCAATGTTCCCATCGCTGAGTTCAAGGACAACGCCTCGGCTTGGATCGCCGCGGCGGAATGCGGCGACGAGATCGTGCTGACCCGCCACGGCAAGCCGGCCGCGAAGCTGACCGCGGTCGCGACCGAGAAAGCCCGGTTGGCGGCGGCGGAGGCCAAGCGCAAGGCACGCCAGCGCGAGGCAGTAGTGGCGCTGTTCGAGGAAGGACGGAAGCAGCGCGCGAAATACGGCTCTGTGTCGACTGAACAGATCATCGCGTGGATCAAAGAGGATCAGCGTTGACGCCGATCGTCGTCGACGCTTCGATTACAGGCATCGTTCTCCTCAGCGACGAGATCAGTTCCCGATCGACACCCATTCTGGCGCAACTGCTGGCTGCCGATCTGGCCTTCCCGGCGCACTGGCCGCTCGAGGTCGCGTCGTTGCTGGTCAAGGCGGCGCGGCGAACGCGCCTACGCGACGAGGATCGCGAGATCCGTCTGGTCGTCGCGGAACAGCTGTTCACCGCCGGCATGCTTTATCAAGCAGCGGCACCGCGCATCATTTTCGATCTCGCCCTGGCAACAGAACTGACCGCCTACGATGCCGTCTACCTAGAGCTGGCGCTGCGGCTCGACGCGACGCTGGCGACCAACGACGACGCGTTGATCGCGGCGGCGCGGGGCCGCGGGGTCGACGTGCTTACCACCCGTCCATGACCGGGTCGGGTCTGCCGCCGGCGCTCGTGCTTCGCCGCCTCCGCCGCGACGAGACCGACTTCGCCGCTGACCTCCATCGCCGCGCCGGGGCGCTGATCCCCGGATATGATACCGGCCGCCACCCGCCGGCGGCATTCGCCGCGCTGTACCGCGAGCGAGTGTTCGCTGCTGGGCCGCTGTGGGGGGCGTTTGACCGCCGTAGTCTGGTCGGCCACGTCGCGCTGCTGCCCGGCTGGATCGATCAACTCTACGTCGAGCCGGCGCGGCACGGCGAGGGGATCGGGTCCACGCTGGTCCGCCTGGCGCAGCGCGAGCAGGACGACCTCCAGCTGCATACCTTCGCGGCGAATGCCCGCGCGCGCGCGCTGTACGAGCGCCACGGCTTCGTCGCCGAGGCGTTCGGCGACGGCAGCGGCAATGACGAAGGGATGCCCGACGTGCGCTACCGCTGGCGGCGCGCCGATCGGGCTCGGTCATGACCGTCACCCGCTTCGCACCGTCGCCGACGGGGGCGCTCCACGCCGGCAACATCCGCACGGCGCTGGTCAACTGGCTTTATGCGCGGGCCACGGGCGGACGGTTCCTGCTGCGCCTCGACGATACCGACGCAGCGCGGTCGAGCGAGGCGGCGGCGCAGGGCATCCGCGCGGACCTCGCGTGGCTCGGCCTCACGCCCGACGCCGAGGTGCGACAGTCGGATCGCTTCGCCCTCTACGACGCGGCGCTGGCCCGGCTGGCGGCGGCGGGCCGCGCGTATCGCGCCTACGAGACACTTGAACAACTCGACCTCAAGCGGCTGGTGCAGGCGGCGCAGGGCTTGCCGCCGGTCTACGACCGCGCCGCGCTGGCGCTGACCGACGCCGACCATGCGGCTTTCGCCTCGAAGGGCGTCGCGCCGCACTGGCGCTTCAGGCTCGACACCGCCGCGCCGGTCGCGTGGGCCGACCTTGTCCGCGGCGACAGCCACGCCGAACCGGCGTCGCTCAGCGACCCCGTGATCCGGCGCGCCGACGGGACGTGGTTGTACATGCTTCCGTCGGTGGTCGACGACATCGACCTCGGCGTCACCGCGGTCGTCCGCGGCGAGGATCACGTTACCAATTCGGGCGTTCAGCTCCAGATGTTCGCCTCGCTCGGAAGCGACGCACCCGCATTCGCGCATCTGCCGCTTCTCACCGGGACCGACGCCGCACTGTCGAAGCGGCTGGGGTCGGAGGGAGTCGCGGCGTGGCGCACAGGCGGCATCGAGCCGGCCGCGGACCTGCTGGCCGACCTGGCCGCCGCCCTGGACGGCTGACCGCTACTCAGGAAGCTCTGCTACTTTGGAAATCACGCGACGTAGAAGACACCGAGGCCTAGGGCGACGAAC
>CAXTQJ010000136.1:6481-6971 GCA_964246245.1 uncultured Sphingomonadaceae bacterium
CCGTACCGCCGCGTTCGGCCGCGCGGCGGTACGGTTCGACCCAGCCGAGCTGGTGGCGCTGAGCGGCAAGACCGTCCACGCGTTGCCGTTCGCCGCGGTTGCCGACCGCCTGCCGGCCGGAATGACGCCGGCGGCGTGGGGCGCGGTGCGCGGCAACTGTGCGACGGTGGCGGCGGCGGGCGAGTGGTGGGCGGTGATCGCCGGTCCGGTCGCGGCCGTGGTCGACGACGCCGACCGCGCCTTCGTCGGCGCGGCGCGCGCTGTGCTCGCGGCGACGCCGTGGGGTCTCGGTGCCTGGGCCGACTGGACCGGCGCGCTCAAGGTCGCGACCGGGCGGAAGGGGCGCGCGCTGTTCCACCCGCTGCGCATCGCGCTGACCGGCCGCGACGCCGGGCCGGAGATGGCACAGCTGCTGCCGCTGATCGGCCGCGACGCGGCACTGGGGCGGCTGGCGGCAGCAGCGGGGGATGGCTATATCGCCGCGTAGGAG
>CAXTQJ010000137.1:0-4640 GCA_964246245.1 uncultured Sphingomonadaceae bacterium
CCGCTAGTTCCGCCGCCCGTGGTGCCATTGCCGGTGCCGCCGGGACCGGCACGAGCGGCACGACGGGCACCACCGGCAGCGCCAACGGCGGCAACGTTACCGTCTACTCGGCGCAGCTTGGCGCGACCGCGTTCGAAATCGATCTGTTCGGCAAGCTCCACAGCCTAGCGCGGGCCAGCCTCCAGCAGTTCTTCGCCACCGAGGCGGCGGCGCGCACGACGCGCCTGATACTCGTCGCCAACGTTGCCGACGCCTATTTCGCGCTGGCGAGCGACCGCAGCCTCCTCGGCATCGCGATCGACACCGAGGCCAGCGCGCAGAAGACGGTCGACCTGACCCGCGCGCGCCTCGATGGCTGCATCGCGCCGCGCACCGACCTCAGGAGCGCCGAGACCGTCCTCTACCAGGCCAAGTCCGACCGCGCCAACCTGACGACGCTGGTGTCGCAGGACAGGAATGCGCTCGAGCTGCTGACCGGCGCGCCCGTCGCCGATGCCGACGTGCCGGTCACCATCGCCCAGGTCGGGCTGTGGGTCGTGCCGCTGCCCGCCGGGCTCGACAGCCGCATCCTGCTCCGCCGCCCCGACGTGGTCGAGGCCGAATACCAGCTCCGCGCGGCGAACGCGCGGATCGGCGCGGCACGGGCCAATTTCTTCCCGACGATCACCCTGACCGCGGCGGCAGGGTTCGCCTCGACCGCGCTGTCGACCTTGTTCACCGGCGGCGCGTTCAGCTATTCGGTCGCGCCGACGGCGAGCCTGCCGCTGTTCGACGGCGGGGCCAACCGCGGTAACCTCGCCTATACCCGGGCGCAGCGCGACGCGGCGGTCGCGACGTATCAGAAGACGATTCAGACCGCCTTCCGCGAGGTCAGCGACGCGCTCGCGCGGCGCGGCACGATCGACGCCCAGGCGGCGGCCCAGGTCGCCTATGTCGGCGTGGCCGAGGATGCGGCCAACCTCGAAAACGCGCGCTACCTCGGCGGCATCGACCCGTTCCTCAATTCGCTGGTGACGCAGCGGACGCTCTACGCCGCGCGCCAGTCGCTCGCGCAGGCCGCGCTGCTCCGCGCGCAGAGCCTCGTCACGCTGTACCAGACCCTTGGCGGCGACCAGACGCTCGATCCGGAGCCGCCGCGCTAGCGCGTGAACAGCGCCTTGGCGACCATGACATGGACCCCCTTGTTGCGGTCGACGAGCTCGGTGATCTCGACATCGCCGGCGACGCTGATCAGCATATAGGCATCGTCGCGCGACAGATGCTTCGCGGCGACGAGGAAATCGATCATGTTGCGGACCGCCTTACGCGTCGCGTTCGACAGGTCGTCGTCGAACCCCATCGCGATGTAGTGCGTCGGTGTCTCGGCGCGCGGATAGGCGAGGCGCTCGCCCCTGTGCAGGACGAAGGTCAGCGTGCCGACCAGCGATGTTTCGAGCGCGGTGATGTCGACCTCGCCGTTGCCCTGCCCGGCGTGGCCGTCCCCGACCTCGAACAGCGCATCGTGCGCGTGGACGGGAAGGAACAGCGTCGTCCCCGCGACGAGCGCATGATCGTCCATGTTGCCGCCGATGATTGTCGGCGGCGCGCTGTCGTAGCGGCCGAACGCCGGTGGCGGCGCGACCCCCATGCTGCCGAAGAACGGGTGAAGCGGCACGCGCACGCCCGGCGCGAAAGCGGCGGTCATCGTCGCGGCGTCGAGCGGGACGATCTTGGTCCGGGCGTATGGAAAGTCGTCGGTCAGGAAGCCCGCGCCGTAGCGAAAGGCGTTGTAGGCATAAGGGATCGCCAGCTCGACCCGGTCGATGCGGATTTCGAGCGTGTCGCCGGGTTCGGCGCCGTCGATCGCGACCGGGCCAGTCAGGATATGACCGCCAGGGCCGCGGTCCTTGACCTCGTCGTAGACCTTGCGCAGCGCCGGTTCGACATCGGCGGCCGCGACGCCGGCCTTTTCGAGCCCTGCCGGGCTGTTGGTGAGGAGCGTGTGGAAGATCACGGTGTCGCCCGACCGGATGCGCAGCACCGATTTGGCCGCCGCATCGTAGTTGCCCCACGCGACGGTCGCCGGCGTCGCCGCCAGATCGAACGTCGCGGCAGCGACCGGCACCGCGGCGAAGAGCAGAACAATGCGGAGTAAGGTGGCCAGCGGCTTCATGGCACAGACCTTTCGGGCGACCGTACCATGACGCCGCCCTTCATGACGAAGGTGACCGCGTGCACCGCGGTGATGTCGGCGACCGGATCGCCGCGCACCGCGATCAGGTCGGCGAGCAGCCCCGGCTTGACGCTGCCGCGGTCGGGCAGCCGCAGCAGCTTTGCGTTGCCGCTGGTCGCCGCGAGCAACACCTCGGCGGCCGGCATCCCGGCGGCAGCCATCAGGATCATCTCGCGCGCGTTGGTCCCGTGGGCGAAGACGCCGACGTCGCCGCCGACGCACAGCGCCACCCCGGCGGCGCGGGCGAGGCGGAACGACGCGCGGCTCGCGGCAACGGCCGGTGGAGCGGGCTCGGCCCCGGTCCAGCCGCGATAGCGCGCGACCGCATCGCTCGCCGCCAGCGTCGGGCACAGGCCGATGCCGCGGTCGTGCATCGCGCGGAAGACCCCGGGCGCCCCGCCATAGCCATGCTCGATCGTGTCGACACCGGCGGCGACCGCGCGGCGCATCCCCTCGGCGGTGACGCTGTGGACCGCGACCGGGCGCCCGGCGTCGTGTGCCGCGGCGACCGCCGCCGTCATCTCGGCCGCCGAAAGCGTCGGCCGGCTGTCCTCGCCGGGCCGCCAGCGGTAGTCGGCGTAGAGCTTGATCCACGTCGCCCCGGCAGCGATCTGGTCGCGGACGGCGCGCACGATCTCGTCGACGCCCGATACCTCCTGCGCGCCTTGGGGCACCTCGACGCCGGGCGCGAACCCCTTCGGGCCGTAGGCACCGCGCGCGACGATGGCGCGGGTCGCGACGCTCAGCCGCGGTCCCGGCACAATGCCCTGATCGATCGCCGCCTTGAGGCCGACGTCGGCTTAGCCGGCCCCCTCGGTGCCGAGATCGCGTTCGCTGGTGAAGCCGGCGTCGAGCGTTGCCTTCGCCGCGACGACGGCGCGCGCGGTGCGCAGCGCGAGCGGCTCGTGCAGAACCTGATCGTCCCACGGCGTCTCGTCGTACGGGTGGAGGAACAGGTGGCCGTGGCCCTCGATCAGGCCGGGAAGGAGGGTCATGCCGACGAGGTCGATCGTCGCGGTTCCGGCCGGCGCGGCGAGCGCGGGGCCGACCGCGGCGATGCGTTCGCCGTCGACGAGAACCTGCCAACCGGGATGGACGCGCCCATCGACGCCGTCGAACACCGCGGCGGGGCGAAGGAGGGTCGTCGTCGCGCTGGCGGGGAAAGCGAAAGTGAGGAACGCGGCGGCCAAGATAGTGCGGTAGAAGGCCCGCGGCCGGTCAACCAGCGTCATTGCCAACCCCCAGTGTCATCTAGGTGCAGGCGCGGACCCATCAACTCTAACCTCCGTGTTGACGGGTCCCGGCCTGCGCCGGAATGACAATCGCAGCTGATGAGGCACCGGGTCGCCCGCCATTCCTCACTTCAGGTACCGGTCGAACCACCCGACCAGCCGCGCTTCGCGGTCGTGGACCTGCTCGGGTTTGCGCAGGCGGTGGCCGGCGCCTTCGTAGATGACGAGTTCCGTCGGGACGCCCACCGCCTTCAGGCCGTGCCAGAATTCGACCGACTGCGCCGGCGGGCATTCGACGTCGCGCTCGCCGACGTAGATCAACGTCGGGGTCTTCGCCGCATGAATCGTCGTCAGCGGCGACGCGGCGACGTAAGGCGCGGGGTCGTCGTACGCCGATGCGCCGAAGAACGGAATCATCCACTGGTCGATGCCGTTCTCGCCGTAGTAGCTGATCCAGTTGGCGATCCCCGCGCCGGCGACGGCGGCCTTGAACCGCGTGGTGTGGGTCACCGTCCACATCGTCATGAAGCCGCCGTAGCTGTGGCCCCAGACGCCGAGGCGGTCGGGGTCGACCGTGCCCGTCGCGACGACCGCGTCGACCCCAGCCATGATGTCGCGCAGGTCGCCGCCGCCGAAGTCCTTGATATTGGCTCGAGTGAACGCCTCACCTTGGCCGTAGCTGCCGCGGGGGTTGGCCTCGAACACCGCGTAGCCGGCGTCGAGCAGACCGCGCGTCGTGCCGTTCCAAACGTACATTGGGTTGGCCGACGACGACGGACCGCCGTGGATCTGGACGACCATCGGCCGCTTGCCGGGCACCGGCGTCAACGGGGCGAGCAGCCAGCCCTGGACGGTGCGGCCGTCGCTGGTCCACGTCAGGCTGCGCGCGGCGACGTGCGGCGGCAGCGCGGCGTTGGCGTGGGTGATCGCGGTCAGCGCGGCGGTGTCGCCGTGGATGCGGCCGGTCATGATCTCGGCGGGGCGGGTGAAGTCCTCGACCGCGCTCGCGATCGTCGTCCCGTCGGCCGCGACGGCGACGTGCCCGTCCTCGGCGTCGCCTGAAACCGGGGCCGACCACAAGGTCGTGATCGTCGCGCGGGGGGCGGCGCGGTCGCCGGCGGTGGTCAGCGCAACGCGGGCGACGTCGAAGCGGTCGCCGGCGCGGCGGGTGACGACGGCGTCCGCGGCGGCCCACG
>CAXTQJ010000137.1:4650-6669 GCA_964246245.1 uncultured Sphingomonadaceae bacterium
GGGGGCGGGGGGGGGGGGGGGGGGGGGGGGGGGGGCGGGGGGCGGCGGGGCCCCCCCACGACAGCGAGGTGACCGTGCTCGCCGCGCCGGCCGTCAGGTTGGTCACGCCGCCGAGCCCGACCAGCGGCACGGCATAAAGGTCGCCGCCGACCGAGCCGAAGTCGCTCATCAACCCACCGATGAACAAGATCCACTTGCCGTCGCGGCTGACCCGCGGCGCGTTGATCTGCATGGGCGGCGCGGCGATCGTGCGGAGCGTGCCGCGCACGCCGTCGACCGCGACGAGCTTCGCCACCCACCAGTTGTCGTCGCCGTTGCCCGCCGCCGCGGTCGCGACGAAGCCCGCGCCGTCGGGCGTCCAGCCGTATTCGTAGACCCACGTGTCGGCCGGCGAGACGTAACGAAGCGCGCCGCCGCCGGCGTCTACGACGGCGATCCGCTGCTCGTCGTCGGCATCGCCGACTACGCCGACCTGCGCGCGCCCCGCCTCGACCGCACCGACGCTCTTGTGCGCGCCCTCGACCGCGAGGACGGCGAGCCGGCGGCCGTCGGGCGACCAGCGCGGCGTCTGGGCGACGCCGTGGACCGTGGCGACCGTCCGTACCGCTCCAGCGGACGCCCCGCCGCCCACCGCGGCGACGACGACGCTCGCCGTGCCCGCCTTGGGGTCGGTCGCGACGAAGGCAATGCTCCGCCCGTCGGGCGACCATGCCGTGCCGTCGTATCCGCACGCTGTGCACGGATCGAAGCGCGCGACGACCGCGCCGCTCGCCGCGTCGCGAACGACGACGACGGCATGGGTGTCGGGGATCGCGGTGTCGGCGGCCTCGGCGCTGTCGGCGCTCGCGACGCGCGACCCGTCGGGCGAGATAGCCAGCGCCTTGAACTGGGCGAGGGTCGCGGCGGACGCCGGCGCGGCGCCGGCGGCGAGCGTAGCCGCGACCCCGACGACTCGCAGAATCGTGCATGGCATCAGATCGGTCACCCCGTGTCGCGTCGGTCGCCGAATGTGGCGCAAACGACGCGCACTTGCCAACCGCAATCGGCGGCTGGCGGACGCTGGCAGCACCGCCGGCAGTGGACAGCGCGGCGCGACCCTCGCAATAGGCGGCAGCCGTTGCCGGAGGGTCAAGTCGATGGTCGAGCCTGCCGATGCCAAGGACCTGATCGACGAGGCGATCGAACGCGCCGAGGACGAGCGCGACGGGGCCGCCGCCGCCGGCCACGCCGCCGAGAAGCGCTTTCGCGACCGCGTCGCGCTGATGGTCGGCGTCTGCGCCGTCATCCTCGCCGTGATCCACATGGCAGCGGCCGGGGCCGCGCGCGAGAGCCTGCTCCACGGCATCGAGGCGTCGGACACGTTCAACTATATGCAGGCGAAGATCGTCCGCGAGGCGGTAGCGAAGGCGGCGGCGCAGTCAGGGGCGATCGCCGCGGCCGACCGCGCCGACTGGGCGGCCGAGGCGAAGCGGCTGCGCGGTCCCGACGCCAAGGGTCACGGCATCGCCCAGCTCGAGGCGACCGGCAGTCGCCAGCGCGCCGAAGGGCAGCACGCCGCGGCGGCGGTCGAGGGCTATGAACTCGGCGAGACGGCGCTGCAGATGGCGATCGTCCTCCTGTCGATCGCCCTCGTCGCGCGGTCGCGGGCGATCGTCGGCGGCGCGCTCCTCCTCGCCGGCCTCGGCACGGCGGCGGCGGTCGCAACGATGCTCGGAGTCAGCCTCGGCTGACCGCGTCGCCCGGCGTCAGACGACCAGCCCGGCGCGACCGCCGCGGGCGGCGACGACGCGGCCGATCGCGTCGAACAGCTCTTCCATCGCCACCGGCTTCAACAGCAGCTCGTCGGCCCCCTGGCCGAGGCACCGGGCGCGGAGGTCGACCGCGGCATCGGCGGTGATGACGACGATGGGCAAGTTGTTCTTCGCGTCGCCGCGCGCGCGGATGCGGTCGATCGCTTCGAGCCCGTCCATCCCGGGCATCCGCAGGCCGCGCAGGCACCGGGCGAGCGAGGGGTCGCCT
>CAXTQJ010000137.1:6679-6948 GCA_964246245.1 uncultured Sphingomonadaceae bacterium
CGGGCATCCGCAGGTCCATCAGGACGACGTCGAAGTCGTCGGCGTCGATCATCGCCAGCCCGGCCTCGGCGCTCGCCGCCTCGTCCATCGCGACGCCGGCGACCGACAGCATGTCGCGGACGACACGGCGGTTGAGGGCGTCGTCTTCGATGGTCAGGACCCGCATCGAACCTTTTCTCGCTACCGACCGACGCTGCGTAGACAGCGTTACGGCAGATCGGCGGCGAATACCACGGGTGACGGTGTCGCGGTGCCGGACAACGATGCGG
>CAXTQJ010000138.1:0-5523 GCA_964246245.1 uncultured Sphingomonadaceae bacterium
TCGGTGCGACAATCGCGCCGTCGACGGTGTTACCGGTGACGACGGTCGCACCGCGATCGACCGCGTCCTTGATCGACGCCATCGTGTTGGTCACAGCGCGCGCGTTGATCAGCGGCCCGATGATGACGCTCGGGTCGATCGGATCACCCTGCTTGAGCGCCGCCGCCTTTGCCGCCAACGCGCTGACGAAGTCGTCGTGGACGGCGCGCGCGACGTACACCTTGCGGGTGTTCATGCACACCTGCCCCTGGTGAATGAACGCGCCGAAGATGACCGCCTTGACCGCCTCGGTCAGGTCGGCGTCGTCGAGGATCAGCATCGGGTTGTAGCCGCCGAGCTCCATCACCATTCGCTTCAATCCCTGCGCAGCGCGGGCGCCGAGAATGCGCGCCGTCTTGTCGGACCCGGTGAAGTTGATGCAGCGGACGGCGCGGCTGTCGAAGAACACGTCGGCGACCGCCGCCGCTGCACCCGGCGCGTGGGTGACGACGTTGAACGTGCCGGCGGGGAAGCCCGCCTCCTCGAGGATCTCGGCGTGGAACAGCCCGGCCGAGATCGGCGCTTCCTCCGACGGCTTGATCACGGTGGTGTTGCCGAACGCCATCGGCAGCAGGAACGTCCGCCACGCGAGGTAGAAGGCCCCGTTCCACGGGGTGAAGCCGGCGACGACGCCGAGCGGCTTGCGCGCGACCAGCGCGGTGCGGCCGGGCACGTCGCTCTTCATCATGTCGCCGTAGGGCAGGTAGCCCCAGCTCGCCGCCTGCCTGAGCATGGCGGCCGACAGCTTGACCTGGAACGCGGCGAAAGCGCGGCTCGCCCCGCCCTCGCGCGCCATGATCGCGACCGCGTCGTCGAGGCGCCGCTCGGTGATGTCGGCGGCCCTGAGGAACAGCCGCTGACGCTCGCCCGGGGGGCACGCGGCCCAAGCCGGAAACGCGTGCGCGGCGGCGGCGACGGCGGCTTCGGCCTCGGCGCGGCCGCCGGCGGCGACTTCGGCGACAAGGCTACCATCGAGCGGATTGGTGTCGGCGAAAGTCGTCTCGCCCCCGGTCCACGCGCCGTTAATGAAATGCTGCGTCCGCCGGACGTCAGAGGCGATCTTCGTCATCTCGTTCATCTTGCTCGCCCCATGCCGCTGGACATCGTTCGGCTACCTTACTAATCTCCGGCGCGCGGAGTGACAAGGGAAGAGGGCAGTGGGACCGGCAATCACGCTGCCGAAACTGGTGTTTGGGTCCGGCGCGCTGGCGGCGCTCCCCGCCGAGCTGGCGCTGCTCGGCGTCGCGCGGCCGTTCCTGATCAGCGACCACGGGCTCGAGCGCGCCGGCCTCGTCGCGCGGGTGCCGGCGATGGCCGCGGTGTTCCTCGACGTTCCCGAGAATCCGGTCGCGGCCGGGGTCAACGCGGCGGCGGCGGCGTACCGCGCGGCCGGGTGCGACGGGGTCGTCGCGCTGGGCGGCGGGTCAGTCCTCGACACCGCGAAGATGGTCGTGGCGCTGGCGGTTACCGACAGAGCTGCGCTCGACCTGATCGGCCATTACGACCGCATCGCCGCCGTCGCGCCGCTCGTCGCGATCCCGCCCACCGTCGGCACCGGCAGCGACGGCTCGCCGGTCGCGGCGATCCATCGCGAGGCGCACCACGGCACCCTGATCGGCGTCGCGCTGCCGCACGCGACGAAGCTCCTCGCGCGCGAGATGCCGGCGCAGGCAGCGCGGATCGCGGCGGCGATCGGGGACGGCACGACGGCAGCCGGCCTCGGCGCCGCCGTCGCCGCTCTGATCGCTCGCCTCGGCCTGCCGACGACGATGACTGCGGCCGGCAGCAGCGCGCCGTCGCTCGAGGCGATGCTCGCGAGCCCGTTCAACCGCTTCGGTCCCTATGCCCCGACCGCCGACGAATATCGCGCGATCGCGGCGGCGATCGCATGACCGCCGACGACGCGACGTGGCGGTCGACCAATCTCGGCGCGCGGCTGTTCGCGGCGTCGGGGCGGCTGATCGCGGTCAAGCTCGCGGCGGTCCACGCGGCCGGGTTCGCCGAGGTCAGTGCAGCACAGCTCGCCCTGTTTCACGGCCTCGACCCCACCGGCACCCGGCTGACGACGCTGGCGACGCGCGCGCGGCTGAGCAAGGCGAGCATGGCCGAACTCGTCGACCGCGCCGCGGCGACCGGGCTAGTCGTCCGCCGCGCCGACCCGGCCGACGCGCGCGGCCGGATCGTCACGGCGACACCGACGGGGACAACGTTGCTCGCCGCACTCGACCGCGGCATCGCACTGGCCGACGCCGACGCCCTCGCCGCGCTGGGTCCGGTGGCGGCGGCGCGGCTCCGTGACGCGCTCCGCGACTATCTCGTCACCGGCGTCGTCACGGCGGCAACGAACCACGTCACGTGCGACGCCACGGCGGCACCGGCGAACTTCGGTCGCCTCGTCGCGCTCGCCGCCGCGTGTTTCACCGCTGCCGTCGCTGCGACGCTTGCCGAGCAGGGGATCGCGGTCAGTCCGGCGCTGCTCGGCACGGTCCGCCACGTCGACCTCGGCGGCAGCCGGCTGACCGACCTCGCGGCGTCCGCGCGGATGACCAAGCCGGCGATGCGCGAGTTGGTCGATCGCGGCGAAGCGCTCGGTTTCGTTGCGCGCACGCCCGACCCGGCCGACCGGCGCGCGCGACGGATCGTCTTCACCCCCGCCGGTCTCGACCTTCTCGCCGCGGTTCGCGTCGCCGTCGCCGCGGCCGAGGCGAGCCTTGCCGCGACTATCGGCACCACCGCTGCGACCGATCTCGCCGCCGCCCTCGTCCGCTTGACCGCCGCCGACCTGCGCGCGGCGGCGTAGGCGCCCGCGCCTTCGCCGTGACACGCCGTCCCGCGGCGTAGTCAGGCAACGCGTCGCGGCGGATGCCGCCAGCCCGCCGCCAGAACCGTGGTCTGGCCAGCCATAACCACCTGCCAAAACCAACAAAATGTTCTACGTGGAACATTTTGCGAACGTGAAGTTTCGGCACCGATGCCATTCCCGGATCGTCGCGCGCCATTTGCCATCGTGCGCGCTTCGTCTCGCTTCGCCTAAGCGCCAGTCGAGCCAGTTCGGACGACAAGTCCGGCATCGAGGGGAGCGATATATGCGACATTTGCTCGGCGCGACCGCCATTGGACTGGCGTTGGCCGGCGCCACCTCGGCGCAGACCGTTCCCGAGGCGACCGCCGCCACCGGCACGCCGTCGGGCGAGGTCGCCGCCCCCGACACCGGCGAGATCATCGTTACCGCGCAGAAGCGCGCCGAGAACCTGCAGAAGGTGCCGATCGTGATCACCGCGGTCAGCGGCGCGCAGCTGACGACGGCCGGCGTGACTCAGCTGACCTCGCTCGGCACCGTCGTGCCTGGGCTAAACACGCGGACGACGGCGGGGTCGTACAACCCGGCGATTCGCGGGGTCAGCACCTCGTCGAACGTCGTCGAGAACCCCGTCGCGCTCTACATCGACGGCGTCTACCTGCCGCAGCAGCGCGAGGGCGCGCGCGAGCTGCCCGACGTCGAGCAGATCGCCGTCCTCAAGGGGCCGCAGGGGACCTTGTTCGGCCGCAACGCGACCGGCGGCGTCATTCAGATCACGACGCGCAAACCCACGCAGGACTTCCATCTCCAAGCGACGGCGGGGATCGACAACTACGCGACGCTGCGGGGCGGCATCTTCGTCTCGGGCGGCCTGCTGTCGACCGTTACCGGCAGCTTCTCGGCGGATGTCGCCAGCCAGCAGGATGGCTATGGCACGAACCTGACCACCGGCAACGACACCTTTCGCCTGCTCCATTCGCTCTCGCTGCGCGGCAAGCTGCTCTGGGCCCCCGACAGCAAGACCGACATCACCCTGATCGGCGACTATCTCGACCGGAAGGACCGCGCCTACAGCTTCATCCCCTATCCCGGCACGACCTTCACCAATCCGCTGCCGGGGCCCATCCCAAGCGTCTACGACACCTATTCGGCGATCGACAGCTACACCGCCTTCCGCGGCGGCGGCGTCAGTGTCGAGGCCGACCGCGACCTGGGCTTCGCCAAGTTCGTCTCGATCACCTCGTACCGCGAGGGCGACACCAATTATCTGTTCGAGGACGAGCCGACCGGCAAGCCGACCTTCACCGTCGGTGTGGGCTCGGGCCACGGCCCGAACAAGGACTTCACCGAGGAAGTCCAGCTGATCTCCAAAGGGGTGAGCCGGCTGACCTATACCGCCGGCGTCTTTTATTTCTACAACCGCTATTCGAACGAGCCAATCCTACGGAACTTCTACCCCGGCTTCTACAGTCCGGCCCTGCTCGGCGCGGCCGCCGGGCCACCGACCGCCAACCAGTTCACCCAGACCTTCGGGTCGGAAAAGACCCAGTCTGTCGCGCCGTACCTTCAGCTCGCCTACGAAATCTTCGACGGCACCCACCTGACCGTCGGCGGCCGCTACACCTACGAGCGCCGCGCGCTCGACGGCTTCACCTTCCTGTCGCGCTACAACGGCACGACGACGACGATCCCGACCAACGCTGCGCCGCTCGTCATCCAGAAGCCGACGTACCGGATCGCGCTCGACCACCAGTTCACCGACGACGTGCTCGGCTACGTCTCGTATAATCGCGGCATCAAGTCGGGCGGGTTCAACATCCTCAACCTGGCCAATCCATCGTACGCACCCGAACAGCTCGATGCCTACGAGGCCGGGTTGAAGACGCAGCTGTTCGACCGCCGCCTGCGCCTCAACCTTGGCGGCTTCTACTACGACTACAACAACCTGCAGGTCATCCAGTTCGTCAACTTGGCCCAGACGATCGTCAACGGGGCCAAGGCGCGGATCTACGGCGTCGACGTCGACTTCACCGCCAAGGTCAGCGACCAGTTCACCCTGTCGGGCGGGCTCGAGGCGCTCCACGCCAACTTCACCAGCTATCAGAACGCGGTCGGCAGCATTCCCAAGCCCGCCGGCGGCGCGACGCTGACCGTGGTCGACGCGACCGGCCAGCGGGTGCCGCTCTCTCAGGAGTTCACCGGGACGCTCGCCGCCGACTACGACCAGCCGGTGTCGTTCGGGACGCTCCACTTCAACCTGACGGCGAACTACAACGGCGACTATACCTTCGAGCCCGACGGCTTCCTCCGCCAGGGGGCGTACACGCTGGTCAACGCGTCGGTGACGTGGAAGTCGAAGAGCGACCGCTATTCGCTCAGCGTCTGGGGCCGCAACCTCGCCGACGCCCACATCCTCAACAACGCTAGCAGCCAGGCGGTCGGCTATCCTGTGTCGTACGGTCAGCCGCCGAGAACCTTTGGCATTACCGGGAAAGTCGCGTATTGAATCGTATATGATCGACCTCGTTCTCTACCATTTCCCAGGTGCCTGCTCGCAGGTCGCGGTCTGCGCGCTCGAGATGGCCGGGCTCCCCTACCGGACCGAGCTGATCAACCTCGCCGCCGGCGCGCAGACGAGCGACGACTATCTGAAGGTGTCGCCGCTCGGCAAAGTGCCGATGCTG
>CAXTQJ010000138.1:5533-6913 GCA_964246245.1 uncultured Sphingomonadaceae bacterium
GGTCCCGCTCGCCGAGAACTCGGCGATCCTGACCTTGATCGCCGCCACCGCGCCCGACGCCGGCATCTTCCCCGCGAACCCGACGCCGTTGATGGCGGCCGAGGCGGTCGGCGGCGTGAGTTTCTGCAGCGGCACGCTCCACCCCCAAGTCCGCGGCCTTGCCAATCCGGCGCGGTTGAGCACCGGCGACCCCGACGGCGTCCGCGCCCAGTCGCGCATCCTCCTCAAGAAATCGCTGGCCTATGCCGACACGCGCCTCGGCGAGCGTGGCTGGTGGCTGGGACCGGTGTCGATCGTCGACGTCTACCTGAACTGGGCGACCAGCGTCGCGCGGCGTAACGGCTTCGACCTGGCGCCCTACCCGCATGTCGACGGCCTGCCGGCAAAGCTGCGCGCTGCGCTGCCCGCCTTCGTCGCGATGGAGGCCGACGACAAGGCGGCGCGCGCGACGCTCGGTCTCGGGGCGTGAGCGCCTCGGTCGCCGCCGTCGACCTCGGCGCGGTCGTCCCCGACGCGAGCGATTTTCGCGCGCGCCTGCTCGCCGCGCCGATGTCGCGCTTCCAGTTCCGCGCGCTGGTCATCGTGTCGGTCCTGATCATGCTCGACGGCTTCGACGTCTTCTCGATCACCTTCGCCGCCCCCGCCATCGTCCGGCAGTTCCACATCGCCAAGGACGCGCTCGGCTTCGTCTTCGCCGCCGGACTGATCGGCATGGCGCTCGGCTCGCTGCTGCTGTCGCCGCTGGCCGACCTCTACGGCCGCCGGCGCATCGTCATCGGGGCGCTGGTCCTAATGATCGCCGGGACCGCATGGACCGCGGTCGCGGCGACGCTGCCCGGTATCGGCGCGTCGCGCTTCCTGACCGGGCTGGGCATCGGCGCGATGATCTCGGTGGTCAATCCGCTCTACGCCGAGTACGCCAATGCCCGCCGCCGCGACCTGTCGGTGGCGATCGCCAATCTAGGCTTCCCGCTCGGCGGCGTGGTCGGCGGCCTCGTCGCCGCGGCGGTGCTGCCGGGCTACGGCTGGCGGGCAATCTTCGTCGTCGCCAGCGGCTTCGCTCTCGTCCTCCTTGGCGTCGTCGTCGCGGCGCTGCCCGAGCCGCTGACCGGCCTCCTCGCCCGCCCGCGCGCCGATACGCTGGCCCGGGTCAACGCCTTTCTTGCCCGCTGTCGGCAACCGGCGCTCGCCGCGCTGCCGCCGCACGTCGCGCCGCGCCACCGTTCGTTCGGCGCGCTGCTGACGCCGACCGCGCGGGTGACGACGCTGCGCATCGCCGCCGTCTATTTCCTTTACGTGATGAGCGTCTTCTATATCCAAAGCTGGGTCCCGACGCTGGTCGCCGATTCGGGCTATCCGCCGGCGACGGCGGCCGGGGTG
>CAXTQJ010000139.1:0-394 GCA_964246245.1 uncultured Sphingomonadaceae bacterium
GAGACCGCGACGATGCGCCGGCTGCTCGCCGCGCTGACCCCCGATGTCGTCGCCGCCGTCCTCGGCTTCCGTCCGGCCGACCCCGGCGCTTACGGTCGCATCATCGCGCACGACGGTATCATCGCGAAGATGGTCGAATTCAAGGACGCGACCGACGCCGAGCGCGCGGTCGACCTGTGCAACTCGGGCGTCCTCGCCGCGCGGAGCGGCGACCTGTGGCCGCTCCTCGCCCGCGTCGGCAACGCCAACGCGGCGGGCGAATATTACCTCCCCGACATCGTCGGCCTCGCCGCCCGGCCGCGCCGGGTCCTCGCGGCGGCCGCGTGGGGGGTGGCCGGGGGGCACCGCCGCGGCGCCCTCGGACGCGCTGTTCCCGGCCCTGACGCTCGGCCTG
>CAXTQJ010000139.1:404-6890 GCA_964246245.1 uncultured Sphingomonadaceae bacterium
CCGGGGACAACACCCGCGGCGAACGCGCCGCGCTCGAAGCGGCGTGGCAGGCGCGCACGCGCAATGCGATGATGGCGGCCGGCGTGACGCTCGTCGCCCCCGACACGGTGTGGTTCGCGCACGACACCGCCATCGGCCGCGACGTGACGATCGAGCCCCACGTCGTCTTCGGGCCCAGCGTCACCATCGCCGACGGCGCGACGATCCACGCCTTCTGCCACCTCGCCGGCGCGACGATCGGTCCGCGCGCCGAGGTCGGCCCCTTCGCCCGCCTCCGCCCCGGGGCCGACCTCGGGGCCAAGGCCAAGGTCGGCAACTTCGTCGAGGTCAAGGCGACGACGATCGGGGCGGGGGCGAAGGTCAGCCACCTGACCTATCTCGGTGACGCGACCGTCGGGGCCGACGCCAACATCGGCGCGGGCACGATTACGTGCAACTACGACGGGTATTTCAAGTACCGGACGACGATCGGTGCGAACGCCTTTATCGGGTCGAACAGCGCCCTCGTCGCTCCGGTCACCATCGGCGACGGCGCGATCGTCGGGGCGGGCAGCGTTGTCACTGCCGACGTGGAGCCCGGCGCCTTGGCGCTCGCGCGGGGGACACAGACGGCCAAGCCCGGGTGGGCAACGCGATTCGCGGCAACGATGCGGACACGCAAAGCGGCGAGCCAGGGCGATCCGCCTTCATAAAGTGTCGGTATTCCTTACACTTTTCTTAGTGCGCGACGGTGTGGCCCGGATAACTGCTTGAAATCCAGTAAGCCGTTGTTTTGGCACAGCACTTGCTTTCACCCGGTCGATCGCGGCGAAATTCGCCGGTACTGGGGAGAGATGAAGTGTTCAAGGCTGGTCTGGTATTCGTCGCGCTCGCCACCGCATCGGCGGCCGGTGCTATCGTCGTCGACGGACAATATGACGCCGCGTACGGCGCTCCGACCAAGGTCATCCCGTATAGTCCGGGCCCGAATGGCGACTTCAACACCTACGGCCCGGCGAGTTCGCCGGGCTATTCGATCTATCTGAACGGCTCGAACGGCAACGTCTATGGTTATCTGAAGGCCGATACGTCGGCGGGCGGGGCCGTCGTCGCGCCGACCTTCGCCAACGTCTATTTTGACATCGATCCGGCGCACAGCCCCGGTGCCGATCTGGTCTTCGAGCTGAGCGCGATGAACCAGCGGGTGTCGGCGCTATATCACGCCCCGAGCCCCATCGCGGCCAGCGGAATCGCGGTGGCGGTCAGTGCCGATGGGACCGGCATCGAGTTCGCCATCCCCAACCATTATTTCACGACGGCCTACGCCGGCGTCGACTATGACCCGAACCAGGTCTTCGCCACCGTCGGCGGCCCGGTAACGCTGCGTATCTCGCAGAGCTTCGGTTATGACGTCGTCGGGGGCGCGAGCTTCGGCCCGAACCGCCTCGGCTCGGTCACGCTTGCGCCGCCCGCCGCGATCCCCGAGCCCGCGTCGTGGGCGCTGATGATCGGCGGCTTCGGGCTGGTCGGCATCGCCGGCCGACGCCGCGAAGCGATCGCCGCCTAGACGCCGGATGGAGCCAGCCGTCGGTCTAAGACGGCACCGGCAATGGTTCATTGCCGGTGAAGACTTGCCGCCCTATCCGCTTCTCCGCGACTGACGGAGGGCGGACGACATGTGCGGCATCATCGGTATCCTCGGGTCGGGCGACGTCGCGCAGCGGCTGCTCGACGGGCTGAAGCGGCTGGAATACCGCGGCTACGACAGCGCCGGGATTGCCACCGTCCATGACGGCATCATCGACCGGCGCCGCGCGCCGGGGAAGCTTGCGAACCTCGCCGCGCGGCTCGCCGCCGATCCCCTGCCCGGCGCGACGGGCATCGCCCACACCCGCTGGGCGACGCACGGCGGCCCGACCGAGGACAATGCCCATCCGCACATCGTCGGCGACGTCTCGGTCGTCCACAACGGCATCATCGAGAACTTCAAGCCGCTCCGCGACGAGCTGCTCGCCGAAGGCCGCGAGTTCAAGAGCCAGACCGATACCGAGGTCGTCGCCCATCTGATCGCACGCGAGCTCGAGCGCGGGCAGGCCCCGCGCGACGCGGTGGCCACCGTCCTCCCGCGTCTGCACGGGGCGTTCGCGCTGGCCGTCCTGTTCCGGACCGAGCCCGACCTGCTGATCGCCGCCCGGCTCGGGGCACCGCTGACGGTCGGCTACGGCGACGGCGAGAACTACCTCGGCTCCGACGCCCATGCCCTCGCCCCGCTGACCCGGCGGATCGCCTACCTCGCCGAGGGCGACTGGGCGGCGGTCACCCGCGGCGCGATCGAGATCTACGACCGGACCAACGCCCGCGTCGACCGCCCGGTCGTCGACAGCGGCGAGACGGTCGAGGTCATCGACAAGGGCAATTACCCGTTCTTCATGTTGAAGGAGATCTACGAGCAGCCGGTCGTCGTCGCCCAGACGCTGCGGTCGTACCTCCAGCGCGTCGACGAGCGCGTGACCTTGCCCATCCCCGACTTCGACCTCGGCGCGATCCGGCGGCTGACGATCGTCGCGTGCGGCACCAGCTTCTACGCCGGCATGGTCGCGAAATACTGGTTCGAGCAATTCGCCCGCGTCCCCGTCGACCTCGATGTCGCTAGCGAGTTCCGCTACCGCGCGCCGGTGATGGAGCCGGGCGGGCTCGCGCTGTTCATCAGCCAGTCGGGCGAGACCGCCGACACCTTGGCCGCGCTCCAGCACGCGCGAAGCGAGGGGCAGAAGATCGCCGTCGTCGTCAACGTGCCGACCTCGACGATGGCGCGCGAGGCCGACCTCCTCCTGCCGACCCACGCCGGGCCGGAGATCGGCGTCGCCTCGACCAAGGCATTCACCTGCCAGCTCGCCGTCCTCGCCGCGCTGGCGGCGAACCTCGCCCGCGCCCGCGCGCGGCTCAGCGGAGCCGAGGAGAGAGCGATCGTCCGCCACCTCGCCCAGGCCCCGGCGGCGCTCAACGCCGCGCTCGCCTACGACGACGCCATCGCCGAGGTCGCGGTGATGATCGCTGAGGCGCGCGACGTCCTATACCTCGGCCGCGGCGTCGACTTCCCGCTCGCGCTCGAAGGCGCGCTCAAGCTGAAGGAGATCAGCTACATCCACGCCGAGGGCTATGCCGCGGGCGAGATGAAGCACGGCCCGATCGCGCTGATCGACGACCACGTCCCGGTCATCGTCATCGCCCCATCGGGGCCGCTGTTCGACAAGACGGTGTCGAACATGCAGGAGGTCCGCGCCCGCGGCGGGCGGATCGTGCTGATCAGCGACTACGACGGGATCGCCGCCGCCGGCGAGGGCTGCGCGGCGACGATCACCATGCCCAAGGTCCACCCGCTGATCGCGCCGCTGGTCTACGCCGTCCCGGTCCAGCTGCTGGCGTACCATGTCGCGGTGCTCAAGGGCACCGACGTCGACCAGCCGCGCAACCTCGCGAAGTCGGTGACGGTCGAGTAACGGTATCAGACGTCAGGCGCCGCCGCATCGGCAGTCTTCGCGGTGAAGAAGTTGCCCGAAGGTACCCGGATCACTTCCGTGCCGGGCTCGAATGCAACGTTGATCGGGTTTTCGCCGTTCATCACCTTCTTGATCTCGCGCCGGAGAACGCGGCGCTGAAGGCCGATACCCTTGTCCGAGGTGACGAGGTGCTCGAGCGAATGCGACGGGAACCCGTTCGGTCCCTGCGAGACCTGCGCTTCGTAGTCGTTCGGGGCGTCCTGATGCTCGGCGACGGTCATTTCGCTCCACGGCTTCAGCTCGCCAAGGCCGACGTCGGAAAAGGGCCTGGTGAATTCCGGCCCGACCTTGAGGATGTTGATCGCGCGGACGTGGTTGTCGTCGACGGGAACGAAGATCGAGATGTGGCCGCCCGCCCCCGGATTGAGGCCGGGGTTGACCGAGACGTTCGGCGCGAGCCACGTCAGGACGCGGCGCATCTGCCGGCCGTCGGGCAGATCGCGGTTGGCGCGGTAGATCACGCCGAGGTCGATCTCCTCCCACTCGACCTTCGGCATGATCCTGGCGGTCGCGTTGAAGTGCGTCGTGCCGAAGTTCGAGTGCAGGATGAAGACATGGTACGGGTCCATGCCGTTGTCGTTGATATTGAGCCACGAATGCGGCGTGACCTCAGGGCCGTTCAGGTCGGCGTGCGACGAGAAGCTGTTGTCGAGAACATAGTAGCGCTCGTCGGGGCCGAGGTTCTCCATGTGCGCGAACCTGGTCAGCAACGGCATCCGGTCGGGCGGCCCCATATAGGTCCACACGACACCATACTGCTCGCGCACCGGATACCACGGCTGGCGCGCCGCAGCCTTGTTCAGCCCGCCTTTCGGCTCGCACGGCTGGTCGAGGCAGTTGCCTTCGACGTCGAATTTCCAGCCGTGATAGCAGCAGCGGATGCCGTCGGCCTCGACGTGGCCGTAGAGCAGCGACGTGCCGCGGTGCATGCAATGCGGGTACAGCAGGCCGGCGCGTCCCGCCTGGTCGCGGAACAGGATCAGGTCCTCGCCGAGGATGCGGATCAGCTGCGGCCGCTCGGTCACATTGTGCGACGCGCGGACCGGCTGCCAGTAGCGGCGCATGAACTCGCCGCACGGCGTGCCGGGGCCGACCTCGACCAAGAGCTTCTCGACCTCGGGTGGACGCAGGCCGTAGGCGGTTCCGGTCAGGGAGCGGTCTTCGGTCACGGCGTCCATCGTGCTTGCCTCGCATGAAGATGCGCGGTCGAGGTAGCGGACCCAAAGCGACGCCGTCCAATGCCCGGATTACGATCACAATGCCGTTTGGTTATATACTGCGGTCTGCCCGTCAGCGTGCGAGCACCACCGTGTCGGGCAGCGATGCGGCATGGGCGATCGCGGCGCGGCGGAACAGGTCGCTCAGCCTCTCGGCCGCCGGCGTCAGCGGGATGCCGGCGCGTTTGACGATGCAGATCGTCGACGACGACAGCGTCTCGCCGACGGGCACGCGGACCAGCGAATTGCGCACCCCGATGAGCTGGCCGAACTGCTGCGGCAGTGCCGCGAGCAGGTCCGACGAACCGGCAAGAAACATCATGCTGAGCATCGTCTGCGCGCGAACCGCGACGTGTGGCGGCGACAGGCCGTGCCGCGCGAACTGGATGGCGAGCTCGTCGTGCGGGGCGGGCAGCGCGGGCACCGTCACCCAACTCGCTCCGGCGAGGTCGGCGAGCGACGTCGCGTTGGCCAGCGGATGATGGCGGCGACAGAAGATGTGTCGCCGGTTCTCGAACAGCGGCTCGATCGCCAGCCTGCCGGGAAACGCCTCGTGCGGCGGCATCGGCCCGACGTAGAAATCGATCGCGCCGTTGCCAAGGTCGGCCTCGATGCCGGTGAACAGGGCCTCGCGGATGTCGAGCCGGACATCGGGCGTTGCGCGGCGAAACCTGGCGACGACCTTGGGCAGCAGCCCGGCGTGGGCGACGAACGACAGGGCGGCGGTCACCGTCCCGGCGTGCCGTCCGGTCAGCTGGGCGACCTCGTCGTGGATGCGGCCGATCTCCGCCTCGATCCCGCCCGCGCGGCGCAGGACCGCCTCGCCGATCGCGGTCAGCGTCATGCCGGTACCCGAGCGCTCAAACAGCGCCGCGCCCAGTTCGTGCTCGAGGTCGCGGATGCTGCGTGTCACCGCCGGCTGGGTGATGCCCATCTGCCGCGCCGCGCCCTGGACGCTGCCGCGCTCGGCGACGGCGACGAAACTCCGGATCTGACTGAGCTTCACGGCCCTCCCGCCTAGCGGCGGTCGAGGCGCAGGTCGAGGCGGGTGAAGCCGTAAAGGCCGGCGTTGGTGCCCATCACCGGGTCGCCCGCGGCGAGGTCGACCTTCGCCTCGACCAACGCTTCGAGCAGAACCTCCATCTCGATCCGCGCGAGGTGCATTCCCGCGCACATGTGCGGCCCGGTGCCCCACGCGAGGTGGTCGCGCGCGTCGCGGCTGATGTCGAACGCGTCGGGGTCGGCGTAGCGGCGCTCGTCGCGGTTAGCGGCACCGTAGAGGAGCATGACGCGCGCCCCGGCGGGAACGACGGCGTCGTCGACGGCATAGTCGGCGGCCGCGACGCGCGAGAACCAGCGGATGACCGAGCTGTGGCGGACGCCTTCGAGCACCGCCGCCGGGATCAGGCCGGGGTCGTCACGCAGTCGCGCCCATTGCTCGGGCGAGCGCGCGAGGTTGAGGAGCAGATGTCCCTTGGCCAGGATCGTCGTGTCGAGACTGGGGATGACATAGGCGCTGATCGCCGCCATCGCTTCCTGCCGGCTGAGCTTGCCGGTCCGCGCGGCGTCGAACAACTGCGCCGACCAGCTGCCGTCGGCGACCGCCGCCTCGTCGAGCCCGGCCATGAAGGCGAAGGCTTCGTGCATCGCTGCGCCGTCGGCCGGATCGAGGTTGGGGCCGATGACGTTGAACGCCGCCGCCGCCCAGTCGAGCATCCGCTCGCGTCCCG
>CAXTQJ010000140.1:0-6080 GCA_964246245.1 uncultured Sphingomonadaceae bacterium
GGCGGCGGTCGCCATCGCCAGCGCGGCATTCGCGGCGCCGGCGATGGCGCAGCTCAGCGGGATCGGCGGCGTGCCCGGGTCGGCGGAGAGCGGCGGGGTCGCGGCGGCCGAAGGGTTTCACCTGAAGGGCAGCATCGAAGCCCTGTACGACAGCAACGTCCTGCGCAGCGGCCGCGGCACCGGCCCGCTGGCGAACGCGCACCCCGATGACTTCCGTTATTCGCCGCTGGCCGAGGCGAGCTACGGCCGCGACACCGGGCGGATCGCGCTCGCGGTCGACGGGATCGTCGGGCGCGATTATTTCCAGTATAACGGGTTCCTCAACCGCAACCAGTATCGCGGCGGCGGGACGCTGTCCTACCGGGCCGGCGCGAGCTGCCAGCTGGTCGTCGACGGCAACTACGCCAGCCGCCAGAACGGCATCGGCGGCGTCGACCAATCGATCGTCGACCCGGCCACGCCGCCCGACGACATCGGCACCGTGGTCGACAACGTCCAGACGTCGTCGAACTACGGCGCGAACGCCCGATGCGGCTCGCCCGCCGGTCGCCTCACCTTCGGCGGCGGCTACATGCACAACTCGCTCGGCAACGCCGCGGCGACGCGGAAGTTCGCCGACAGCGACGGCGACACCTATACCGGCAACATCGGCATCGGCATCTTCCGTCCCGGCCAGCTGTCGTTCAACGGCAGCTATTCGACGATCGTCTATCCGGGCCGTACCCCCGGCGCGCTGGGGGTCAACGTGCCGCCGCAGCTGCTCAATGCGGGAGTCAGGACCTATCGGCTCGGCTTCTCGTTCTCGCGGCCGATCGGCACGCGGCTCAGCGGATCGATCGGCGCGTCGTACCTCCACGCCGAGCCGAGCGGTGGCCAGGCCCCCTACAGCTCGCCCGCCTACAACGTCGAACTCGCGTATACGTCGAGCGAGCGGCTCGGCTTCACGCTGACCGGCGCGCGCGACATCATCGCGTCGACGTCGATCGGATCGCTGTTCCGCGTCGTCGACACGCTGTCGCTGGTGGGGCATTACAATCTCGGTCGTACGATCCGGATCAACGCCAATGCCGGGTTAATCCGCAACGATTACAAGCAGCCGTTCGCCACTGTCGGGGAGCCGGCGCGCTTGAGCCAGACGACGAAGAGCTTCGGACTGGGGGCGACCTATTCGCCGCGGCCGCTTTACGACGTGTCGATCAACGTGACCCAGACGATTCGCAGTTCGAACCCCGACGTTTTCAACTATAGCGGCACCCGAGCGGGGCTGACGCTCGCCGTTCACATCTAGGCCTGCAGGAGTTTGGTCATGCGCCGCGCCCATCTCGTCTCCGTCGTCGCGGCGCTGGCACTGGCGATGCCGGCACTGGCCGACGCGGGCTATGTCCTCGGCCGCGACGATACCA
Organism: uncultured Sphingomonadaceae bacterium; assembly: GCA_964246245.1. Taxonomy (GTDB): domain Bacteria; phylum Pseudomonadota; class Alphaproteobacteria; order Sphingomonadales; family Sphingomonadaceae; genus Polymorphobacter_B. Next base: position 1,404 of record CAXTQJ010000140.1, read on the forward strand.
TCACCGTCCAGGTCTACGGCCAGCCCGACGCCGGGGTGACGTCGCGGATCAAGGCCGACGGCACCATCGTCCTGCCGCTGATCGGGACGGTGAAGGCGGAGGGGCAGACCCAGCTCGAACTCGCCGACACGATCAAGAAGAGACTCGTCGACGGCGGCTATTTCAAGCAGCCGTTCGTCAACGTCGAGATCAACGCCTACCTCAGCAAGACGGTCAACGTCGCCGGCAAGGTCGACAAGCCCGGCGTCGTCCCGCTCGACAAGGATTATACCGTCCTCGAGATGCTGCTCAAGTCGGGCTGGATCCGCGAGCAGGGGGCGGGGTATATCTATCTGCGCCGCGCCAAGGGCGGGCAGGAGATCAAGCTCGACGCCGAAGCGCTCGTCCGCGGCTCGCCGGACAAGAACCTGCTTCTCGCGCCCGGCGACACGCTGTTTGTGCCCGATGCCGACACCTTCTTCATCTCGGGCGCGATCGGCCATCCGGGGACGTTCGCGATCCTGAAGGACATGACGGTGCGCCAGGCGCTGGCGATCGCCGGTGGTGTGACGGCGGCCGGGTCGGAGCGTAAAGTTGCATTGATCAGAGCCGGTGCTAAGGAGGTGACGGCCAAGATCGATGCGCCGGTCCAGAAGGGTGACGTTTACATCGTCAAGGAGCGGCTATTCTAGGATGCCGCGCATCGTGACCGTCGCGGGAGTTTTAGCTGCATGAGTCTGGCCCAGTTCTTCCGCATCCTGATCGCGCGGCGGTTGATCATCCTGTTGACGCTCCTCATGGCGCTGGTCGTCGCGGTCGTGGTGTGCCTCGTGCTCAGGCCCAAGTATCCGGCGACGGCGCGCGTCCTCCTCGACGTGATCAAGCCCGATCCGGTGTCGGGTCAGATGATCACGTCGAGCTTCGTTCGCGGCTATACCAAGACGCAGACCGAGCTGATCACCGACTACCGCGTCGCCGGCGACGTCGTCGACCGGCTCGGCTGGGCGAACAACCCCGCGCTCGTCGCCGACTACGACAAGAACAACGACGGCACGGCGGACTTCCGCCGCTACGAGGCACAGAACATCATCGACGCGACCGATGCGCAGCTGGTCGAAGGCAGCAACATCCTCGAGATCACCTACAAGGGCGGCAATCCGATCCTCGCCAAGAACGTCGTCACCGCGCTGCGCGCGGCGTTCATCGACGCCAGCCTGCGGCTGCGCACCGACGCCGCCGGCAAGACCGCCGACTGGTACGTCGACCAGGCGGCGAAGGCGCAGGCGGCACTCGCCGGCGCGGAAGGGAAGAAGTCGGACTTCGAGCGGGTCAACGGCATCGTCATGGCCCCCGGCGGGGCCGATTCGGAGACGATGAAGCTCGAGCAGATGCAAAGCTCGCTGCTGTCGGCGCGCGGGTCGATCGGCCTCGTCGGCGGCCGGGCGGCGACCTCGCCGCAGGTCGAGGCGCTCAAGCAGCAGCTCAACGCCCTCGACGATGCGATGGTCCAGGCGAGCCAGAAGCTCGGCACGTCGCACCCGACCTACATCGCGCTGGTCGAGCGGCGGAAGGTGCTCGTCGAACAGCTCGCGCGCGAAACCGCCGCCGCCAGGTCCGGAACGGGCGACGCGCCGAGCGCGGTGTCGGCGGCGACGATGGCGCGGCTCGAAAGCGATCTCGCCGCGCAGAAGGAAAAGGTCCTCGGCCTCAAGGTCAAGCTCGATGAACTCGCGCAGCTCCAGCGCGAGGTCGACCTCCGGAAGTCGCAGTACGAGCGGGCCGCCGAACGGACCGCCAACCTGAAGCTCGAGGCCGACGTGTCGGAAACGGGCCTCGTCCCGCTCGGCGACGCGGCGGTCAGCGGGACGCCGACCTTCCCGAACAAGCCGCTGATCCTCGGCCTCGGCGCGGTCGCCGGCCTCGGCCTCGGCATCGCGATCGCGATCATCGCCGAGCTGGTCTCGCGCCGCGTTCGCGGGCCCGAAGACCTTGCGCAGGCGGCGGGGGCGGCGGTCATGGCGGTGATCGCCGACACCGCGCCGGTCAGCCTGTCGCGGCGGCTGCGGCGACTGTTCCGTCGCGAGGATCGCCTCGTCGGCGCGCGAGCGATGCCGTGAGCCTGCCACCGGCCCCGACCCTCGTCAGCGACGGCCGCCTCGCCGCCGACGCGCCGATTCGCGACGCACTGCTCCGTCTCGGCTTCCTGACCGACGAGGAGTCGGCGCGGGTCGCCGAGCATCAGGCGGCGAGCGGACTCGACTTCGATCAGGCCGCGCTCGACCTTGGCTTCATCGGCGTCGACGAGCTCGACCGCGCGCGCGACCAGTTGATCAACAGCTTGGCCCTGCAGCAGACGCAGCGGCGGGCCGTGTCCGACGAGCTCGTCGTCCTCAGCGATCCCGTCGGAGCCAAGGCCGAATCGATCCGCCTCCTGCGCACCCAGATCATCGCGCAGCACATCAAGCCGGGACGCCGCGCGATCGCCTTCACCGCGCCGATGGACGGGGTCGGCTGCAGCTATCTCGTCGGCAACGTCGCCGCGGCGCTGTCGCAGATCGGGACCAAGACGCTATTGGTCGACGGCAACCTGCGGAGCCCACGCGTCGACCAGCTGTTCGGCCTCGCCGCGAGCAGCCCCGGCCTGTCGAGCTACCTGTCGCTCAAGATCGCTCGGCCCGAGCGGATGGTCCACGCCAACGTCCTGCCCAACCTGTCGATCATCACTGCCGGGCCGCCGGTCGCGCGGCCGCAGGAGCTGCTGTCGAGCGCGCGCTTTCGCGACGGCATGAACAGCCTGCTGCGCGAATACGACATCGCGCTGTTCGACACACCGGCGGCGAACAGCTGTGCCGACGCGCTGACCATCGCCGGGGTGATCGGCTATGCGGTGATCGTCGCGCGGCGCAACCTGACCTTCGTCGCCGACGTCGCGACCCTCGCGCAGCAGCTGGCGGCGGCGCGCAGCGCGGTGCTCGGGTCGGTGCTGAGCGAATTCTGATGGCGACCCTCGCTTCGCCGCGTACGCCCGCGATCGACTGGCGGCGGTTCGTGTCGCACCATGCGCTGCTGGTGATCGGCGCGGCGGCGATCTTCTTCCCGACGATCGCCAGCCTCGGTGCGGGGCCGTGGTCGACCGAGGCCGGCGTCCACGGGCCGCTCGTCCTCGCCACCGGGCTGTGGCTGATCTTCCGCCGCGGCGACGAAATCCGCGCGCTGGCACGACCCGGCGCGCTCGGGCCGGCGGTGGCGGCGACCATCGTCGCCGTCGTCGGCTACGCGTTCGGCCGCGCCTTCGATTTCATCTCGATCGAAGTCGCGGCGATGCTGCTCGCGTTCGGCGCGGTCGCGTACAGCTTCGTCGGCGGCGCGGTGCTGCGGCTGATGTGGTTTCCGATCGTCTACTTCGCCTTCATGATCCCGATCCCCGGATCGATCCTCGACCAGGCGACGCAGCCGCTCAAGCAGCTGGTCTCGGAGGCGGTGACCGACGTCCTCGGCGTCTTCGGCTACCCCGTCGCGCGGGTCGGGGTGACGATCTACGTCGCGCAGTACCAGCTTCTCGTCGAGGACGCGTGCGCCGGGCTCAACTCGCTGATCAGCCTGACCGCGATCGGGCTGTTCTACGTCTACGTTATGCGCAACTCGAACTGGCGTTATTCGGTGCTGCTCCTCGCGCTGGTCGTGCCGATCGCGATCCTCGCCAACTGCGTCCGCGTCGCCGCGCTCGTCCTCCTGACGTATTACTTCGGCGACGCGGTGGCGCAGGGGTTCCTCCACAAGTTCGCCGGGATGGTCACTTTCACCTCGGCGCTGCTCCTCATCTTCCTGATCGACGCGCTGCTGACGCCGGTGCGAACGTGGCTCGAAGGGCCGCGCGGGCGCGCCGTGCCGGCGGGACCGCGATGATCGACCGCCGCGACCTTCTCCTCGGCGGCGGGATGCTCGTCGCCGCGGCAGGCGCGGCGGCGCTGACGCCGCGGCGGCACGTCGAGCTGCTCCACGGCCGCAAGCTCGAGAACGTCATCCCGACGACGATCGGTCCGTGGACGACGACGCCGAGCCAGGCGTTCATCCTGCCGAAGACGCCGGGCAGCCTCGCCGACCGGCTTTATTCGGACACCGTCAGCCGCCTCTACGTCGCCGACGGCGCGCTGCCGGTGATGATGGTGCTCGCCTACGGCAATCTGCAGAGCGACCTGCTCCAGCTCCATCGGCCGGAGATCTGCTATGCCGCGGTCGGCTTCCAGATCTCGAATTCGACCAAGCTCGACCTGCCGGTCGCCGAGCATATCGCGGTCCCCGCGCGCGAGTTGACCGCGACGACCGAGAACCGGACCGAACCGATCACCTATTGGACGCGGATCGGCGATTTCCTGCCGACGACACGGCGCGAACAGCGCGAGATGCGGCTGCGCGAGCAATTCGCCGGCATCGTTCCCGACGGCATCCTCGTCCGCCTGTCGACCGTCGCCGAGCCGACCCCGGTGACCTTCGCCGCGCTGGCCGCGTTCGGGCGCGCCTTCATCCTCGCGGTCCGTCCCGCCGACCGGAGCATTCTCGTCGGTCCGTCGCTCGCCGCCGGCCTGGCGCGGCTCGGCGTCTAGACCTGGATGCGGACGGCTTCGCGACGATGGTAGTAGCCGAGCGGGTTCAGGCAGAACGAACCCCCCTCATCTCCCGTCGGCCCGGACATGATCC
>CAXTQJ010000140.1:6090-6852 GCA_964246245.1 uncultured Sphingomonadaceae bacterium
GGCCCTGGCTCTTCGGGGAACGCGGCGCTGACGGGAAGTACCCAAGGCCCGGATCGAGCCCGGGCCGACGGGGACTGGGACAGCAACCCCGTCGTTGCAAGCCATGCTTCAGGCGAACGAAGGCTCTTAGCCGTGAAAGCCGTCGAGCGGGCGCAGCACGACGAAGATGAACGCGAGCGTCGCGCCGCCGAGCGCGACGGCGACGAGGTCATAGCCTTCGTTGCCGAGATAGTTGGTGCCCGCGCAGCCGACCGCCGCGACGAGGTAGTGCCACAGCTGATCGCGCGCCTCGCCCTGCGAGCGTTGCAGAAAAAGCACGACCAGTCCGGCAAAGACGATCATCGTCGTCCAGTCGTACACCGTACTCATAACCCGCCGCTCCCCGCGCACCTTGTTAACGCGATGTATAGCAGATCATGGTGTTGACGCTACCGACAAAGGCCAGTCGGCAAATGGCCGTGGGGGATCGGGTCGCGACGCGGCGTAGGGCAGGGCGGCAACGGGGCAGGGCAACCGCTTGAGCAAGGGGAGCAACGACCCGGCGACCGCACCGCCGGTCGCCGATCGCGCCGGCATTCCGCTTGACGCGGTCGTGCTGACGATCCGTGCGGTCGAGTTCATCGTCGTGGTCGCGTCGGGGCTGATCACCATCCCGCTGCTGGTGCCGCCGGCGGCGGCGTACGACGTCATCTATTCGCGAATCGTTTTTGTTTCGGCGTTCTCCTTGTTCTTCATATGGTTTAGCGTCGGCAGCTACGACGT
>CAXTQJ010000141.1:0-660 GCA_964246245.1 uncultured Sphingomonadaceae bacterium
GCCGCAGCGCGAGGAAGGCGGGGTGGTCGCGGCTGTCGAGGAGCAGCTTGCCGCCGAGGAAGGCGAGCAGCAGCACGGCGAGGACGACCGCCGCGACGATCGCGGCGCGGACCAGCCAGCCGAGGCGCGGCATCGGCGTCGGCACCCCGTGCCACATCGGCGACAGGTCGGTCTCCGGCCGCGGCCGGATGTCGGACAGCGCGGCATAGATCGCCGCCATCCGCTGCGCGACCTGCGTCGCGCCGTCGGGTAGCGTCCGCAGCCGACCCATGAAGCCGACCGCGAGGCACGCGTGGTACAACTCGAGCATCTCGAGATGCGCCGTCGGCCGCGCGAGCATCGTGTCGAGGATGGTGAAGAACTGGTCGCCGCCGAACGCCTGCCCGAAGCTGACGACGACGAGGCTGCGCCGCGGCCAGTCGCTGTTCGCGCCGCCGGGGAGGTTCTGGACGATGTCGTCGACGGTGGCGAGCACGGCGTAGCGCGCGCGCGCATTGTCTTCGCTCGACAAGCCGAGGCCGGTCAGCGTTTTCTCGAACGCCTTCGCCTCGCCGTCGGCGCGCGTCCGCAACCGCGCGACGTCGGCGACCTGGCGGTCGGCCTGGACGGCGGCGGCGAGCGCGAGAAGCCGCGCCGATGCCGCCATCAGCGGGTTGCGAA
>CAXTQJ010000141.1:670-2052 GCA_964246245.1 uncultured Sphingomonadaceae bacterium
GCGCGCGGCCATCGCCGCGTTCGCCCCGACCGATGCCGTCCGCGCCGACGCGGCGGCGGCGGCGGTCCCGGGGAAGGGCTGGAACGTCGTCCGCTCGCCTCCCGGCGGCGGCGCGGCAGAGCCTTGGCCTTGACCCTGCGCGCTCGCCAGCGGCGACGGCCGGAAGACCGTCTTCTGCCCCGGCGCGGGTGGCTTGCCGTCGCTCATCGCCCCTGCCCCTCGTTCGTCGCGCTACCGCGACTGCCTTCTTACGCACCATAGCTCAAGCGCCAGATCGGGCCAGTCACCGGCGATGTATAATCCGAGCGCCGGCGCCGTCGCGAAGTCGCGCCAGTCGGGATGCGACCGGTCGAGCTCGAAGTAGATGTAGTTCGGCATCGTCCTGATCTGCGACGGCGGCGCGGCGATCGGGGCGAGCGGCACCCCGGGCAGCGCCGCCTGGACGAGCTGCTGCATCTTGGCGACGCTGCCGATCTTGACCACCGACGGCAGCGTCCGCCGCACCTCCTCGCCGGGCTTGCGCGTCGATACCGCGAGGTAGAACCGCCCCTGGTCGTACAGCCCGCGATCGGTGATCGTCGACACGTACGCGCCCGGCTGGATCATCTTCAGTTCGAGCTGGAGCGCCGAGCGGCTGAACTCGGTCGACAGCCCGGCCCGCAGCGCCTCGATCACCGGCCGGAAGCACATCTCGAGGTCTTCGTGGTCATAGTCGGGGAAGCGTTCGGGTCGCCGGTCGGCGCGGGTGAAGGTGGCGAGCTCGCCGGCCATCGCGACGAAATCGCTGAACAGCCGCTCGGGGTGGACGCGGTCGAGCCGCTGAAGGTGGCGGAGTAGCGGCTGCCAACGATTGAGAAGCTGAAGCAGCAGGTAGGCGGCGAAGGTTTCGGTGCCGCCCTCGGTCCCCTCGACCGCACGCAGCGACAGCTCCTCCTGCCGGCTTTCGAGGCGGCCGAGAATGTCGACGAGAAACCCCGCCATCGTCGGCGACGCCTTGATGTCGAGCAGCGGCGGAATGTACGCATCGTCCCAGATCACCCGCTTGCTGCTCAGCTCGCGGATGCGCGCGAGGCCGAGCTTGGTCCGCCCGGCAAGGTCGGCCTCCTCGATGCCGAAGCGGAGGTTGGGCAGCGCGACCTCGATCGTCTCGGTGGCGCGGTCGGGATCGGCGATGTCGACCGCCTCGCGCTCGCCGATCAGGTAGCGTGCGATCCCCGCATCGCGCGACAGCGGGTAGGCATAGGCGACCGCCCCCTCGGCGCGCGCCGGCAGCGTCAGGTAGACGATCTCGCCGCGGACCTGATCGTCGACATCGAACGCGAGCGGCGGCGTCAGGCTGCCGGGCACGTCGACGACCTCGCCGTCGGGCATCACCGCGACCA
>CAXTQJ010000141.1:2062-6842 GCA_964246245.1 uncultured Sphingomonadaceae bacterium
CCTTCGCGGCACTCGCCGCGTCCTCGTCGAGCTGCAACTCGACCAGCCCCCACGGATACGCCGCCGCCCCGCCGAGCCGCGCGTGGAGCGCCCCGGCCGCAGCGAGTTCACCCGCCTGCAAGTGTTGCGGGCGGAGGAAGAGACCTTCGGACCAGACGGGGGGGGTGGTCAACGCGCTACCCAACCTAGCCGGCATCGCCGATTGCGCGTCTGCCTCATCGATGTTCCTCCCCACCGTTATTGCTTCGCCTCACGCCGCGTCCGGCGATCGGACGCGCGTGCCGGCAGCCGGCGTCATGACGCGACCATAGCAAGGGTTGCCGCGCCGATACCATAGGGGCGGCACCGCCCGGCATCGCGTCGACCGACAGCGGGGTCGGGATAGGGCTCGTCATTCTGACGTCACTTGCCGCCGAGGCGCTCATACGCCTTGCCGAGTTTTGTCGCGTAGTCATTCGAGTCCGAGTCGGACCCATTATACGCCGTCGCCGCCTCCCTCCAGTTCTTGTCACGAAGAAGTTTGAACACGCCGCGTTTAGAGCAATAATGTTCGAACGCAGCTAAATGTTTCTGTTCGCTCACGAACATGTCTTGAGCCATACTCACCGCGTTCGAGTAACCGCAAATACCATAATTGAAGCCCATCACCTGGAACTTGCCCCATGAGGCGGATCGGCAAGCCGCTTCCGGGTCGAGAAGAAGCGCTTCATACAGACGATCATATTGATCCCAGCGATAAAACTGCCGCGATGCCGGATACGACATCGACAGATGAGGATGGGTCTTGTCGTAGCGATGAACGGTTGTCTTACCAGATTTGAAAGATGTATACTTTCTAAATTGATGAGCTTCGAACAGGATGGTTGGTCGACCGACTGCGTCGAAGCCTGAGGATTTGGTCTCGACCGAGGCGATAGCTTTGATTGCGGCCAGCGACACGTTGTTGCGCTGCGCGACAACATCGTAGTCGGCGTCAATCAGCAGCGATGGCGATGAATTCGGCGCGGGCAACGTCTTGCTGACGTCACGCGTAATGCGTTGACGTTCGACGGGTGACTGAATGCCGGCAAATTCGTGGCGTACATCGGACAGATATTGTGAAGGAGCAGATGCGGAAGCAATGCCGGGCAGTGTTTCACCAAAGACGAGATACAACACCTCCTCGATGATGCCCGACGAGTAGCTTTGCGTCAGGCATTGCAGGTCGGCGGCGATGCCGCGCGTCGGCAAGGCGGAGGTAAACGGCGAGCGGCCGGTAAAGCGGTTATCGAGGCGATAGGCCAGTTCTCGCAGGCGATAGAGGCCAAGTATCAAGGAAATCTCGACCATGTCGGTCAAGTTCGAGGCGATGACTTCTTGGGTCAACCCGGTGTAATCGTCGGCTTCGACGAACGACATGAACTGGCCGTACATGACCGTCACCGGCATCGCCCCCCGTGCAGTCGGCGAACCACGGCGGCCGGACTCCGGCATCCCTCCAGTCGCCGCTCGACCGGCCGCAGGCGAATAAGCGCAGCGCCGTTCCACTTGTACACCAGACTTGCCCAGTAGCTTGGACTGTCGGTACCGATCTTGCGAGCGTGGTATAGCACGACCAATTCATTACCGGGCTTGTGATCGACGTCGAGCAGCACGGCATTACGCGGATCGACGTCGAACAGCTTCGCCGGCTCGTCCGCCTGCGGGAGGTCGAGCTGGCGCTTCGCGGTGCCGATCGTCCCGAGCGACTCGCTCGGGCTGTTGTCGGGCTTGCTCAAGTAAACCGTAGCCCGCACGAACGGCCCGAAACTACCGACGGCGGCTGGTAACGCCGGGCGCGACAGACCGGGTCTTGCCCCCAAGCAAATGCTCGCGAAGACGCACACCACGCACATGGTGTCGCGCCACACGGAAATGCGCGCACCCATTCGTGGCTACTCCGCCGCGACCTCGTCGGGCTCGCGGTCGAGATTGAGCGGTGGGGCGTCGTCGTTGGCCGGTTCGACGAAGTCATAGACCAGCACGTCGTTCGGCGCGCTGATGTTGATCGCCACGACCGACTTGCCTTCCGCCATCCGTCCCAGCAACTCCGTCGACAGGGTCGGCAGCATCGCGTTGGTCAGGATGTTGTCGATCATGCGCCCGCCGCTGGCATTCTCGGTGCAGCGGCTGACGACGTGGTCGATCACCGACTGGTCGTAGGTCAGCGTGATCTTGTGGTTCTCCGCCACCCGCTTGACGATCCGGTTGAGCTGGAGCCGGACGATCCCGCCGAGCATTTCGGGCGACAGCGGGAAGTACGGCAGGACGATCAGCCGCCCGAGCAGCGCCGGCGGGAAGACCTTGAGCAGGTCGGGGCGGAGCGCGCTCGCCAGCGCCTCGGGCTCGGGCGCGGTCTCGGGATCCGACGCCATCTCGGTGATGAGGTCGGTGCCGGCGTTCGAGGTGAGCAGGATCAGGCAGTTCTTGAAGTCGATGTAGCGCCCCTCGCTGTCGTCCATGTAGCCCTTGTCGAATACCTGGAAGAACATCTCGTGGACGTCGGGGTGCGCCTTCTCGACCTCGTCGAGGAGGACGATCGAATAGGGCCGCCGCCGCACCGCCTCGGTCAGGACGCCGCCCTGGCCGTAGCCGACGTAGCCCGCCGGCGCCCCCTTCAGCGTCGAGACGGTATGCGCCTCCTGGAACTCGCTCATGTTGATGACGATCATCGAATCGTCGCCGGCGTAAAGCAGCTCGGCGAGGGCGTGCGCCGTCTCGGTCTTGCCGACGCCCGACGGGCCGCACAGCATGAACACGCCGACCGGCTTGTTCGGGTTGTCGAGCTTGGCGCGGCTCGTCTGCATCCGCTTGGCGATCGCCTCCATCGCGTGATCCTGGCCGATCACGCGCTTCTTCAGGTTGTCGGCGATCTTGAGGACGCCGGCGATCTCGTCCTTGACCATCCGCCCGACCGGGACCCCGGTCCAGTCGCCGACGACGCTGGCGACCGCGTTGGCGTCGACCTGCGCGAAGACCATCGGATTGTCGCCCTGCGCGGTGTGGAGGCCGGCCATCGCCGACCGCAGCGTCGTGTCGAGATCAGCGGTGTCGGCGCCGCCTTCGCTCGCCTCCGACCGCTTGCTCCGCGTGTCGATCACCGCGGCGACCGCCGTCTTCTCGGCGTCCCACTTCGCCTGCACCGTGGCGAGCGCGGCGCGCGCGTCGTCGAGCGCGGCGTCGACCTCGACGATCCGCTTCGGGTCGCCCATCGCCGACGCCGCCTCGCGCACCGCGATCTCGCGCTCGACCTCGAGCAGCTCGACGCGGCGGTGGCGGTCCTCGACGGGAGCGGGCGTCGCGTGCTGGCTGACCGCGACGCGCGCGCACGCGGTGTCGAGCAGGCTGACCGCCTTGTCGGGGAGCTGGCGCGCGGGGATGTAGCGCTGGCTGAGCTTCACCGCGGCCTCGAGCGCTTCGTCGAGGACGATGACCTTGTGGTGCTTGACCATCGCGTCGGCGACCGAGCGCAGCATCGCGATCGCCTTGCTCGTCTCGGGCTCGCCGACCGCGACCGTCTGGAAGCGCCGGGTCAGCGCCGGGTCCTTCTCGAAATACTGGCGGTATTCGGCCCACGTCGTCGCTGCGATCGTCCGCAGCTTGCCGCGCGCCAGCGCCGGCTTGAGCAGGTTCGCCGCGTCGCCAGTGCCCGCCGCGCCACCGGCGCCGATCAGCGTATGCGCCTCGTCGATGAACAGGATGATCGGCTTCGGGCTCGCCTCGACCTCGTCGATAACGCCGCGCAGCCGCTTCTCGAACTCGCCCTTGACGCTCGCCCCGGCCGACAGGAGGCCGATGTCGAGGCTGCGCAGCGTCACGTCGCGGAGGACCGGCGGCACGTCGCCGTCTGCGATCCGCCGCGCGAAGCCCTCGACCACCGCCGTCTTGCCGACGCCCGCTTCGCCGGTCAGAATCGGGTTGTTCTGCCGGGGACGGAGCAGGATGTCGATGCACTGACGGATTTCGGCGTCGCGGCCGACGATCTTGTCGATCTCGCCCGACCGCGCCTTGGCGGTCAGGTCGACCGAGAACTTGGCCAGCGCGCTGTCGCCGTCGGGCTCGGCGTCGCCGGCCGCCGCCTCCCCGCCACCGCTCGCCGCGCTGCTGCCGGAGCCGAGCCGGCCGCCCTCGCTCGCCTCGCTCGACGAGCCGAGCAGCCCGGCGAAGCCCTCGCCGAGCTTCTCGGCGTCGATCTTGCGATATTCCTTCGAGATGCTGAACAGCACGTTCTTGAGATTCGGCGTCTTGAGCAACCCGTAGAGCAGGTGACCGCCGCGGACCTTGTTCGCGCCGAACTGGAGCGAGGCGTAGAGCCAGCCCTTCTCCACCGCCTCCTCGACCTGTGCCGACAGGTCGACCGAACTCGCCCCGCGCGGCAAATTGTCGAGCGCGGTGACGGTGTCGCGGCCGAGCGCGCCATCGTCCAGGTTGAAGTGGCGCTTGATCGCGGCGAAGTCGCCGTTGGCGTCGGCGTTCATCGTATGGAGCCAGTGGACCAGCTCGACATAGGGATTGCCGCGCAGCTTGGTAAAGCCGAAAGCGGTCTCGATGCTCTTCAGCGCCGACGGGGCCAACCGCCCGAACAACGCGCTCCTGCTGATCTCGGCCATCGTCTCGATCCCCTCTGCTCACGCCGCGCGCGCGGCGACATCCCTCAATGCCAGATCGCGACGCGTTCGGGCAGTCCCCCGCGGAGCGATCCAGCTCGTCCAGCCGAGGCGCGTCTTCCCCAGCCCCGCCGGAGCGATCGCCGGGTACGCGC
>CAXTQJ010000142.1:0-3692 GCA_964246245.1 uncultured Sphingomonadaceae bacterium
GCGTCGGGCTCGGCGCGGCGGCGGCCGTGGCGGCCGGTCGGATGGCCGCCGACGCGGCCCACGCGACGGCGCTCGCCGCGCAGCTGCGCGACGGCCTCGGCGCGGCCTTTGCGGTCAACGGCGACGCGGCCCCGCGCTGGCCGGGCATCGTAAATTTGAGTTTCGCCGAGGTCGACGCGACGCGCCTCCTCGCCGCCGCCCGGGACCTTGCCGTGTCGACCGGATCGGCCTGCTCCTCGGCCAGCGGCCGGCCGAGCCACGTGCTCGCGGCGATGGGCGTGGCGGACGGGCTGCGGCTCAGCTTCGGCCGCTTCACCACCCCGGTCGAGATCGGGGCGGCGGTGGCGGCGCTGACCGGCGCCCTCCACCGCCTGCGGCCGCTCGCGGCATGACCCGCGTCCGCTTCGTCGCGGCCGATGGCGCCCGGGTGGTAGAAGCCGACGCGCCGGCGGGCACGCGCCTCCTCGACCTCGCCCAGGCGCACGACCAGCCGCTCGAGGGCGCATGCGAGGGGGCGATGGCGTGCTCGACGTGCCACGTCCTCGTCCGACCGGAGGACTTCGCCAAGCTGCCGCCCGCGACGCCCGAGGAGGAGGACATGCTCGATTTCGCCGTCGGCGCGGCGCGGACCAGCCGGCTGGCGTGCCAGATCTGGCTAGGCGACGACCTCGCCACCCTCGAGGTCAAGATGCCGCGGGGAAGCCACGACGCCTCGCGGCGCTAGCTCGCGGCGCAGCCACGGGCCGGCGATCAGGAAGATCACCCCTCCGGCGGCGACGATGGCAGCGTGGAGCAGCCAGAAGCGGCCGGGGTCGAGCCCCTCGTACAACCCGCCGAGGCGACCGCTGACGGTCGAGCCGACGAAGGTGGCGAGCGTCATCACCCCGATCATCGTCGCGTTGATCCGCGCCGGGGCGGCCCGGGTGAACAGCGCCAGCGCGATCGGCACGAAGAACAGCCAGCCCTCGTTCGACAGCAGGTGGAAGGCGACCGCCCACAGCAGCGGCACCCGGCCGCCCGGTGGCGTGACCAGCGGCGCGGCGGCGAGCCACGCCGTGCCGCCGGCGAAGATCAGGCAGCCGATGGCGAGCTTGGCGATGTCGTCGGGCTCGGTCCCGCGCGCCGCCTGGACCCGCCACCACGCCAGCGTCGGGGCCATCAGAACAACGGGCGCGATGCCGTCGAGCGCCTGCAGCCACGGCACCGGCATGGTCCAGCCGAAAACGGTCAGGTCGACATGGTCGCGCACCCACAGGTTGTAGACGTTCCATACCTGCGCCTGCGCGATCCAGAACAGGGCGAGGACCGGGATCAGCCCGACGAGGACGGCAACGACGCGGCGCTCGGCCGGGTTCAGCGGCGCGCGCGGGGTGGTCGACGGGAGGGTAGGGGGCGGCATCAGCCGGCCGCCGGTGAGGTAGACGATCAGACCGATCAGCATCCCGACGCCGGCGAAGCCGAAGGCGAGGTGCCAACCATAGGCCGCGCCGAGGAATCCGCAGACGATCGGGGCGACGAAGGCACCGACGTTGATCCCGATGTAGTAGAGCTGGAAGCCGTCGTCGCGGCGGCGGTCGTCGGGACCATACAGCGCGCCGACCTGCGCCTCGAGGTTGCCGCGCAGCGCCCCCGCGCCGAGGATGAGGCAGGCGAGCGCGACGAGGAACGACGCGTCGAAGGCCATGGCGAAGTGGCCGGCGGTCATCACTATCGCCCCGGCGACGACCGTCCGCCGCCGCCCGATCCGGTCGCCGATCGCGCCGCCGATGATCGGTGTGAAATAGACCAGCCCGACGTACAGGCCGAAAATCTGCGCCGCCAGCGCCTGGATCGACAGCGGTCCGGTCACGGCCTCGATCGCGCCGCGAAAGGTGACGAAGCCGGCGATGTGCTCGACATGGCCGGGACGGAGCAGCTGCCCGGCCATGTACAGGACGAGGAGCGCCTGCATTCCGTGAAACGAGATGCGGTCCCACAACTCGGTTCCGGCGAGATAGGCCAGGCCGCGCGGCTGGCCGAGCAGGTCGCGGGGCGCGGGGCGGGTCATCCGGGACGAATGTTCCATCCTCCCCGATGGTTGGCAACCCATGGCCGCGCCGGGCGCGCTTGCGCCGCGCGGGAACGGCGTCCATATCGCAAACGGGAGTCGGGCGGGCAGTGCTCTCGCCAACCCGGTCAGGTCCGGAAGGAAGCAGCCGTAACGAATCCGCGCTGGGTCGTTCCCGGCTCCCACCCGTGTCAGGTCGCGAAACAGGACAATTCTGATTCGCTTCCTCGTCGACGAGAACCTGTAGCCCCGCCTTGCGTTCGAGGCCCGGTCTCGTGGCTACGATGAACGAGCTGGTCGAGGTCGATGCCGACGGCACCGTGCGTTTCAGCCGCTATCCGTTTGGCGGCGAGAACTGACGCTGCCGCCGCTTGCCACGCGCCGCCGGCTGCGCCACTTCCGCGGTGATGGACGACCTCCTCGGCCCCGAACCCACGCTGCCGCCCGGCGACGGCGCTCCCGCGAGGGGCGAATACCGCGTCCTCGCGCGGAAGTACCGGCCGGCCGACTTCGCCGCGCTGCTCGGGCAAGACGCGATGGTGAGGACGCTCGGCAACGCGATCCGGCGCGGCCAGCTGGCGCAGGCGTGGCTGCTGACCGGCGTCCGCGGCGTCGGCAAGACCTCGACCGCGCGGATCATCGCCAAGGCGCTCAACTGCGTCGGCCCCGATGGCACCGGCGGCCCGACGATCAGCCCGTGCGGGGTGTGCGAGCCGTGCGTCGCGATCGCCGCCGGGCGGCACATGGACGTGATCGAGATGGACGCCGCGTCGAATACCGGCGTCGACGACGTCCGCGAGATCATCGAGGCGGTGCGGTATGCCGCCGCGACCGCGCGGTACAAGATCTACATCGTCGACGAAGTCCACATGCTGTCGAAGAACGCGTTCAACGCGCTCCTCAAGACACTCGAGGAGCCGCCGCCGCACGTCAAGTTCATCTTCGCGACGACCGAGGTCGGCAAGCTGCCGGTCACCGTCCTGTCGCGGTGCCAGCGCTTCGACCTTCGCCGCATCCCCGCCGACACCCTCGCGGCGCACTTCGGGCGGATCGTCGAGGCCGAGGGTGCGACCGCCGAGGCCGAAGCCCTCGCGCTGATCGCCCGCGCCGCCGAGGGGTCGGTCCGCGACGGACTGTCGATTCTCGACCAGGCGATCGCCCACGGGGCCGGCGTCGTCACCGCCGCGGCGGTGCGCGACATGCTCGGGCTGTCCGATCGCGGCGCGGTGCGGTCGCTGATGGGGCTGCTGCTCGCCGGCGAGGCGGCGGCGGCGCTGTCGGCGTTCAAGGACAGCTACGACCTCGGCACCGATCCGGCGCAGGTGGTGCAGGAGCTGCTCGAGCTGGTCCACACCGTCACCCGCGCCAAGGTCGCCGACGCCGACGACCCGGCGATGAGCGTCGAGGAGCGCGCCGTCGTCCGCGACTGGGCGGTGCGGTTGTCGTTCGCCAATCTCCACCGGCTGTGGCAGCTGCTGCTCAAGGGCTTGGCCGAGGTCAACGCCGCGCCGGTCCCGGTCCAGGCGGCCGAGATGGCGCTGCTGCGGATCGTCCATGCGTCGAGCCTGCCCGACCCCGGCGAACTCGTCCGCCGGCTGACCGAGGCGGATGGGAGCGGCGCATCCCCGCTTCAGCCTGTCATCCC
>CAXTQJ010000142.1:3702-6752 GCA_964246245.1 uncultured Sphingomonadaceae bacterium
CGAACGGGGGGGCCCATCTCCTGAGGCCGCCGGAGCTGGGCCCCCGCACGCGCGGGGACGACAGAGAAGAGAAGGAAGGCAGCAGGTCGGAGATCGGTTCGGCGGAGGCAGGTGGCGCACCGCTCCCCCCCGACTTCCCGGCCCTCGTCGCCCTTGTCGAGGCGTCGCGCGAGCCGCGTCTCGCCCACGCGCTCGCCGAACAGGTTCGTCTCGTCAACTATGCCCCGCCCGTCCTGACCATCGTCGCCGCGCCCGACCTCGGCCCCGGCTTCGCCGCGCAGGTGATGGCGGTGCTGGCGCGGATCACCGATGCGCGCTGGACGGTCACGCTCGCACGCGCCGCGGATCATGGCGGCGGCGGCCCGACGTTGCACGAGGCGGCCGAAGCCCGTACCGCCGCGGAGCGCGCCGCTGCGCTGGCCGATCCGCGCGTTCGCGAAATCATCGCCGCCTTCCCCGATGCGACGCTGATCGGTATCGATGCCGACGACATACCCGCCGCCAGCCGGAGTTCCGCCGATGCCTAACCTCGACGACATCATGAAGATGGCCCAGGGCCTGCAGAACGACATGGCCAAGGCGCAGGCGAGCCTCGACGCGATCGAGGTCGAGGGCGCGGCCGGCGGCGGGCTGGTCACGGTGCGGGCGACAGCGAAGGGTCGCATCCTCGGCATCGCGCTCGACTCGTCGCTGCTCAACGCGGCCGACAAGGAAATGCTCGAGGATCTGATCGTCGCCGCGTTCAACGACGCCAAGGTCAAGGCCGATACCGCCGGTCAGGCCGAGATGCAGAAGATGACCGCCGGGCTGCCCCTGCCGCCGGGATTCAAGCTGCCCGGGATGTAGCGCGGCCGGGGGTCGCGTTGCGGACACCGTCGAACCCGTTCAAGCGGGCGGAGTCGCGCAGCTTCGGCGAGCAGGTCCGACAGCCATCCCGCCCCCGACGCGTCCGACCACGCGACGGATCATCGTCGCCCGGTCGGCACGCCCGCAATCGGTGCTGTCCTACACGCTCCGGTTCGGTCTATGTCGAACGCGAGTCGCCGACATTGCGGTAGGGCGCGTTCTTTCTCATCGTTAGCCGCCGGTCCGTCGCGTGATGCCGCGCGTCGCCATCGCCGTTGATCTGCCGCGATTGCAATCGCCGTTCGCCCCAAGGGCGAGGCCGTGTGAAGACTGCGAAGTTACGCCGCCGCGGCGTCGCTTGCGTCAACCTGTTCCCGGTCGCCTTCGCCGCGACGCAGCCCCACCCCCACCAGCCCGAAGCCGGCGACGAGTAGCGCCCACGTCGCGGGCTCAGGCACGCCGCCGGTGGTCAGGTAGTAGCCGACGGTGTGATTGTCGGACTCGTAACCGCCGCCGCCGATTTGGCTGAAGCGGACCTCGTCGAAGCTGCCGGTCTTGTCGTAGAAGTTGATGAAGGCGAACGGCTCGTTGCTGTCCTGGCCATGGAAGGCCGGGTTGGGGTTGCCGAAATAGGCGCGGTTGCCGCCGATCCGGGCGAGGACGTCGCCGGGGCTGAGCGACCCGACCTCGACGCCACCGCGATAGAAGGCGACGCGATTGCCCGCATCGAGCGCCGACAGCCAATAGCCGAAATAGTTGACGCCCTTGAGCAGCACCGCGGCGTCGTAGGTGAAATGCATCGAGTAGGGAGTGTCGGCGAAGGCGACGGCGTACGTGCCGGCTCCGCCGGCCCCGCCATACTGGTCGGCGGCGTTGATCTGGACCGCGCTATAGCTGGCGGTGATCGCAGTGCCGGTGTGGAAGTGGGTGGTGAAGGGAACCCCGCTCGTCCGGTTGTCGAACGTCGTCGTGCCGACCACGGTGAAGGTCGCCGTCGTCGCCTCGACGCCGGAGGCCTCGTAGTTGAGATAGAAGACATCGGCGTGCGCCGCCCCCGCGAACCCAGCCGTGGCGATCGCTGCCGCCAGTCCCGCCATTCCACGCATCGCGTCGCTCCCACCGTTCTGGCAGGAGGAACGTCACGGCCGCGACCGCCTTTAGCGCGCGAGGCAGGCGTCGATCGCATCGCGGCGGACGATGCCGATCCGGCGCTCGATCGTCCGCGCGTGGCGGCGGACCTTGCCGCGAAGGTCGGCGGCGTCGCGCTTGATCGGCTGGGGCAGGATCGCGGCGAGCCGCGCCGCCTCGTCGGGCGTCAGGCGCGCCGCCGACGTGTCGAAATAGTGATGCGCCGCTGCCTCGACGCCATAGATGCCGGGACCGAGCTCGGCGAGATTGAGGTAGATCTCCATGATCCGCCGCTTGCCCCACAGCGCCTCGATGAGGACGGTGAAATAGGCTTCGAGCCCCTTGCGCAGGTACGACCGCCCCGGCCACAGGAAGGCGTTCTTCGCCGTCTGCTGCGAGATGGTCGAGCCGCCGCGCAGCTTGGCCGAGGTGGCGTTGCGCGCCGCCGCCTGCTCGATCGCCGCGAGGTCGAAGCCGTGATGCTGGCAGAAGGTCGAATCCTCGGCCCCGATCACTGCGCGCGGCATCGCCGGGCTGATCGCATCGAGGCCGACCCAGCGCCGCTCGACGTGCTCGCCGGCAAGCATATCGCGGACCATTGGCGCCGTCAGTGGCGGATCGATCCAGCGATAGGCGAACGCCCATGTCACGGCGATCAGCGCCGCGACGACGACGATCGTCAGCAGCTTGCCGAGCAGCCAGCCAAGCCCGCGGATCATCGCCCCTCCGGCCGCGCCTGGTGGGCGGGCGACTTGGCTCCCATCAAGGCGGCGAGCGCGGCCGTCGCCGCGGCGACGCCGGTGGCGTAGGCCCCGTGCGCCGTGCCGACGTCGTCGAGCGCTCCGGCCTCGCCGGCGAAGAAGAGCCGGTCGGCGACCGGCTCGACCAGGCGGCGGCGGCTGTCGCGGCGCCCGGGGCGGGCATGGCTCCACGCGCCGCCGACATAGGGCTCGGCCGACCACCGACTGACGGCGAGCGGGCGCAGTCGGGTGCGCCAGCCAGTCCCCAGCAGGCCGCCCAGCTCGTCGGCCATCGCCGCGCTCGTTGCCGCTGCGCCGGCGGCGGCGAGGTCGGCG
>CAXTQJ010000143.1:0-442 GCA_964246245.1 uncultured Sphingomonadaceae bacterium
AAAAGCTGTAGAGCGAGGCCACCGCCCCCGGCAGCCACGATCATCACAGCCCAGAAAACGCCCAGCGCCCGCCACCCTGAACTGGCGCGGTGGATCGTCGTCGCCACACTCAGGACCCGAACTCAGATCAGCGCGACGCCCGGCGCTGCTGTGCCATCGCCTGCGCCAAAGCGACCGCTTCCTTGAGCTGGAAATCCGTCTCTGGCTTGGTGAGTTCGAACGTCGGCGAGCCCTCCGGCGGCAGCTTCGGAATGTCGCGAACGATCGGCGGCAGATCGGTCCGTGCCGGGACGCCGGGGGCGACCGGGGCGATCGGCGCACGGTGGCCGAGGCCGCTGGCGACGCGCTCGGCAAGTTCGGAGTCGATGTTGGCGAGCTGGCTGAGCATCGTTGACCGGATGATCGGGAGCTCGACCTTCGACAGCTCAAAGATCAGTGCGGC
>CAXTQJ010000143.1:452-6266 GCA_964246245.1 uncultured Sphingomonadaceae bacterium
ATCCTGCTCGGGCTCGGTCTGGCTCATGAAGAACTGCCGCGCCTGACTGAAGTGGTCGGCGAAGGTCGCCGCCCGCTCCCGCACCTTCGGCCCGATGTCGGCGGCGGGGAAGGTCCTGAAACCCTTGGCCGGATCCTCGCGCGGCCCGGACGGATCGATCAGGCTCGGGGTGTAGGCGACCCGCGTCCCCTGTGGCAGCGTCTGCATGTGGCCGTCGCGCTGCATGTTGGCGAACGGGCACTTCGGCGCGTTGATCGGGATCTGGGTGAAGTTGGTCGATCCCAGCCGGCTGAGCTGCGTATCGAGATAGCTGAAGTTGCGCCCGTGGAGCAGCGGATCGTCCGAAAAGTCCATCCCCGGCACGATATTCTGGGTGCAGAAGGCGACCTGCTCGGTCTCGCTGAACACGTTGTCGGGGTTGCGGTCGAGCGTCAGCCGGCCGATCGTCCGCAGCGGCACGACCTCCTCGGGGATCAGCTTGGTTGAATCGAGGTGGTCGAAGTCGAATCCGGCCGCCTCCTCCTCGGTGAACAGCTGGACGCCGAGATCCCATTGCGGATGCTCGCCGTTGGCGATCGCGTTGTAGAGGTCGCGGCGGTGGTAGTCGGGATCAGCCCCGTTGATTTTGACCGCCTCGTCCCAGACCACCGACTGCATGTTGAGCAGCGGCGTCCAGTGGAACTTGACGAAAGTCGACTTGCCCTCGGCGTTGACCAGACGAAAGCTATGGATGCCGAAGCCCTGCATCATCCGCACCGACCGGGGGATGGTGCGGTCCGACATCTGCCACATGACCATGTGCATCGCCTCGGGCGTGCACGCGATCCAATCCCAGAAGGTGTCGTGCGCCGACTGGGCCTGCGGGAAGCCACGGTCGGGCTCCTCCTTGACGGCATGGGCGAGGTCAGGGAACTTGATCGCGTCCTGGATGAAGAACACCGGGATGTTGTTGCCGACGATGTCCCAGTTGCCTTCGGGCGTGTAGAACTTGACCGCAAAGCCGCGGACGTCACGGGCGAGGTCGGCCGAGCCGCGGTTGCCGGCGACGGTCGAGAAGCGGGCGAACACCGGGGTGGCAACGCCGACGTCGGTCAATACCTTGGCGGTAGTATAGTCGGACAGGCTGTCGGTCAGTTCGAAACGGCCGTGGGCGCCAAGGCCGCGGGCGTGGACGACGCGCTCGGGGATGCGCTCGTGGTCGAAATGCCAGATCTTCTCGCGGAGGACGAAATCCTCGAGCAGCGTCGGACCACGCGGGCCCGCCTTCAGGCTGTTGTGGTCGTCGCTGACCGGCATCCCGTGGTTGGTCGTCAGCACGGGCTGGCCACTGGCCGCGACCTGGTGGAGTTCCCCGCCCTCGCCGGTGACGAACTCGGCTGCGGGCAGCGAGCCGGCCGCCGGATAGTCGACGCCGGTCGCCGCCGCGCTCCGTCGCGCCGGCGCGGCCTTGGTCGCCGCTGCCTTGCCGGCGGCCTTGCTGCTCATCTTCGTCGCCATCGTCGGTCCCTCACGCAATGTCTGCGCAGGCAACGCGCCGGGCCACGATCAGCCCCGGATTTCGAAAAAACTTTTATCGTCAATTCATAAAGTTGTGACACGGCAGTGACAGCGCCGCAGCGACTGTCTCCCGACTTCGCAAGTTGATAGAACTCCCGGCCGTCGATTACGGCACGCACTACGCGGACTGGCGATGTCGAAACGAAGCGCCTTGACTCGGGAAGCGACGGCGCTGATCCGCAAACTGAGCGCGGGCCTCAAGTCGAAGTTCCAGCACGGCGCCCAGGACGACTTCGACAGCGACCAGCACCCCAACGCCAACAAGCCGCTGACCGGACGCTTCGTCGCGATCGACGTCGGCACGCTCCACTTCTTCCCGACCGCGACCGCCGTGCGCGATATCTACCTCAAGCGCGGCCTGCGCTGGCGGTACGACGACACGTTCCTGTTCGTCCCCGGCTGATCGACTCCCGCCCGGCGTCGACGCGCAGCCGTCATGAATTTCCGCTGACGGCGGTGTCAAGCCTGCCCCCATCCGACTCGGCGCTTGGTCGTCACCCGGTACCTTCGCCGGGAGATGGAGGACGAGATGCGACGCCTGCGTGTGACGGCCGCGTTTCTGGCGGCGACGCTGGTTTCGGTGGCGCTGCCCGCCGCGACGTCGGCCGATCCGTATTGGCATGGCGGCGGCTACGGCTGGCATGACGACTGGCGCGCACGCGAGGCGTGGCGCGAGCACGAGTGGCGGCTGCGCCACGACCGCTGGGCCTACGAGCACCGCTTCTACGCGCCGCCCCCGCCTTATTACGCGGCCGGCGGCTATTACGGCTACCACGGTCGCCCATAACCGGCGCACCTGGCCCGGCGACCGACCCCCTGCGGCACCGGCCGCGAGGGTCTTCGCGTCAGCTCTTGTCGGCTTCCTTCGCGCGGTTGAGCGCCGCGCCGAGAATGTCGCCAAGGCTCGCGCCCGAGTCGCTCGACCCGTACTGCGCCACGGCTTGCTTCTCTTCGGTGATCTGCATCGCCTTGATGCTCAGCATCGGCTTCTTGCCGCGCTCGAAGCCGATGACCATCGCGTCGACCTTCTGGCCGACCTGGAAGCGCTCGGGCCGCTGCTCGTCGCGGTCGCGGGACAGGTCGCCGCGCTTGATGAACGCGGTTGGTCCGCCCTCGCCGATCTGGACCTCGATGCCGCCGTCGCGGTTGTCGAGAACGGTCGCGGTGACGATCTGGTTCTTGCGGAAGTCGTGGCCACCATCGCTGCCCGCCGCCGGCGCGGTGACGCGGCTGTCGTCGAGGTCCTTGATCGAGAGCGAGATGCGCTCCTTCTCGACGTCGACCTCGAGCACCTTGGCGCGGATACGCTCGCCCTTGTGGTGCGCGGCGAGCGCCTGCTCGCCCGACAGGCCCCACGCGATGTCCGACATGTGGACCATGCCGTCGACGTCGCCGTCGAGGCCGACGAACAGCCCGAACTCGGTCGAGTTCTTGACCTCGCCCTCGACCGTCGAGCCGACCGGGTGCGTCTCGGCAAAGACCTCCCACGGATTGCGCTGCGCCTGCTTGAGGCCGAGGCTGATGCGCCGCTTTTCCTCGTCGACCTCGAGGACGAGGACCTCGACTTCCTGGGAGGTGCTGACGATCTTGCCGGGGTGGACGTTCTTCTTGACCCAGCTCATCTCGCTGACGTGGACGAGGCCCTCGATGCCGGGCTCGAGCTCGACGAACGCGCCGTATTCGGTGATGTTGGTGACGCGGCCCTTGTGGCGGCTGTCGATCGGATAGTTCGCCGCGGCGGTGATCCACGGATCCTGCTCGAGCTGCTTCATGCCGAGCGAGATGCGCTGCGTCTCGCGGTTGATGCGGACGATCTGCACCCGCAGCGTGTCGCCGATGTTGAGCACCTCGCTCGGGTGGCCGACGCGCTTGTAGCTCATGTCGGTGACGTGGAGCAGGCCGTCGATCCCGCCGAGGTCGACGAACGCGCCGTAATCGGTGATGTTCTTGACCGTGCCGTCGACGATCTGACCTTCGGTCAGGCTCTGGATCAGCCCGGTGCGCGCCTCGGCGCGGCTCTCCTCGAGGATCGAGCGGCGCGAGACGACGATGTTGCCGCGCTTGCGGTCCATCTTGAGGATGACGAACGGCTGGGGGATGTTCATCAGCGGCGTCACGTCGCGAACCGGCCGGATGTCGACCTGGCTGCCCGGCAGGAAAGCGACCGCCCCCGACAGGTCGACGGTGAAGCCGCCCTTGACCCGGCCGAAGATGACGCCTTCGACGCGCTCGTTCGCCGAATACTGCGTCTCGAGCGTATCCCACGCCGCCTCGCGCCGGGCGCGGTCGCGGCTGAGCATCGCCTCGCCCATCGCGTTCTCGACGCGGTCGACGAACACCTCGACCTCGTCGCCGACGTTGATCTCGGGCTTCATCCCGGGCGCGGCGAATTCGCGCAGCGGGACGCGGCCTTCGCTCTTGAGCCCGACGTCGATGACGGCGAGGTCGTTCTCGATCGCGGTGACGCGGCCCTTGACCACCCGCCCTTCGAACGACTGGTTCTTGCCGAGCGAGCCTTCGAGCATCGCCGCGAAATCGTCGCGGGTCGGGAGAGCGGCGGAAGCCATGTAGTCGGATACCTTCGGTTCGTCGGACCGGCACCACGCCGTCCGTTCAGCGCCGACCGGAGGCACCATGCCGTCCGGCCCTTCACAGGCGTTAAGGCGGCCGCGGGATGTCCCCGAGCCGACCAGAATGTCTGCTAACCGCCCCGCAGCCGCGCTTCGACGAGCGCGATCGCCTGGGCGACGGCAGTGCCTATACTCATTTCCGACGTGTCGAGCAAGACGGCGTCGGCAGCGCGGGTCAGCGGCGCGGCCGACCGCCCCGCGTCGCGCGCATCGCGGGCGAGGATGTCGGCAAGGACCGTGGCGAGCGGCAGCGGCTGGCCGTTCGCCGCCAGCTCGGCGGCGCGGCGCGCGGCACGCACCTCGGGCGCGGCGGTGACGAACAGCTTGGCGGGCGCGTGCGGAGCGATGACCGTGCCGATGTCGCGCCCGTCGAGCACCGCGCCGGCCGGATGCGCCGCGAACGCGCGCTGGCGGGCGAGGAGCGCGGCGCGCACCGCCGAATGCGCCGACACGATCGACGCGCTCTCGGCATTGACCGCGCTCATCAGGTCGGGGTCGCCCAGCAGCGCCTCGTCGAGGTGTTCGGCCGCCGCCGTCGCCGCCTCGCCGTCGCGCGGATCGCCGCCGGCCCGTCGCACCGCGAGCCCAACCGCGCGGTACAGCTTGCCGGTATCGAGGTGCCCGACCCCGAAGTGCCGCGCCAGCGCGCGCGCGACGGTCCCCTTGCCGCTGGCGGCGGGGCCGTCGACGGCGATCAGGGGAAGCGGGGACATCGCCGCGGGCTTAGCCGCTGAAGAGCGGATAGGCGAGGGTTCACCGGACGCGGCGCGGCGCGGGGCTTGGACTGCGGTCACTTGGCGGCAATGGTGGAAAGCGGTCATTGCGCATTGCCACTGTTCCGCGCACGTTTTGGCGATGAGAAGGTGTGCTGGACTCCTTTCCCTCATTCTAGCGGTCTCCGCATGCGGAACAGGTGAGCGCCCCTTCCGAATGGTGCAGTTTTGCCTAAACGACATAAGCCAGATCGCCACCATGAAGGCTGCACTCCGGGACGTCGCCGCAGTCAACAGGCTCCCCTTTTACGACAACAGCAAAGCAACGGAAGCTGACCTAAACTCGGCCGCCAAGATCCAGCACAATCTGCCGGTGGCTCATCCGACCGTAAACGTTGGAACGGTGGGGCCTGAAGCAATGGGGTTCAGCGCTGAAAACTTTGCCGAGGCACCCTCGCAGATCGTCGTCGGGTTCTCGAAAGGCGACGACATCGATAAGGCGCGGAAACTGTCGGACGACGTGGTGCAGGCGCTTTCGAGACGGTGGCGCATCCGCGAAGTGCCCAACGCGCAAAAGACCGGCGCATTTCCATTGAGGGACTGCGACGGCTGATGTCCGCTATTGGACGTAAACCGCCGCCTTCTGTTTGTCGGCTTCGCGGTTTGGCGTGCACCTGCCCCGCCGGAAGCGGGGACCCGCGAGGCCGCGAAGCCCGAAGCAGGGCAGCGACGTCCGCCGCTCGCGGACTTCGGACGCAAATCCTTATTTCCCTTTGCAAATGCTCGCGGCCCGCTACCATAACCGGCATGCACGGGGGCGTGACATCACAGAGCGGCGTATTGTTCGTCCTCGGGACGCGGCCCGAGGCGATCAAGCTGGCGCCGGTGGTCTTTGCCCTCACCGCGCGCGGCGT
>CAXTQJ010000143.1:6276-6714 GCA_964246245.1 uncultured Sphingomonadaceae bacterium
CGGCGTCGCCGTCACGCTCTGCACGACCGGCCAACATCGCGATCTCGCCCGCGAGGCGCTGGCGGTGTTCGGGCTGGCTCCCGACCTCGACCTTGAGCTGATGCGCGACGGCCAGACGCCGGCGGACGTCGTCGCCGCCGCGCTGCCGCGGCTCGGCGGGGTGATCGCGCGGACGCGGCCGGCGATGGTCGTCGTCCAGGGCGACACCGCCAGCGCGTTCGCCGGGGCGCTCGCGGCGAGTTATGCGCGGGTGCCGGTCGCGCACGTCGAGGCGGGGCTGCGCAGCAATGCCGTCGAGCCGTTTCCCGAGGACATGCACCGCCGCGTCATCGCCCAGCTGGCGACGCTCCATCTCGCGCCGACGGCGGCGGCGGTGGCGGCGCTGGTGGGGGAAGGGGTCGCGGCGGCGGCGATCCACCTGACCGGCAACCCGGTGAT
>CAXTQJ010000144.1:0-6616 GCA_964246245.1 uncultured Sphingomonadaceae bacterium
AGGAGGACGAGGTGGTCGCCCGCCGCCGAACCGCCGCGCAGTGCCGCGAAGCCGATGCCGCCGGAGCGGCGCGGGGTGCCGTCGCGGTCGCCATCGCGTGCCGCCGCGAGGTCGGTCCCGCGCGCCGTCGCCGCCGCCGCACCCAGCATCAGCGCGGTACCCGACGGCGCGTCGCGCTTGTCGCGGTGGTGGAGGTCGAGGATTTCGACGTCCCAGCCGGGCAGCGCCGCCGCCGCCGCCGCGACCAGCCGGGCGAGGACGGCGACGCCGACGCTGGTGTTCGCCGTCTGCAGGATGGGAATGTCGCGCGCCGCGCGGTCGATCGCGGCGTGGTCGGCGGGGCCGAGCCCGGTGGTGCCGACGACGATCGCGGCGTGGCCCGCACCCGCGGCGTCGAGGTTGGCCGCCAGCGCGGCGGGCGTGGTGAAGTCGACGAGCACGTCGCTCGCCACCGCGAGCGCGGTCGGGTTGGTCCCGACGATCAGCTCATGCCCAAGCGCTGTCCCGACCGCCGGGTGGCCCGCGGCCTCGACCGCCCCGGCGAGGCCGAGCGCCGGATCGGCGGCGATCATGGCGATGATCGCCCGGCCCATGCGTCCGCCCGCGCCGAGAACGCCGATGCGCGTCATGTTGCCACTCCGTTACGTACCATTCCTTAAGTTTAATGTGGCAATGCACCGACGCAAAGCGCCCGGGGGCCGTCGTAATCGTGAGCGTGAGCCAAGCGTCGGATGATCCCGCGCCGAATACCAGCGTGTCCGGCATCGCCGCGCGCGGCGTCGGCGAGGCCGAGCGCCTTGCCGCGCTCGATCGCTACGACGTTCTCGACTCGCCCGCCGAGGCGTCGTTCGATCGCATCACCGCGCTCGTCCGCACGGTGTTCAACGTGCCGATGGCAGCCGTGTCGCTGGTCGACCGCGACCGCCAGTGGTTCAAGTCGCACCCCGGCATCGAGGCCGCCGAGACGCCGCGCGACATCGCCTTCTGCGACTACACCACCGCGATCGGCCGGCCGATGGTCGTCGCCGACGCCCATGCCGATCCGCGCTTCGCCGACAACCCGCTCGTCGTCGGCGCGCCGTTCATCACCAGCTATGCAGGGGTGCCGCTGACCAGCCGCGACGGCTATCACGTCGGCACCCTGTGCGCGCTCGACTCGGTCCCGCGCGACTATTCGACGACCGAGATCGAGATCCTGACGACCTTCGCCGCGATCGTCGTCGACGAGCTCGAGCTCCGCCAGATCGCGCGCTACGACCACCTGACCGGCGTCCTCGTCCGCCGCGCGTTCATCGCCGAGGCGGCGCGCGCGATCGCCCGGCGCGACCGCTACGGCCGGCCGTGCAGCCTCGTCCTGTTCGACCTCGATCACTTCAAGGCGATCAACGACCGGTCGGGCCATGCCGCCGGCGACGCCGTGCTCCGCGCGGTGACCGACTGCTGCATCCTGATGCTGCGGGCCAACGACGTCCTCGGCCGCGTCGGCGGCGAGGAGTTCGGCGTCCTGCTGCCCGAGCTCGACCCCGAATCGGCGCTCGCGGCGGCGAACCGCTTCCGAACCGAGATCGAGGCGATCGCCGGGGTTCCGGTCACCGCGAGCTTCGGCATCGCGCCGCTGACCGCCGACATCGCCTCGACCGGGGCGTGGTTCGCCGCAGCCGACCTCGCCCAGTTCGCTGCCAAGGGTGCGGGGCGCAACAACGCACGGCTGTTCGTCGCGCCCGGCGTCGCGCCGACGGCGTGAGCGGGACGACGACGGGCGGCGCGATCGTCGTCCTCACCGGGGCGGGCATCTCCGCCGAGTCGGGCGTGCCGACCTTCCGCGGACCCGACGGGCTGTGGGAGGGCCACCGCGTCGAAGACGTCGCGACGCCCGCCGCGTTCGCCCGCGACCCCGTCCTCGTCCAGCGCTTCTACGACGCCCGCCGCGCCGCGCTGGCGCGGGTCGCGCCCAACGCCGCCCATGCCGCGCTGGCGCGCCTCGACCGCGACTGGCCGGGCGAGCTGCTGATCGTGACCCAGAACGTCGACGACCTCCACGACCGCGCCGCCGCCGCGGTCGGCCTCGCCGGCGGCGGCCGGCTGGTCCACATCCACGGCGAGCTGGCATCGGCACTGTGCGCCCGGTGCGGCGCGACCGAGCGGTGGTCGGGCGACCTGACCGGCGCGCGTCCTTGCGGCTGCGGCGGCACGCTCCGCCCCAACATCGTCTGGTTCGGCGAGATGCCGTACCACATGGACCGGATCGAGGCGGCGCTCGCCGCGTGCGACCGGTTCGTGTCGATCGGCACCAGCGGCGCGGTCTACCCCGCCGCCGGCTTCGTCGATCTCGCCCGCCGCGTCGGGGCCGACACCCTCGAGCTCAACCTCGACCCGTCGGCGGGCACCGCGTCGTTCGCCGACGCGCGCCATGGCCCGGCGAGCGTGCTGGTGCCAGCGTGGGTCGATGCTATGCTCGCTCTGCTATGAGCGACGAACGCGCCAGCATCTTGCAAGAGGCGATCGCCAGTTGGCAGCACATGTCGCGTGCTGCATGGCTACTCGGATTTGCTGCCGTGACGTCGTCGGCCAGCTTCGACCTCGTCATCTGGTCGCAACAGCGGAAGCTCGACTGGGCTGACGCTGCGCCCGTTGTCTCCATCTCGACCATTTGGATGGCCGCTATCTATGTTGGAGCTTTGGCGATCATTTCGCGGCAGCCAAATGTCGCCGGCTTCGTGCGCTTCGGGCTCGCGAGTATATTGGGTTTCGCGCCCCTGCTCGTGGGCTTCGCGATCCTTTTCGCCTTCAAACCGCTGCTCGGCCAAGGTGCTCGCGTCGCGATCTTTCTTGTAGCAGTAGCGGCGCAGCTTATGATCTCCGCAATGTTGCCAGCGTGGTCGGTCGCGCGAGCGCTGACTGTGAAGTTTGTTTCCCCGCTCCGGGTCTTGCGCGCCACCAGCGGGCATCGATGGTCGCTGCTTCTCACGGCCTCTGCCATCGGCGCTGTAAACAGTGACAAGCTCGTTCCTAGGATGGTGACGGCGACGAATATCTGGTCCGCTGTCGCTATTGCTTTCGCCGGCATGGCGGTTGGGATGCTGACAATCGGCTTCACTGCGGCAATCGCCGCGATGGCATGGCGGTTCGCGACCCGCAATGATCCGAGGTTGGCTTAGCCCCCCGTGCTTGCCATCCCGCCGTCCTTTTGCCACAAGCCGCCGCAATCGTTCGTCTTCGGTCGCGCCACCGGCGGCGGCCTACCCCGGGGGAATCCATGACCTTCGTTCTCGTCGCGATCGCGTGCGGCCTTGCCGCCGTCGTCTACGGCATCGTCACCTCGCGCAGCGTCCTCGGCGCGTCGGCCGGCAGTACGCGGATGCAGGAGATCGCGCTGGCGATCCAGGAGGGCGCCGCGGCGTACCTTCAGCGTCAGTATCTGGCGATCGGCGTCGTCGGCGTCGTCGTCGTCATCCTGGTGGGGGTTTTCCTCGGGCTGGTGCCGGCGATCGGCTTCCTCGTCGGCGCGGTCCTGTCGGGGGCGACCGGGTTCATCGGCATGAATATCTCGGTCCGCGCCAACGTGCGGACGGCGGTCGCGGCGCAGACCTCGCTCCAGGCCGGGCTGACCATGGCGTTCCGCTCGGGCGCGGTAACGGGGATGCTCGTCGCCGGCCTGGCTCTGCTGGCCATCGCCGGCTATTTCTACGCGCTCGTCGATCCGAGCATGGGCGGCATGACGGCGACGTCGCGCCCGGTCATCAACGCCCTCGTCGCCTTGAGCTTCGGCGCGTCGCTGATCTCGATCTTCGCGCGGCTGGGCGGCGGCATCTTCACCAAGGCGGCCGACGTCGGGGCCGACATGGTCGGCAAGAACGAACTCGGCTTCGACGAGGACGACGACCGCAATCCCGGCGTCATCGCCGACAACGTCGGCGACAACGTCGGCGACTGCGCCGGCATGGCCGCCGACCTGTTCGAGACGTACGTCGTCACGCTCGGCGCGACGATGGTGCTGGTGGCGCTGCTCGTCGCGGGGGCCGATGCGGCGCGGCTGATGACGCTGCCGCTCCTCGCCGGCGGCGTGTGCATCATCACCTCGGTCATCGGTACCTTCTTCGTCCGGCTCGGCGGCGGGTCGATCATGGGCGCGCTGTACAAGGGCTTCATCGCCACCGCGTTGCTGTCGGTGCCGGCGCTGTACCTCGCCACCCGCTGGGTCTTCCCCGACATGCACGCCGCGATCGGCACCGCGGTCGACGCGACGACGTCGGGGCCGACCGCGTCACACACCGTGTTCAGCGCGATGGACCTGTTCTGGTGCATGCTGGTCGGCTTGGGGGTCACCGGGCTGATCGTGTGGATCACCGAGTACTATACCGGCACCGGCTACCGCCCGGTCCAGTCGATCGCGCGCGCGAGCGACAGCGGCCACGGCACCAACGTCATCCAGGGTCTCGCGGTCAGCATGGAGTCGACCGCGCTGCCGACGCTGGTCATCGTCACCGGCATCGTCGTCGCCTACCAGCTCGCCGGGCTGATCGGGATCGCCTTCGCCGCGACCGCGATGCTGGCGCTCGCCGGCATGGTCGTCGCGCTGGATGCTTATGGTCCGGTCACCGACAACGCCGGCGGCATCGCCGAGATGGCCGGGCTCGACCCCCACGTCCGCGAGCGGACCGACGCGCTCGACGCGGTCGGCAACACGACCAAGGCGGTGACCAAGGGCTATGCGATCGGCTCGGCCGGGTTGGCGGCGCTCGTCCTGTTCGCGACCTACACCGAGGACCTCAAGCAGTTCTTCGGAACCGTCGCGGTCGATTTCAGCCTGTCGAACCCGTACGTCGTCGTCGGGCTGCTCCTCGGCGCGCTCCTGCCGTACCTGTTCGGCGGCATGGCGATGACCGCCGTCGGCCGGACGGCGCAGGCGGTGGCGCAGGACATCCGCGCCCAGTTCCGCGAGAACCCCGGCATCGCCGACCGCAGCGTCCGGCCGAACTATGCCCGCACCGTCGGCCTCGTCACGTCGGGCGCGATCCGCGAGATGATCGTCCCGTCGCTGCTGCCGGTGCTCGCCCCGGTCGTCGTCTACTTCGTCATCCGCGCGGTGGCGGGGCAGGGCAACGCCTTCGCCGCGCTCGGTGCGCTACTGATGGGGGTCATCGTCAGCGGGCTGTTCGTCGCCATCTCGATGACCAGCGGCGGCGGCGCATGGGACAACGCCAAAAAGGTCATCGAGCAGGGCGCCTACGGCGGCAAGGGCAGCCCCGCCCACCAGGCGGCGGTGACCGGCGACACCGTCGGCGACCCGTACAAGGACACCGCCGGCCCCGCGGTCAACCCGATGATCAAGATCACGAACATCGTCGCGCTGCTGCTGCTGGCGGCGCTGGCGGGGGCATAGCGCGGCCGCGAGCTGCGAGCGGGCGCGGCAAGCGCCCCCTCGCCCCGATCGGCCTCGCGCAAGCCCCGGCGGTGGGGCGGCGGAGCATGTCCGCCGAGCCCGGCCGACGGCGCGGCTTAGCCGCGACGCTCTCAATTACGGCATGTGTTTACCTGCTCGTATGTCCTTGAACAGGTCATCGTCGCTGTCTTGCGGCTCAGCCTGCCGCATCAGGTTTCTCAAGCGTATGGAGTAGCCAATCAACACTGCGAGACAAATGAAGCCAATCCCAAGTCCTACACCGCGCTTCACCGCATCGGAGGTGAACGCGCTGCCAACGCAGAAAACCAGAGCAAGCACCTCGCAGACAATGATGCTGTCCAGTTCGATGCGATGCTTCTTCATAGCTTTTACTCCGCCGCCGCTTCGATCCGCGCCATGTCGGCGTCGCTCAGCCCGAAGTGGTGGCCGATCTCGTGGACGATCGTGTTGGTCACCAGCGCGTCGAGGCTCTCCCCCGTCTCGCACCACTCATCCAATAGCGCGCGGCGGTAGAGGAAGATGATGTCGGGCAGCGCGCCGGTCGGGACGTCGCCCTTCAGCCCGACATGGCGGCCTTGGTAGACGCCGAGGATGTCGAACTCGCTTTCCAGCGCCATCGCGGCCATGACCTCGGCATCGGGGAAATCCTCGACGCGCAGCAGTACCGGGCCGAGCCAGTCGCGGAACTCGTCCGGCAGGCGCTCGATCGCCGCCTGCGCCAGCGCGTCGATGTCGCCGAGGGTCGGTGGAAGCGTCGCTGACGGCGGCTCGCGGTTTTGACTCTGGCTCATCGCCACCGGCATAGGGATGGTCCGCTCCCCCGCCAAGCAGGACGCCGCCGATGCCCCCCCCGATCCGCCTCGTCGACGCCGAGATCGAGCTGGCGCTGACCGGCCTGCCGGGGTGGAACCGCGACGGCGACGCAATCGTGCGCCACTACAAGTTTGCCGACTTCACCCACGCCTTCGCCTTCATGACGCGCGTCGCGCTCCTCGCCGAAAAGGCCGACCACCACCCCGAATGGTCGAACGTCTACAACCGTGTCGAGGTTTGGCTGACGACCCACGACGCCGGCGGGCTGACGCGGCGCGACGTCGATCTCGCAGCGGCAATCGACGCCGGCTGATCCTCCCCGCTCGCGGGGAGTTGGCGCGGAGCGCCGGAGGGGGCGGCGATCGAGTGGCGTGGCCTCCCGCCCGCACCCCCTCCGTC
>CAXTQJ010000145.1:0-668 GCA_964246245.1 uncultured Sphingomonadaceae bacterium
CGCGGCGACGAACAGCGCCGCAGCCGCCGCCCCGGCTTGCCGCCGACCGACGTCGACCGTCTTGCCGGCTTTATCGCGAAGGCCAGGATATCGAAAACGGCCGATCATCGCCACCTGCTCTTCTTCGCGGCTTCGTGGCTTCGTGTGAACCACATGCTGCGGTCGCCCCGAGCGGAAGGAGGTTCACGCGAAGCCGCGACAAAGAAGAGGTCCGCGATCGGGTGCGACCGTTTGCCGATGGCGCCGGCGCGGACGGGACTGCCGCCGTGCGCCGGCAGCACGTGCCCGGGTGAGGATTTCGGGCTTCTACCGCAGCGCATCGCCGAGCAGCCCCACCGACAGCGCGTAGAAATTCGAGCAGTTGTACCCCAGCAGCGCGCGGAAATTGCCCAGCGTCAGGAACGCCCTGCCCCCCGCGCCGTCGGGTTCGACCAGCGTCGCGAGCGTGTCGTCCGGCGGCCAGGCGGCCGCTCCCGGTGCCGGCGTCAGCCCGAGCGCGCGCCACTCGGCGACCGGAATCCAGCGGCTGTGCTTCGCGAGCACCTTGGCGCAGGTCGTCGGCAGGACGAGGTCGCGGACGCGGTCGCGGTCCAGCCCGGCGGGGACGGTCACCGCGACCCCCCCCCCCGCCGCGCTGCCCGCTCCTCGCCGCCAACCGTCGGCGGCGC
>CAXTQJ010000145.1:678-3719 GCA_964246245.1 uncultured Sphingomonadaceae bacterium
TTGGTCGCGATCGCGCGGACGATGTCGGGCTTCGACGTCCAGATGTCGGCGCGGCCGTCGCCGTCGCCGTCGCGTGCGTCGGCGAGATAGGTCGAGGGAAGGAACTGCGGCTGGCCCATCGCCCCGGCCCACGACCCGGTCAGGCGGTCGCGGCCGATGTGCCCGACGGCGACGATGTCGACGACCGCGGCAAGCTCGCGGGTGAACAGCGCGCGCCGCCGTCCCTCGAAGGCAAGGGTGGCGAGACTGCGCGGGACGTCGAAGGTACCGGTGACCGCGCCGAAGCTCGACTCCATCCCCCAGATGCCGAGGACGACCGCCCCGGGGACGCCGGTCGCCGCCTCGGTGTTGAGCAGGTCGGTCGCCAGTTCGGCATGGACGGCGCGGCCGCGCGCGACGATCAGACCCTCGACATGGCGGGCGGCATAGTCGGCGAAGCTCGCCGCCGTGCCGGTCCCCGGCTGGACGCGGTCGAGCTCGACGACGCGCGGCGAGTAGCGCAGCCCGGTGAGCGTCGCATCGACCGCGGCCGAGGACACGCCCTTCGCCAGCTCGTCGGCGCGGAACTGCGCCAGCCACGCGGCAAAGTCGGCGTCGATGCCGTGCGGGGGATCGGCGGGCGGTGCGGACGAGGAGGTTGGCGCGGCGGGCAAGCCGGCGACGGACGCCGGCCCGGTTTCCTGCGCGGTCGCGGTGCCAGCCGACGCGATGGTGGCGAAGAGCATGAATCGAACAAACACCGATGCGCCATGCCACAGCGCGTCGGTGCTGGCCAAGCGATCCTCCCTATCGCGGGATGGTTACCAGACTATCCCTCCCGCCCCGCGGGGAAGGCGGCATCAAACGATCCTCCCCGCGAAACGGGGAGGATCGAGCCATCGCGCACTGCGACCTTGCCATGTAGGACTTCGCTTGCTACGCGCCTCCGTTCACTTCGGCTGGTCGGAACCAGCCACCAAGCTCAGGAAACGACGCGATGAAGCCCGGCATCCACCCCGAATATCACGCCATCAAGGTCCAGATGACCGATGGCTCCACCTTCACCACGCGGTCGACGTGGGGCAAGGAGGGCGACACGCTCGCGCTCGACATCGACCCGACGTCGCACCCGGCGTGGATCGGCGGCGCGGGCAAGATGCTCGACGCCGGCGGCCAGGTCGCGCGGTTCAACAAGCGCTTCTCGGGGTTCGGGTTGGGCAAGAAGTAGCTTAAGTTGACAACGGACGGTTCGCGCTCCGCGTGGCGCGATTTCTGCCGCCCGGCACGAAGGTGCGGAGGCCATAAGTTGACGGTCCGCACGACAAAACCGTCAAGCTAAGTCGCCAGCTCCCGGGCGCGGGCATAGTCGGCCTTCCCGTTCGGCGCGCGCGGCACCTGGGCCACCTGGACGATCCGCTTGGGCGCCTTGTACGGCGCGAGCTTCGCCTTGATGTGGGCGACCAGCTCGGCTTCGCCGGCCCCCGTCCCGGCGACGACGGCGGTCACCGCATGTCCCCACCTGGCGTCGGCGACGCCGAAGACGAGGGCGTCGTCGACCGCCGGATGGGTCTTGAGCGCCTCCTCGACCTCCTCGGGGAAGACCTTCTCGCCGCCGGTGTTGATGCAGTGGCTTCCCCGGCCGAGCAGCGTGATCGACCCGTCGGGCTCGACCTGCGCCCAGTCGCCGGCGACCGAATAGCGCTTGCCGCCGATCGTCGGGAAGGTCGCCGCCGACTTGGCCGGGTCCTTCCAGTAGCCGAGCGGGTTGAGGCCGCCCCGCGCCAGCCGCCCGGTCGACCCCGGCGCGACGGGACGCAGGTCGTCGTCGACGACGATCGTCTCGATCCCGGCGGCGAAGCGCGTCGGCGTACCGGCGTTGCCCGCGGTGGTGATCGACGAGGCGATGCCGAGGCTCTCCGACGAGCTCAGCGCGTCGATCAGCATCAGGTCGGGGTTGTGGCGAAGCAGCCCGGCCTTGACCTCGGGCGACCACATCGTTCCCGACGAGATGACCGTCCGGAGCGAGGCGATGCTCCCCGCCCCGTGGTCGAGCGCGGCGAGCAGCGGCCGGGCGAAGGCATCGCCGACGATGACGGCATAGTCGCACTGGTGGTCGGCGCACGCGGCGAGCGCCTCGGCCACGACGAACCCCGGCGACGGCAGGGTGACGACGCTCCCACCGCGCGCCAGCGTCGACAGGGTGGTGAGGAACCCGGTACCGTGCATCTGCGGCGGCAGGATCAGGCTCGTCTGGCGCGTCGGCGTGACCGCGATCTGGGCCAGCAACGCGTCGAGGCCGGGCAGCGGTTCACCGCCGATCGGCGCGCCCGCTCCCATCAGGGTCCACAGGTCGCCCTGGGCCCACATCACGCCCTTGGGACTGCCGGTGGTGCCACCGGTGTAGATGAACAGCAGATCATCGGGGCGGTGATCCTGCGGCGGCAAGGCGAGGTCGGCGGTTGCCGCTGCCTCGAACGCCGGGCCGACCTCGACGACCAACTTCAGCCGCGGCAACCGTAGCCGTAGCGCTTCGACGACGCCGGCGAACTCGGCGTCGTGGACGAGGACGGTGGCGTCGCTGTTGTCGAGGATGTAGAACAGCTCGTCGCCGGTGTAGCGGTAGTTGACGTTGACGTGGACCAGTCGCGCCTTCAGCGCCGACACCGACGTCTCGGCATAGGCCGGACCGTTGCGACACAGGATCGCGACACGATCGCCGGCGACCGCACCCCCGGCGAGAAAGGCCGCGGCGAGCGCGTCGGTTCGCCGGTCGAAGTCGCGCCACGTCGTGACCTTGTCGCCGTGGATCAGCGCCGGCGCGTCGGGCGACACGATCGCTCCGACGGCGGCGAACACCGCGCCAAGGCTGACTGCCATGACCTTCTCCCCAGGTTCGTTGGCACCAGCTTGACACGGCCGGATGGCAGCCGCCAAGCGGCAATCGGCCAGTTCGCCGACGAAGGAAGCCGCCGATGCGCGCGATGGTCTGCCACCGGCTGAACGACGACCGATCGGGCCTAGCCTTCGAGCCGGACTGGCCTGACCGCAGCGGCGGTAACGGT
>CAXTQJ010000145.1:3729-4469 GCA_964246245.1 uncultured Sphingomonadaceae bacterium
GACTGGCCCGAGCCGCCGCCGCCGGGACCGGGCGAGGTGACCGTCGCCATCGCCCATGCCGCGCTCAACTATCCCGATGTCCTGATGTTGTCGGGCGGCTACCAGTTCGCGCCGCCGCTGCCGTTCGTGCCCGGCGTCGAGGCGGCGGGGGTGGTGATCGCGGTCGGGGCCGGCGTCGAGCCGGCGCTGCGCGGCCGCGCAGTCATCGTGGGCGCGCGGTACGGGCTAGTCGCCGAGCGCGCGACCGTTACCGCCGCTGCGGTCAGGCCAGTCCCCGCCGGGCTGACCCTTGCCGACGGCGCTGCGTTCACCGTCACGGCGCTGACCGCCTATGTCGCACTCGTCCGCCGGGGCCGGCTGGTGGCCGGCGAGCGGGTGACCGTCGCCGGCGCGGGCGGCGGCACGGGCCTCGCCGCCGTCGCTCTGGCTAAGGCGCTCGGTGCCGATGTGACCGCGCTCGTCTCGTCTGCCGCCAAAGGGGACGCGGCGGCGACGGTGGGAGCCGGCCTAGTCGTCGTCCCGCGCGACTCCCCCCTGCCCGTCCTTCCGCCGGCCGATATCGTCTTCGACCCCGTCGGCGGACGGCTGACCGCAGCGCTACTTGCCAGCCTCGCGCCGGGCGGTCGCTACCTCGTCGTCGGCGTCGTCGGCGGGGTCGCAGCGGGGGCTTTCGCTAACAAACCGGCGCGCGGGGTAGACGCGGGCGGCGGGCGCCCCCGCGCAAAACCCCCCCCCCCAAC
>CAXTQJ010000145.1:4479-6614 GCA_964246245.1 uncultured Sphingomonadaceae bacterium
CAATAGAGCACCGAGGTATCCATAACATAAAAAAAAGCGCCGGCGAATACGCCCGCCGCGATCCGGTCGGCGGCGCGGCGAATCTCAGTGCCATCGACGCCCTCGCGCCGCGGCTCGTCCCGCCCGTCGGATTGCGCCTGCCGCTCGCTGCCGCCGCCGAAGCCTTTACAGCGATGGCCGACGGCCGCCTGATCGGCAAGGCGGTGATCGACTGCTAGGCAAACGGCCGGTTGAGGCGGACGATCGCGGCGTTGAGGCACGCGGCGAAGCTGACCCACACAAAATAGGGCACGATCAGCCACGTCGCGAGAACCGAGAACGGCCTAATCAGGATCAGCAGCGCGAGCAGCGATGTCCACAGCAAGACGACCTCGACCAGCGCGAAGTCTGGTCGCCTGAGCTTGAAGAACAACGGGCTCCACAGGAAGTGGCACAGCGCGTTGAAGCCGTAGAGGATAAGCACCATCGTCCGCGCATCGCCAGTGGGGGCGCCACGCCACGCGAGAACGCCCGACCACGCCCACAGGCCGAGGATCAGCGTCCAGGCCGGGCCGAACGCCCAGTTCGGCGGGTTCCACCGCGGCTTGCGCAGGTTGGCGTACCACGCGTCGATCGGTGTCAGCAGGCCACCGCCGACCGCCAGAAACAAGGCGGCTGCGGCCGCGACGACAACGGGACTGTTCACCACTCCGGTGTTGCGGAACCCCTGCGCCCCGTCAACGCCCGAGCGTCTTAAGGCCGCGGCGCGGCTGCCGATAACAGCTGCAGCCGAAGTCGCCGGCTCATCGTCCAGCCCGGAGAGAATGCATGATTCTGATCGCCTTGGCCGTCCTCGCCGCCAATCCCAGCACCATCGCCAGCGCCATCGCCGCCGCGCATCCCGGCGACACCGTGCGCCTCGTCGCGGGCGAGTATCCGCCGGTCAAGATCAAGAACCGCACTTTCGATCCGCCGCTGACGATCGACGCCAGCGCGGCAACGGTAGCCGGGGCTCAGGTGACGGGCTCGAGCGGCGTGCGGTGGACCGGCGGGGTACTCAAGGGCGCGCCCGGCGATACCTCGCCGAACAACTACGGCTTTCTGGCGTCGGTCAGTACGAAGGTCACCATCGATGCGGTCCATATCACCGATTTCAAGGTCGGGGTTGTGTACGACCGGACCGTCGGTGGCCAGATCACCGGGAACTGGTTCGCGCGGATGGCCGCCGACGGCATCGACCTCGCCGAATCGCGCAACCTGGTCATCGCGCACAACGCCTGCTCCGAATTCACGCCCGCGCCCGGGGCCCACGTCGACTGCATCCAGGCGTGGTCGCGTCCGGCCAATCCCCCCGTCGCCGACCTGAACATCGCCGACAACAGTATGGTCGGCTTCATGCAGGGCATCAGCCTGTTCGACGGAGCCCACGACGGCGTCGCCGACGGCGGCTTCGACCGTATCGCGGTGACCGGAAACACGGTGCTGAACACGCTCGGCAACGGCATCTCGGTCGAGAACTGCCGTGGCTGCTCGGTGCGCAACAACAGCGTCAACTCGTTGCCGAACTTCATCAACCGCGCCCAGTTATACATTGTGGGCGGGTCGGTCGTGCAGTGCGGCAACACCGTGCCGATGGTCCCGCGCCAGGCGACCCCGCCGTGCAAGGACTGAGGATGAGGTGGGATTCGAACCCACGGTGAGCGCAAACCCACGGCGGTTTTCAAGACCGCTGCCTTAAACCACTCGGCCACTCATCCAGCGCCGGCTGCGTCATACCCGGCCGGCGCGGGCATGACCAGCGGCGGGGTTGAGCGGCTGCCCACCGCCGCCTATAGCCCTCGACATGGCGCAACACATCGGCTCTCCCCTCCCCGCAACGGCGGAGACCCGGCGCAACGCCGAAACCATGGCCGGCCTGATCGCCGATCTTTCCGCCCTCGTCGGGCGCATCGCCGACGGCGGTCCGGAGGCGTCACGCGAGCGGCACGTCGCGCGTGGCAAGCTGCTGCCGCGTCAGCGCGTCGAGCGCCTGCTCGATCCCGGCACCGCCTTCCTCGAGATCGGCCAGCTCGCGGCGCATAAGGTCTACGACGAGGACGTGCCCGGCGCGGGCATGATCGCCGGCGTCGGTCAGGTCGCCGGCCGGCTGTGCGTCG